>CAZZAW010000066.1:671-10972 GCA_964652405.1 uncultured Ramlibacter sp.
CTTCGCAGTGACGTTCTCGAATCCGGTGAGGCGCTCCGCCAGTTCGCCGAACGACATCACGCCTTGCCGCTGATAGATCCACGTCAGGATCGTCGTACGCTCGGGCATCGCAGTCGACGCGCTGATCATCGCGACAAGGCGTTCGAGATGTTCACCTAGTGGCGCCCAATGCTCGACGGCGACCAGCTCGCTGAGTTGCTCGTCGGTGAGTGACTCAGGTGCGGTATTGAAGGCGGCAGTCTTAGGCATGCTGGATGAGATGTCTACATCCGGATTCTTGGCCTCCGGCGCGGCCCTCGCCCGCGTGCAACAGCGGTTTGCACCCACTTTGTCTGCTCAAAAAGAAAAAACCCGGCCGACAGGCCGGGTTCTTCAGGTTGTGGCGGATCAGGCGGCCGCCGCGATCGGGGGCCCCGGGAATGGCTCGACGCGCTGGCCACCAGCCGGCGCGGTGTTGGCGGCGAGGCAGGCCTGCGGCGGGTTCGATGCGCCGACCCCGAGCGTCCATGCTGCTTCCCCGTGAAGATCGAGAAGCAACCGCTTGCGATCGAACTTGACACCCGCGCGCTTGGCATCGATGACCGCTTCCGTGATGTCTGCGGCTTGGGACACGCCGAAGAAGGCGCAGATCTGGGCTTCGCAGAAGACGCTGTACGGACCCAGATGTCCACGCGATTCCGGATCGACCAGCACCTCTGCCGGCGGCTCGCCATCGCGCAGTTGCGAGAGAACGCCGGCCGGGAGTCCCAGAATTTCGTCCGTCACGTCCACGTCTTCCGCGGCGCCGCAGGTAGCCCGGCCAGACGTAATCCAGGTCTGGGGCAGGAACTTCACGAAGAGCCGCTGTGGCGGCTGTTCACAGGCGTCGGGATCGCATTGCAGAAGTCGGTTGCCATGGCCATCCAGCGTGAAAGCGACGATGCCGTCGCTCGTGAGCGCCTCCGTGTTGTAGCGCGCCATGTACTTGCGGACGCGATGCGAGTCGTCCTCATGGAGCGGCAGAATCGCGCCCATGGGCGTGACGAACTTGGCCAGCAGCTCGGGGCACTTCGTGGGCAGATTCTTCATGGGGACCGGAAGAAGCGCGTACAGCGCAGGCGCTGCCAAGCTCCTGACCAGCAAAGGCGCGACGTGTGTGAGACAGTGCATTGAGCACTCCTTTGGTTGGGGCCATTCGGCCGTTGACTGAAGACGCCCCGTTTCAGAAGGCGCCGATGTTCGGTGTTTGTCGGCACGCAGCCGACGCTGGAAACAAGCTAGATGTCTAAAGCGTATTGGGCATGTCTGCGGGCGGCAAACGATCACGTCCAGTTCTGGGAATGTGGACGCCGTCACTTGCGCGGGTAGTGCTTGTGAATGCACAGTTCCCACCACGTCCGGGGCTTGAAAAGGGAGTCGCTTCAAGCATGCTGGTTGAACTCTGGAGCGAACATGATCAAACGCATCACATTCACCCTAGCGGCTCTTGCCGCCTTTTTCATTGCGGCTGCGGGCGGGGCAAAGCAGTCCGCACACAGCCAAGTCTTGGAGTTGCAACAGGCGGGCCCTGGCAGCGCCGTGGTCGTGGAGCGCGTCCTGGACGGCGATACGGTCGTTGTCCGTGGCTGGAAGGAGCGTGTACGACTCGCAAACATCGACGCGCCCGAGATGAGCCACGGTTATGGCCGGCCAGGTCAGCCTTTCAGCGTCCAGTCCGGCAAATGGCTCGCCGCACAGTTGGAGGGGAAGCCGGGTGTGACCGTCAGGTGCGTGGACGAAGACCGCTATGGGCGGCGGGTGTGCGACTTCTTCCGCAACGGAGAACACATCAACAAAGCCGCAGCCCGGAACGGATTCGCGTGGGCAAATACCGCGAGCGCGCGGTACCTTCGCGACAAGTCGGTACTCGCGGCCCAGGAGGAGGCGCGCGGCGCGCGGCGTGGCCTGTGGGCCGAACCGTCGCCGACCCCGCCCTGGCAGTGGCGCAGGGACTGTTGGGACAAGGGCGCCTGCAGCTAGCCTGCTGACGACTACCATTGCGGGCATCGTAATATCGCGCTCTGCGCATTCGGCGCCCAACTGTGGTCAGGATCTTTGCCGCTCGTGATGAGCACGGCCGCATCCGGTACATCGGGGATGTGGTACGTGGCGCAGCCTGCGGCTGCTTCTGTCTGGTGTGCGGTAGCCCCATGGTGGCACGCCAGGGTCAGGAGCTCGACTGGCACTTTGCGCACGAAAAGAGCGAGGCACCGGAGTGTCCGGCCGGTGCCCTGAACCTCCTGCGTCGGCTGGTCGTCGAAGAGCTTGTGAGCTCGGGTCGATGGGTGAGTCATCCCTTCTCGGTTCCCCACCCTCTTCCTGGTAATGCACCCCTGGCATGGACGGCTCATCCCTCCGGTCCGATTCAGCCTGCCGATGCCGGTAGCAGCTCGGACGCCAGTGCGTTCGTGAGCTTGCGCGAGGGTGGCCTAGCCGCCGTGCACGTGTGCATTGGAAACGAGTCGATCGCCAGTGAGCCGGGTGAGGAAGCCGTGCTGATGGCGTGGCTGCCCGATCCCGTTGGCCAGCTGCGCGATGAGGCCGGCGCGCGGGAGTTCGTTCGCCGAAACTTGGCACTTCGGTGGCACCGATTGCATGATCACCTTGGCCTTTACGCGGCGGCCGAGGCCGAGGCACGCAGAGCGCAAGCGCGGTGGGTGGAAGCGGAAGCAGCCGAGCGCGCGCGCAGATCAGCCGAGGCTGGGGCACGCTGGGGCGCAATTCGCAAGCGCATGGCGAGTGGAGAGACGGAGGGGGACGCCCACCTGGCGAACGCTACCGATCGGCCTTCGGTGCCAAACCGGACACCGAGCCCGCCGTGGGCACCTGGCCTGGCTGCTGGAACTTCTATCCACTACCGCCTGCTCGACGACGGAACGCGGTGGGTGTGCTATCGATCCGAACAAGGCGAGTATCGGCTCAGACAAGTCCCGGAACCTACGGACGGATGGGATGAGTGTTTTCCTCCCAGCGTCGCGACGCCTACAGAGGACGAGTATCTGCGGGTGGTCGATTTCGGCAAGTTGCTGCTGCTTTTCAACGCCCACGCGAAGGAGTCGCAGATCGACAGCGACCCGCAGGTGATCGCAGAGCGGTTCAACCGTCAGTAATCGCCGAGCGCCGTTCAGCAGCCTTTCGAAGTGCCAACCAGGTGCCCCGCGGCCACCAGCGCATCGCGTACCCCTGCATACACCATCCCGAGGCCGAAGTCGTCGTCAGGCTCTTCCTCTGCGAATGCTTGGACTCCTCGCGATCGCAGCAGCGCCTGAACCACGTAGGCATCCTGCTCCGTTAGCCACCGCACGTCCAAGTAGGACAGGTCGTTGCTCGCGTGCAGTTCGGCGAGAACCTTGCCAACGGCCTCCAGCGCGACCGCCTCAGACGACTGTAGCCGCGGCATTGCCTGCAGCAGATGCGGTTGCTTCGCGCGGGCGTGCCCGCGCGCGGTGCCGACCAGCACGGTCTGGCGGGCATGGCAGCCACGCATCGCGTGTGCGCGAACCTCTTGTGTGCGGCCGGTCGGCATGCGCCGCCGGACTGCCATGTCCCATGCACAGCTGTCGCAGCTCGCGATGCGATCAGCGTAGGGCGCGAGCGCCGCCAGCGCCCCGGACTTGATGCCGAACAGGTGCAGGCGGGTGCCCGTTGGGAGTTCGGCATCAAGCGCTTGGACGATCGCGAGAACGCCCGCGGGTCCATGCAGGCGGCGGCGACAGACGGAGCCCAGCCCCACCAGTGCCGGCGCGTCTCCCGCGAGCATCTCGCGGGCGCAGCGTGCGTATTCGTCGGCATACCAGCCTTGCAGAACTCCCATGATTGGGACCTTGACGCGGCGTCGAGCTGCGAGATCCATCGTGCGATAGTAGGACGTCACGGTGGCGCGCCTCCGTGCACCTGCCCCGTCGCGCCGCGAGGCTACTTGGCAGCTGCGGCTTGATCGCGGGATGCGGCGACCAGAAAGACCGCCACCGGCCCCTCGGCTTGCGCGGACAACCCGAGGGTGAACGCCTCGTGTCGGCGAAGCTCTCGCACTTCGGAGGCGGAGCGCCAGAAGCCCTCCTCACGCAGCATCTGGCGCGTGGCCCGCTCGCGGTCGGGGAGGTCCGGGTCGCGCAAGTCGGCAAGCAAGCCAGCGGCCATCGCCACGCCCGCGTGGAAGAGGTTTCCAGGCGTGCAAACTGCAGCGTCGTGAAGGTACGGGCGGTGGAAACCGACCGCGTTGTCACCGAACAAGGCGCGTTCGCGCGCGGACAGCCAGACCCAGGCGCATGCCGACGCGCAAAGGCCGCTGCTGCGCTTGCCGGCCTCATCGATCACATCTGCCACGCAGGTGCGCACATTGTCGGGCAATGCGCCTTCCAGAGTCGTTGAATGCGCCCCGCCAGGGCTCTGGAAGCAGACCCACAACTTGGCCGGTCTTGCGGTGCTGGCACGGGAATGAAGGGCCTCCAGAGTCGCCGGCGTGATGGCGCCGCGGACCAGGACCGCCTGTGAGCATTCCGAGGGAGTCCGACATAGCTGCCCCTCGAGCAACACCGCGCTCACCGGACGCGAAACTTCTCCGGGTGACGAGGTTGCCTTGGCGTACTGTTCGCAGCCGATGGCATTGGCGGCCGCTACAGCCGCACAGCCGGCCAGAGTCACCACAGCGAGCGCCAGCAGGCGCAGGCGTGACGCAGGGGGCTTCGGATGGGCCATTCCACCATTCTCCTCGCGGGGAGGAAGGCGCAGCCGCGCCCAAATGCTAGAAGAATCCCTGTTGTATCCAGGAACTGATCGCTTGGCGGGCGACGATTTCTGCGCGGTCAATCGCGTCACTGGGAGAGCCCGCTGCCGATGAGCCCACCTTCACCAGGGCGCTGCAGGTCCAGATGTCTCGCACACGTCGCGCGCTGATCTTGACGTAGCCGACGAATCCGTCGTCGGCAGGCAAGGCGTACGCCGCCAGGTAGTAGCCCTTGAACGGGCCAGAGATGCGCTCCGCAACTGCATCCAGCGACATTGCCCGATTCATCGGGCGGACTGGGGCAGCGAGTTGGCGGCGGCCTGGTCGCGCGCCTCAACGACCAGCTGCGACCATCTCGCCCAAAGGAGCTTCAAGTAGTCGAGCGGTTCGGGAGCATTCGCGCCTCCCGCGAGTAGCTGCAGCGCCCACGCATCGCGCAGGGCGATAACCGTGCATTCCCCGTGCTCCAAGACGGCGACGTCGATGGCGTAGGCAGCGTCATGCGGTATCGCGGCGATGATCGCTGCAATGTCCGCGATATGAGGGTTGACGAACTGCCCAGTGCCGATCGGCGCATAGCGTGCGAACCCAACAACTTCGCCGTACAGCACGTAGTAGCGCCATTCCGAGGCGATGGCCAGCGCTTTCGCTGACCACACAGGCGTGCTCGGGCTGAGGAGCTGGAATGCCCGGAGATGCTCAAGCCCGGCCGCATCCAGATCAGCTTCAGCGCGGAGTACGAATGCGTTGAAAGCCTTGCCGGTGACGGGCTTGAGGAAGACAGGGCGCCGCCCCGCCAACGCTATTGCAGCCTGCACCCTGCGCGGTTCCTGCAACATGTACCGGCCCAGCTCGCGGGGGTAGCAGGCCCACTTCGGCTCGGTGATGCCCGCCAATGACATGCAGGCTCGGACATAGTCAGCGCTGCCCACGGGCATGCCGATGCCAGCACGCAGCTCGGCGCCATACCTGATGCAGTCGCGGATCGTCGCCGTGGTGACCTTGATGGGCAAATTCGCCGTTCGCACCGCGGCGGCTACTGCGGCGGCCTCTGCGCATCCGGCCTCTTCCAGAAGTAGAAGCCTCAGCGAAGGCACGCGGATTGGCGCGGGGGCTGCGCTTTTCGGGAAGATGGATGTGCCGAATGCGGACGCGATGCCCAGCGCAGGGGCGCGGAGGCGATCGACGATCTTTGCGGCCTTGGAAAGCATGAGTCGGGGCGTTCGCTGAGGGCTTGAGCCCTCGCCACCATCGTAAGAACCGGCGGCGTCGAATCATCGCGAGACTACGGGGGTGCAATCGCGAGTTGCGCCCGGCCAGGACGCCAAAGTTGATGCTTAGGTGGTCGCAGCCGCGAGGACCCCAGCGCTGCTACACCACAGGTCCGCATCCGAGGCCTAGAATTGCTTTATCTGCTGACATCCACAAGGAGCCATCACCATGTCGAAGTCGACCTCGTTGACGTCCCGCCAGCGCCTGCTGTTGAGCGCGAGTGCGTTGGCCATGCTTTTCGTCATGGCTGCTCTCGGGTGCGCAGCGCTTTCAGTGGATGAAGGTTCCCGCGCGCTTCTCATGATGTCCGCTGGCGCGCTTGCGGCGCTCTGCATTTCGGTGCTGCTGCAGGACATTCTCGATCCGACGCTGCGCAAGACCTGGAGCTGGCTGTCATCGCGTGCAGCGCGGGTGCCCAAAGAGCAGGCAATCTAAGGCCGCGACGCTGCGGCGCGGCTCCGCAGCAAGCCCGCCTGCGTTGTCCACAGCGTTTTCCACCGATGCTGTGGGAAAAGCTGCTTTCGGGCGCGCGATGTCTTGTGGCAGCACGAAGCGGGCGGACCGTCAGCCCGACAACCGGCGAATCTTCACTGCCCAGCCGATACGTCGCCGTGTCGGCGACAACGCCTTGCCGGCGCGGCACGTTCAGCGTGTTTCCCGCATCGCCCGCTCCACCCCCAGGGACCACTTCAGTCCGTAGTCGGCGCTGCCCATTGCATAGCGCTCGGCAGCTTCAACATCCGCCAGGGTGGGAACGCGCATACCGTTGGACTCGGCGTAAACACGGGCGGCGTTGAAGACCGCATCACGCTCGGCGCGGATCCACTCCTCCACCGATCGTCCCTTTCGTAACCGAGCTTCGTTCTGGAACGCCAAATACAACGTGCGTGCGGGCTCGTGGCGCGGCTCGAAGGGGTCATAGCTGCTGGGTGCCATGGGGGTAAAGCGTACCGTCAACTGCGCATGGTTCAACCGGGGACGGCGCCGTTTCAGGGGCGAAACAGGCCCGGCTGCAGATCGATTGGCACGGATGAGAAAAAGCCAACCGCTTTTCGGAATCGGAGAGCTTGCGCCGCGACGTACTCCGCCATTTTCTCCGTCAGCAGCCATCGCCGCTGGCACAATTCCGCAGCCAGGCCGACTGTTCCCCACCCAGCGAAGGGATCTACGACGAGGTCACCCTCGCGAGTGAGATAGTTCACGAAGAACTTCGCCAGCTCGAGCGGCATCAGCGCTCCATGCAACGGGAGATTCAGCGACCTCGCTTCCTCGCGCAGGCGAGCGACTTCCGAGCCGTGCTGGGTGAAGGTGAGGACGTTTCGGGGAATCCGCCCGGGCGTGTCATTCGCAAAGGAACGCCCGGCACGAATGCGGTAGGCGCCGTCGGAGAAGACGGCGTCACGCTTCTCGCCGCCGTCAGCGATCAGCTTCTTGTGCCGCTCGGTGTGCGGTAGCAGGACGCGGCGGTTGTCCGCGAAGCACCGAATAGGGTCATTCGTCAGGAAGAGCGCGAACTCGTGGCCAACGCCGAGCAGTTGCCGTGTCTTGGATGCCCATTGCACCGGCCCCGGGGGCTTGCAGGGATTGGCCCAGACGATCCGGTCCATCAGGTGAAGCCCGAGCCGGTCGTTCAAGGCGATGACCAGGCGCTCGATGTACAGGCTGCGCGCCGGGGTGCCCGGCATGAAGATGTCGTTAGTCGTTTGCAGGATGACAGAGCCGCCGGTGACCAGATTCTTCACCAACGGCTCCAACGCCTTGCAGATGAAGTCGACGATCTCCTGTTCGGAGGGGTTGCCGTATCTGCGGGGCTTCGCGAGCGCATAGGGCGGCGAAGTGAGCACCAATGCGATCGGCTCGTCGATGCGCGCGAAGACATCGCACGAAGACCAAAGGGCAAGCCCCAGCTTCGTGCTGAAACCCACGAGGGTCATGCCCGGCCCCGCCGGCGTCAGGTCCTTTTCCTGTGCTCCACGCAAGCGCCACGCGCCGCGGCGGCCAGGCACGCGCTCGACCAGGTTGAGACGCTTGAGGGTCTGCTGAAACCAGCGCACCCGCCGCTGCGCCAAGCAGTGCGGCTTGCCCGCCGCGCCGACCGGCTCGCGGCGCTGATAGTCTTCGTCCGTGAAGCCGAGAGGTTCCTTCACCACCTGGTAGAGCTGTTCGTTCGACAACTCGCCGCCGCGCTGATACGCGGCGAGAACGGCGCCCAGGGCAGCGCTCTCGGCCAGCGTTCCGCCCTCCATCAGTTCGCCTCCGTCCGCGGTGCTGTTTTTCGGAGGGCGTTGGCCAAGTGGTTCGCGTAGACGGCGATGCATTTCCAGTAGACCGCCAAAGGGGCCTTGTGGGTCCGCCACGACTTCGCTGCGCGCTCCCGCGCGTCGCGGCGCAACTCAGTGAGAAAAGCGATCAACCATTCCCGGGCCTCGGGCGGCATGCTCCGGGCCCGCTGTGCACACGGGAGGGCGAGGACCGGATTGCGAACGTCCGCGCGGCTCGAGCGCTGGGCAGCGGCCGTCGAACGAGAAGAGAGATCGAGGAACATGCTTCCAGGGTCGCACGCCTCGACGTGTTGTCAACCCGTCACGCGTCCTGTTCGACCTTCGGCAGCGTGTCTTTGAAGGTCGCGTGCTGTTCACCGCGCAGCCGCAGGTTCCGCGCGTTCTCGCAACCGCGCATCCTCAACCGGAGAGCGATGTTGTTGCCGGGACCGAGCTGGTTCATCAGCCAACCGACGCAATGGGCGTCTTCGGTCTCGTGACAGGCCATGACATGCAGCTCGCGGGCGCCCACGTCCACGAGGCTCGCAGGTTGGGCGATCGTCGATTCGAGGGCGCGATGACGCGTTTCGCAATAGCCGTCCGGGATCTCGTGCGGGTCGACGTCCTTGAGCCAAGGGCACTTCGCGCACTGCGCCGTTCGTTTGAGCTTCCACGTCATTCGACTTGGCCTCGCGGGGTGCTCTCTGTCAGTTGGTCATACTGCCGCAGCAACTGGACAACACCTTCACGACTCATCTTGTCGGTGAAGGCCGCGCCGAGTGTTCCGCGCCCTTCGAATGGGTACTTCGCCGGTTGTGATGGCGCGACGAACCGCACGACCTCGAACAGCGCCTGCGGCATATCCGCATCACATGCGGCCAGCACGGTGATACCGTTTTGAAAGTGGATGTTCGCGGAGACATATCCGAACGCGCCGTCGTCTGAACGTTCTCGGGTGGCTGTGGGAATGCACGCCTGCACCAACTCCAAGAGTGAATCCAGCCGCTGCCGACTGTACGCGGCCGCGTCGATGGCGGCGTTCTGATTTTCGTCGTTCATGGCTATCGCTGGGTGGTTGCAGTGCTGCTGGAGGATTCTCCATCGTGGTGCGCTGCTGCGCTGAGAAGCGAGTCGAGGCGAGGGCAAGGAAACCCGTTCAGACCACGCACGTCCACGGGGACATCCAGATCGACGCACTGCTGCACGAGCGTGTCGCAGATCTTCACGTGTCGCTCGATGTCGGACTTCGGAGTGGACTTTCGTCCCCGAAGATGCTCCAGGGTGGCCAGGTGCATCTCCGTCGCTGACTTCAACACGATCGCCAGTTGCCGGGCGGCAGCTTCTGGTGTCCGGTGTGTGAACAGAGAGCTGTTCATTTCCTACTCCTGGGCCTGATGCGGTCGACGTCCGATTTGGTTCCCATGGTGCTGTTCATCCGCAGAGAGGTACGAGCTAGGCATTCTGGCAGCCTCCCATAGAGAGTGCCCGTGTCAAGCGCGCATTGGGTAGGACGCGCTCGTTGGGGACTAGCACCAGCTCTTCATCGCTCGGGCATACGCTTCCACGCGTTCCATGATGTGCCCCAAATTGGCGGTGTAGTCGCGCATCACGTCCCAGCCTTGCGAGCCATAGGCAAGGGAAACTTTTCCCACTGGCTCCGAAGAAGCGGTGACGTCGGCGGGATATACGAGGAGCAGGTCCACTTCGTCGCCTTGCATGATGTCTTCCATCACCATCTCGACGTGCCGAGTCGGTGCATGCCCTTGCACCGCAACGGCGTATCCCTCCGCAACCAGGGCGCGGATGGCGCAACGAACGATCGTGCGCTCGACGCGGATGCGCAGGTAGACCGCGGGGTCGGGGTCGTTCCGGTCAATGCTCGGCATGGTGGTGAAACTGCGCAGCACGTCTCTGTGGGCTGGGTTGGTACACGCGATTTTGGGCGTAGGTGAGTCGGGCGAGCCGGCTCTAACGACGGATTGGATACCCGTTGCGCGCCGATTTTGGTGGCGCGTCAGTCCAAT
>CAZZAW010000067.1:0-9858 GCA_964652405.1 uncultured Ramlibacter sp.
GGGCGATGCTGGTCTATTTCGTGCTGCTCAATGCCGGCTACCTGCTGCTGAACCTGCTGTCCATGGCCAGCCTCTACCGCGGGCTGGAGGAGCGGGTGCTGGAGGAACTGCCCCAGGCCTTCACGCCCGTGGACCCGGGCATCAGCCTGCTGGTGCCGGCCTACAACGAGGAAAGCACCATCGCGGCCTCGCTGCACTCCATGCTGCAGCTGGCCTATGCCGATTTCGAGATCATCGTGATCAACGACGGTTCGCGCGACGGCACGCTGCAGGTCCTGCGGCGCGAATTCGACCTCCACCCGTTCCCGGAGGCGTTCGAGCAGCGGCTGGCCACCCGGCCGGTCCGCGCGGTGTACCGCTCGCGCCGCCACGCCAACCTGCGTGTCATCGACAAGGAGAACGGCGGCAAGGCCGATTCGCTCAACGCCGGCATCAACCTGGCCCGGCATGACCTGTTCTGCGGCGTGGACGCCGACTCCATCCTGCAGCGCGACAGCCTGCAGCGCGTGGTGCGCCCCTTCCTGCGCGACCCGCGGGTGGTGGCCACCGGCGGCACGGTGCGCGTGGCCAACGGCTGCCGCGTGCAGGGCGGCTTCCTGGCCGAGGTGCGGCTGCCGCGCAATTGGTGGGCCCTGTTCCAGGTGGTGGAGTACCTGCGGGCCTTCCTGTTCGGCCGGCTGGGCTGGTCGCAGCTCAACGCGATGCTGATCATCTCGGGCGCCTTCGGCGTGTTCCGGCGCGACGTGGTGGTCGCCGCCGGCGGCTACCGGCCCAAGACCATCGGCGAGGACATGGAGCTGGTGGTGCGCATGCATCGCCTGCTGCGCGAGCAGGGCACGCCCTACCGCATCGAGTTCGTGCCCGACCCGGTGTGCTGGACGGAGGCGCCGGAGGATTTCGCCACGCTGCGCAACCAGCGCATCCGGTGGCAGCGCGGCCTGTCGGAGAGCCTCAGCCCGCACTGGGGCCTGATGTTCAGCCGGCGCGGAGGGCCGCCCGGCTGGCTGGCCTTCCCCTTCATGGTCCTGTTCGAATGGGTGGGCCCCCTCATCGAGTTCGGCGGTTACCTCTTCATGGCGCTGGGCTGGGCCTTCGGCTTCATCTCCTGGGAGGCGTTCGCCATCTTCCTGTTCGTGGCCGTGGGCCTGGGCGTCCTGCTGTCGGCCTCGGGCCTGCTGCTGGAGGAAATGGCGTTCCACATCTACCCCCGGTACTCGCAGCTGGCGGTGCTGGCCGGCGTGGTCCTGCTGGAAAACCTGGGCTACCGCCAGCTCAACAGCTGGTGGCGGCTGGTGGGCCTGTACCGCTGGGCCACCGAGGGCGAGGCCAAGTGGGGCGAGATGAAGCGCAAAGGGCTGCAGTCGCCGCCTTGAGCCGGATCAGGCCAGCGGCAGTTCGAACCAGAACTCGGTGCGCACGCCCGGGTCGCTGTTGAACCCGATCCGCCCCTGGTGCGCCTCGACGATGCGCCGGCAGATGTTCAGTCCCAGCCCGGTGCCGCCCTTCTGGCGCCGGTCCGAACCGTCGGCCTGGGCGAAGCGCTCGAACACGCGGGGGCGGAACTCCTCGGGGATGCCCGGCCCCTGGTCGGTGACCGACACCCGCACGGCGCCTCCCCGGAGCGCCATGCCCACCTTCACCACGCCGCCGCGCGGCGAGAACTTGGCGGCGTTGGACAGCAGGTTGACCATCACCTGCAGGATGCGGTCGGCGTCGGCCTTCACCTGGGCGTCCACCGGGGGTTCCAGCTCCAGCCGCACGCCCCAGCCATCGGCGTACGGCTGGGTGTCGGCCACCGAGCGTTCCACCAGCGGCCGCAGCGGCTGCGGCGTGAGCTCGTAGCGCAGCGAGCCGGTGTCCATCTTCTCGAGGTCCAGCACGTCATTGATCAGGCGCACCAGGCGCTCGCAGCTCTGGTTGGACATCTCCACCAGCTCGCGGGCAGAGGGCGGCAGCTCGCCGGCCATGCCGGACTGCAGCAGGCTGAGCGAGCCGTAGATCGCCGTGAGCGGCGTACGCAGCTCGTGCGAGACCGTGGAGATGAATTCGCCCTTGAGCCGCTCCACCTCCTTGCGCCCGGTGATGTCGTGCACGAAGGCGCTGAACAGCTGGAGCTTGCCGGTGTCGATCAGCCCGATGCGCACCTCCACCGGGATCTCGCGGCCGCTGCGGTCCACCACCACGCGCTCCAATACCTGACCGGCGAAGTCGGCCTGGCCGCTGGCCTTGTAGCCGGCCAGCGCCGCGCCCACGGTGCCGCGGAAGCGCGGGGGCACCAGCACCTCCTCGAAATCGCGGCCCATCACCTCGGCCCGCTTCCAGCCGAACAGCGCCTCGGCCCGCGGGTTCCAGTCGGTGATGCGCCCCCGGAAATCCATGCCCACGAACGGGTCGGGCGCGGACTCGATGATGGTCTGGATGCGCTCCTGGTTCTCGCGCAACTGCTCGAAGGCGGCCTGCAACTGCGCCGTGCGCTCCTGCACGCGCTGCTCCAGCGAGACGTTCAGCTCGCGCAGGTCGGCCTCCTTCTGCTGGAGGTTGGCCACCAGCGAATTGAAGGCGGTGCCCAGCTGCGCCACTTCGCGGTAGGACGCGCCGCCTTCCGGCACCTGGGACAAGCGCCCTTCCTCGATGCCCCGGGCCGCGTTCGCCAGGTCCAGCACGGGCCGCGTGATCAGCCGGGCCACGAACCACCCGAGCACCGAGATCAGCAGCGCGGCGGCCAGCCCCCATGTCAGCAACCGCTGCTGCAGTTGCGCCACGGGCGCGTAGGCCTCGCGCAGCTCCTGCCGCACCAGCACCCGCCAGCCCAGGCCCGGGTACTCGCGGTGCCCCTGGTCGCGGCTGTATCCGACGAGGTACTCCTTGCCGTCGGGCCAGCGCTCGGTGAGGTAGCCGCTGCCCCGGTCTGCCGCCTGCAGGCTGGCCAGGTCCAGCTCCTGCCCCTGCAGGCCGGGCGGTCCCAGCAGCACCACCCCGGTACGGGACACGATCAGCGGCTCCACCTGCAGGCTGCTGCGCCCGACCGGCACGAAGATCGCGTCGCGCACGTCGGCGGCCCAGCGCCAGGACAGGTGCACGCCCAGCACCCCGCCCGGGCTGCCGCCAGCCGCGGGGATGGGAAAGGCGATGTCCACGAAGCGCATCGGCTCCCCCGTGGGGTTGGCCAGCAGCTTGGCCAGCAGCACGGCCTCGTGCACGTCGCCCAGCGTGCGGCCCTGCCGGGCTTCGCGGAACCAGGGGCGCGCGGATACGTCGGCGCCGGTCAGCACGCCGCCCGTGGCGGTCAGCACCTTGCCGGCCGGGTCGGTCAGGCCCATCCAGGCGTAGTACGGGTAGGTGCGCTGCAGGCCGTCCAGCTCGCGGCGGACCTGTCCCAGGTCCTGCTGCCCCGTCACCCGGTCGGCCATCAGCCGCACCTCGCGGTAGCGCTCGAACATGGAGCGGTCCAGCCGGCTGGTGGTCTGGTGTGCCAGTTCGGCCAGGTTCTGCCCAATGGTGGTCCGCACCTGGCTGCTGGCGGTCTGCTCGCTGACCGCGATCAGCACGGCCGCCACGAACACCGCCAGCAGCGAGAACGCGAGCGCCAGCCAGGTGCCCAGGCCGCGGCGGTTGGAGACGTCCATCCGGCTATTGTCGGGCCAGCACGCCGCGCGCCGCCCGCAGCCCGCTGGCGAAGCAGGCGGTGAGCAGGTAGCCGCCGGTGGGGGCTTCCCAGTCCAGCATCTCGCCGGCGCAGAACACGCCGGGCAGCTCGCGCAGCATCAGGCCCTCGTCCAGCGCCTCGAACGGCACGCCGCCGGCGGTGCTGATCGCCTCGGCCACCGGGCGCGGCGCGGACAGGCGCAGCGGCACCGCCTGGAGGGTGCGGGCCAGGTGCTGCGCGTCCAGCATCTGCTCACGCGTCAGCACCTCGTGCAGCAGGCCCAGCTTGATGCCGTCCAGCCCCAGCCGGCTTTTCAGGTGGCTGGAGAGGGACCGCGAGCCGCGCGGGTGGGCGACCTGGCGCTGCACATCGTCCGCGCTGCGGTCCGGCAGCAGGTCCAGCCACAGCTGCGCGCTGCCCTGCGTGGCGATCTGCTGCCGCAGCAGCGCCGAGGCGGCGTAGACCAGGCTGCCCTCGATCCCGGTGGCGGTGGCGACGAACTCGCCCTTGCGCTCGAAGCCTTCGGTGCGCAGCAGCACCGACTTGAACGGCTGGCCGGCGAAGCGTTCGGCGAAATGCGGCGTCCAGCCGCCCTGCACGTCGAAACCGCAGTTGGACGGCTGCAGCGGCGCGATCCCGACGCCGCGCTGCTGCAGCAGCGGCACCCAGGCGCCATCCGACCCCAGCCGCGGCCAGCTGGCGCCGCCCAGGGCCAGCAGCAGCGCGTCGCCAGGCACGCAGAGCTCGCCCTGCGGGCTGACAAAGCGCGGGTGGCCGGCCTCGTCCCAGCCGGTCCAGCGGTGCCGCATGTGGAACTGCACGCCGGCCGCGCGCAGGCGGTGCAGCCAGGCGCGCAACAGCGGCGCCGCCTTCATGTCCGCTGGGAACACACGGCCCGAGGTGCCCACGAAGGTGGCGATGCCCAGGCCCTGGGCCCAGTCGCGCAGCGCCTGCGGGCCGAACTCGCGCAGCCAGGGCTCGACCTGGGCCTGGCGGCCGCCGTAGCGCGAGGCGAACGCCTCGAACGGCTCGCCGTGCGTCAGGTTAAGCCCGCCCTTGCCGGCCAGCAGGAACTTGCGCCCGGCCGAAGGCATGGCATCGAACACCTGCACCGCGGCACCGTTCGCCGCCAGCACCTCGGCGGCCATCAGGCCGGCCGGGCCGGCCCCCACCACGGAGACTTTCATTCGACGCGCACCAGCCGGCCCTGGCCGGTGAGGAAGGCGGCGTGCACGGTGGCACCGGCCTGGGCCAGCGCGACCGCCTGGCGGTAGCGGCGCATCTGCTGCAGCAGCGCCTCGTCCTGCTCGGGCCGGCCCACCGACTTGTAGTCCAGCACCCACCATTCGCCGCTGCCGCGCCGGCGCACCAGCCGGTCCAGCCGCAGCAGCTCGCCCTGGTGGGCCAGCTCCACCTCGTTGGCCTGCCAGTCGATCGCCTCCGGGTCCCAGGCCCAGGCGCCCTCGCCCTGCGCGATCCGCAGCGCCATGGCGGCGGCCTCCTGCGCCGCGCCCGGCGCCAGCGCGAACTCGCGCGCCACGGCCGGCAGTGCGGCCTGCGGCCAGTCGCGTTGGCCGGGACGGCGCCGCTCCAGCAGCCGGTGGACCGCCTGGCCGAACAGAGCGCTCGCGGACGACGCCTCGTCCGCTCTCTTTTCCATAGCATCCACCGCGCGCGCGGTGCGGGGTAGCGGCACGAACGGCAAGTAGATCGGCTCGCTGGCCGGTGCCTGCGGTGCCTGCACGGCCCCAGGTGCCGGCAGCGGCTGCGCGTGCGGCTCCAGCCGCCGCCACCAGCTGCGCGGCGCAGCGACGTGCGGTTCTATGGACGACAGCACCAGCTGGCGCTGCGCGCGGGTCATGGCGACGTACAGCGCGTTCAGCTCCTCGCGCTGCCGGGCCGCCTGCTCCACCGCCAGCGCCTCGGCGCTGCAGGCGGGCGGCCGGGCCTCGCTCGCGATGAAGGCAAAGCGCCAGGGCGCGGGCGCCTCGCCCGGCCATTCGACGATCACACCCATGGATTCGCTGCGCGCGGGCGGCGCATCGGTGTCCAGCATCAGCACCACAGGCGCCTGCAGGCCCTTGGCGCCATGCACCGTGAGCAGCTGCACCGCCCCGGCCGCCGCCACCGAAGGCCCGCGCACGCCGCCGGCCTTGAGCGCTCGCACGAAGGCGTAGGGCGTGGCGTAGCGGGCCCCGTTGACCGCCAGCGCCGCGCCCAGCAGCGCCCGCAGGTTGGCGAGCACGGCGGCGCGCAGCGGCGGCGGCGCGGCCTGCGCATAGCGCGCCAGCACCTCGCCGTCGTGATAGATCGCGTCCAGCGCATCGTGGGGCGGCAGGCTGTCCACCCAGCCCTTCCACCGGGCCAGGCGGGCTCCCAGCCCGCGCAGGGCGGGCGCGAGCTGCTCTTCTTTCTGTAGCAGCTCCAGCCAGGGCCGGGGCTGGCCCTGCTGCTGCGACTGGCGCGCGGCCTGCGCGAGCTGCACCAGCGCGTCGTCGTCCAGCCCGAACAGCGGCGACTTGAGCGCACGGGCCAGCGACAGGTCGTGCGTGGGCGAGACCAGCACGTCCAGCAGGGCCACCAGGTCCTGCACCTCGGGCGCCTGGCCCAGCTCGGTCTTCTCCGGCTGCTGCGCCGGGATGCGCAGCGCGCGCAGCTCGTCTTCCATCACGGCCAGCCGGTCGCGCTTGCGGGCCAGCACCATGAGGTCGGCAGGCCGGGCGCCGGCCGCGATTTGCTGTGCCACCCAGGCGGCGGCCTGGCGGCATTCCAGCGTGACCAGGCGCTCCTCGGGCAATTCGCGCGGCGTGGTGAGCGAGTCGCGCCACGTGAGCTCTCCCTCGGGGACTTCGGCGGCCTCGGCCCGAACGGCTGTCCGGGCAATCACCGGCAGCCGCCACGCAGACCCCTGTTCGCGAGACTCCGTGGTGTGCGGCCGGAAGCCTTCGTACTCGCCGTCCGCCTGCGCCTGCACCATCACGGCATTGATGGTCTCCAGCAGGGCCGGCGCATTGCGGTGCGTGTGATCGCAGCTGAGCAGGTCGCCGCCCAGGCCTTCGCGGATGAAGTCCTGCGCGGCCTTGAACACCTGGGGCTCGGCGCGGCGGAAGCGGTAGATGCTCTGCTTGGGATCGCCCACGATGAACACGCTGGGGGCTTCGCCGCCGGCCCCTGCATAGCCGGACAGCCAGGCGTGCAGCGCCTGCCACTGCAGCGGGTTGGTGTCCTGGAACTCGTCGATCAGCAGGTGCTTGACGCGCAGGTCCAGCCGCTCCTGCACCCAGCCGGAGAGCACCGGGTCGGACAGCATGGCGAGCGCGGCCCGCTCCACGTCGTTCATGTCGATCCAGCCGCGCTCGCGCTTGAGCGCGGCGAACTCGGCCAACAGCACGCGCGCCAGCCGCGCCAGCCGCTGGTGGTGCAGCCAGGCCGCGTGCTGCTCGCTGGCGGCCACCAGGCGGACGGCCAGCTCCTGCGCGGCACGCACCTGCTCGATGCCGGCCAGCTTGTCGCTGAACTTGCGTGGCTCGCCCTTTTGCGTGAGCAGGGCATCGAGCGCGGCCTGCAGCTGGCCGGCGGTCACGGCCTGTTCCAGCTCGCTGCCTTTGGCGGCGAAGGTGGGCGCGCTGGCCCGGCCCAGCGCCCCAGCGGCGGCCAGCAGCGCGCTGCGCACCGTCTCCAGCCCGAGCAGGCCGGCCGGCTCCTGCACGCCGGCAAAGGCCGGGAACACCTCGGCGAACGGCCGCACCGAGGCTTCCACCACGCCGTGCTGATCGGCCAGCTGGAACTCCACGCGCTTGGCGAGCGCGGCCTCCAGCGCCTTGCGGGTGTTGAAGCGGCCGTGCGCCGCCACCGAGTCGGCGAAGTCCTGGCGCGCGGCCGCGTTCGCCGACACCGCCGCGTGGAAGCGCCGCCAGACCAGGGCGACGGCTTCGCTGTCGTCCTCCAGCAGCTCGTAGTGCGCGGGCAGCTCCAGCTGCTGCAGCACGGCCAGGGGGGCGCTGCGCAGCAAGGCGGCGAACCAGCTGTGGAAGGTGCGGATCTGCACCGGCCGGCCCTGGGCCAGTAGCGACTGATACAGTTTTTGTAGCGCCTCGCGCAAATCCAGCGCGGGCTGCGGGGCGATTCCCCTCTGGACCAGGGCCTGCTGCAGCTCCTCGGGCGGGGCCTGGTGGTAGTGCGCCAGCCAGTCCTGCAGGCGCTCGCGCATCTCGCCGGCCGCTTTCTTGGTGAAGGTGATGGCCAGGATCTCCTGCGGCTGGCTGCCGGCCAGCAGCGCGCGCAGCATGCGCGAGACCAGCATCCAGGTCTTGCCGGCGCCGGCGCAGGCTTCCACCGCCACGCTGCGGCGCGGGTCGCAGGCGATCTCGTAGAAGCGCTCGCGGGTGGTCGCCCCGCCGTTGTGTTCGTAGGCCAGCTTCATTCGGACCACCAGTCGCGGCGGCACAGGCCGCGCGCGGCGCAGAACTCGCACACCTTGCCCTCGCCCAGCGCGTGCAGCGCCTCGCCCCGGGCGATGCGCGCCACGTCGTCCAGGATGCCCTGCACCAGCAGGTCGCGCGCCTCCACGACGGCCGGCTGCTCCACCGTGCGGGTGTCGCCGCGGTCGCCCACGTTGACGTACGCCGCCCGCAGCTGGTCGTCGTCCAGCAGCGCGGCATAGAAGGCCAGCTGCGTGTCCTCGCCGGGGTCGGCCACGCGGTCGGTGGTGGTCTTGCCGGACTCGGTCTTGTAGTCCATGACCAGGGCGCGGCCGTCGGGCAGCCGGTCGATGCGGTCGATGCGCCCCACCAGCGTCACCGGCCCCAGCTGCATCCTGTGCTCACTTTCGGCCTGCTCGAACACCGCGCCCTCGCGCGCCTCGTGCGTTTCCAGCCAGGCGAGGTAGCCGTCGCGCGCCTGCGGCCAGGCGGCGGCGAAAGGCAGGAACTCGCCCTCGTCCAGCCCCAGCTCGCGCGTGACCTCCTCCGCCGTGATCTCCAGCCGCAGGCGGCGGCTCGCGCCCGGCGGCTCCCAGCTGTCCCGCAGCGACTCGTGGAAGGTGCGCAGCACCTGGTGCAGCCAATTGCCGAAGTCACGCTTGTCCAGCTCGGCGTCGATCTCGTCGGCTTCCTTCAGCCCCAGCTGGCGCAGGGCGAAGAACCGGTAGGGGCAGCGCCGCAGGTCTTCGTAGGCGCTGGCCGAGAGCGTGTCCACCCCCAGGGCGGGCGCTGCGGCGGCCGGGCGCGGCACGGGCTGGCGAGCGAGCGGCTGCAGCTCGCGCGGGTCCTCGCCGGGCCGGCCCTGGCCTTCCAGCAGCAACGCCTGCACCAGCGGGCTGGGCAGCACCGGCTCGCCGTTGTCGTCGCTGCGGCGCCAGAGCACGTCGCAGCGCGGGGCCTGCAGCGCGCTGCGCCAGCCGGCGCGGGTTTCGGCCTCCAGCGCCTCGCGCGAGGGCAGGCCCAGCGCCTGGCGCTGCGCCGCGGTCCAGGGACCGGCGGGCTCGGGCGAGGCCGGCAGGCGCTGCTCGTCGCAACCAGCCAGCACCAGGGCGCCCACCATGCGGCCCAGCAGCTGGTTGAACGGCAGGATCACCACCTGCTCGGCGGCGGTGGCCTGCGCCGGGCGGAAGTTGGCGGCCTCCAGCGCCTCGTCAACCCAGGCGGTGAACTCGGCCAGCGGCATGCGCCGCGCGGCCTGCGGCAGCTGCTGCCATTGCGCCTGCAGGTCCTCGTGCAGTCCCAGCACCTGCAGCACCTGGGCACCGGCGGCGTCCTGCTGGTGGCGGCTCCAGGCGCCGGTGGCCTGCAGCAGTTCGCGCAGCGCCTGCTGCCACTGGGGCAGCGCGCGCGGCTCCTTCAGGCTCTCGCGCCAGGCGTTGGCCTGGTCCAGCAAGGCGGTGGCGGCGCCTTCGGCGGGCAGGTGCGCGGTGTGCACGCTGCGCCACTCGCGCAGGCCCTCGCGCCGCACGCGGCGCTCGAGCGACGACACGGCGTGCGTGCCGGCGGCAGGGGTGTTCTTGAGCCAGTCGATCACCGCGTCCGAGCTCGCGTTCCAGCCACAGGCCCGCAGCGCCGCCATGACCTGCGCCGCCGCCCGCGTGGTGGACAGCTTCCAGCCGGTCTCGTCGCGCAGGGCCACGCCGCGGGCGTCGAGCATGGCGCGCACGCGCCGCGTGTGCACGCGGTCGATCGCCGCCAGGGCCACCGGCACGCGGCCGGCCTCGAGGTGGC
>CAZZAW010000067.1:9868-10943 GCA_964652405.1 uncultured Ramlibacter sp.
CTCGCGCGAGGGCAGGCCACCGCCTGCTCGGCCTCTTCCGAAGGGTCGGCAGCCTCGATCAACCGGATCTCGCCCACCGGCGCCTGCGCCTCCATCGGCAAGCGCACGGCCTTGTCGACCAGCAGCGTCTGCAGCGCCTGCGCCAGGGGCTCGGCCTGCAGCCCTTCGATCACCACCAGCAGGTCCAGCGCCTCGCGCGTGGCCGGCTGCAGCAGGGCGTCGCTGGCGTAGCCGGAGGCCGCGGCCCATTCGACGGCGATGCGGGCCACGGCGGCTTCCAGCATCAGCGCCGGCGCGTCCAGGCCCAGCCCGGCGGCGCCACGGGCGCGCACGGCCCACGCCGCGCGTTCGCCGGGCGGCAAGGCCGAGGCGACCGAAGCGAGCTGCCAGGCGGCTTCGGCCACGCGGCCGGAGAGCAGGTCGGCATGGCGCGCGAGCCCGGCGCGCTCCAGCCATTGGCGGGCCGTGAGCAGGTCGCGGCCGCGGTCGAAGCTGATGTCCTCGGGACCGGGCAGCCAACCCGCCTGCGAGGCCCAGTTCATGCTGGTCTCGAAGCGCGGCGCGAAGCCGTCGGGGTGCGCGGCCGCCCACAGGCGCCGGGCCAGGGGCATCAGCTGCGCGTACGGCAGCAGCACGACCGTGCGCGCCGGATGGGCCTGGCGCTGGGTCAGCAGCTGCGCGATGCGGCCCAGCAGGTCACGCCACAGGACGGCGGCATGATGGTCTTGCGCTATCACATCCATAGCATGCGCGCAGGCGCCCACCGCCAGTGGGGAGACTTGGTTTCTGTCACAATTCCCCCACTGTACTGGCACCGCCAACCGCTCTCATCCGAAGGAAACCGACATGGCCAGCGATCTGATCAAGCACATCTCCGACGCAAGCTTCGAAACCGACGTCCTGCAGGCCGACAAGCCGGTGCTGGTGGACTACTGGGCCGAGTGGTGCGGGCCGTGCAAGATGATCGCGCCCATCCTGGACGAGGTGTCCACCGCGTACAAGGACAAGCTGCAGGTCGCCAAGATGAACGTGGACGAGAACCGCGACATCCCCGCGAAGTTCGGCATCCGCGGCA
>CAZZAW010000068.1:0-2834 GCA_964652405.1 uncultured Ramlibacter sp.
GCTCATGGCGGGTTGTCGGTTTTCTGCGCCCCAGGAGCTAGGGGCGGGGCCCCGATTTTCAAGCATGGGCGGCGACGCCTGGCCGCCACGGCTCGCGCGTGAACTTTTCGGCAACCGCGGCCGTTTTGCCACGCCCGAGGCTTGCAGGACTCACCGCCGGGCGTGACAAGTTGTTACAGTAGCTCATCTGAATCCCACTGCCCTGCCGCATGAACATCGACCTGCCGTCCATGACCGCCTTCGCCCTCGAGGGCTCCGCCCTGGCCGGGAGTCTGGACCACACGCTCACCCTGCAGCTGCAAGGCCGGGGCGAATGGGCGGGCCGCAGCCTGGGCACGGTGCGCTGCACCGCAGCGCGCGAGGCGCGGGCCGCAAGCCTGCAGGCCGCGGTGCTGGCCAATCCGGCCCCGGCCCTGACGCTGACCTTCTGACCAGGCGCCCCAAAAAGAAAAACGCCCCTCGCGAGGGGCGTTTTTGCTGGGCCGGTGCGGCTTAGATGCGGCCGGCTTCGCCGTAGGAGATCTGGCCCAGGCGGACCGCTTCAGCAGCCTGCGCGCGCAGGGCTTGCGTGTCCACGGTGGACTTCACCGGGGCGGCGACGCGGGAACCGGCGGGCTCGGTGCTGCGGGTGGCGGCCACTTGAGCGGCTTCGGCCTGCACTTCGGCACGGGTGCGGTTGCCTTCGAACTTGACGGCGTACTGCGAGGCATCGGCTTCGTCGGCACGGACACCGGTGGAAGCAACGACGGCGAGGGCGGCGATGGCCAGGAGGGACTTGGAGTTCATGATCAGACCTTTCAGTGAGGAGGAAACAAACAAGGGGACTTCTGTAGCGGCGGGTGCGGTGTTTATCTGTTCCGCATCAACCGTGTTCTCACTGTAGGTGGGGCCTGTTAGGCGGCCCTTAGCGTTTCCTTAGCTGGCCGTTAGCAGCGCGCCCCCGGTGGCGGGAACTGCGGCAGCGGCAGGCGCAGCGGCCTGCACCTCGACGCGCGCCACCAGGCCGCTGCGGTCCTGCCGGTTGCGCAGCACGATGCGCAGGCCGCAGCGCTGCGCCGCGCTCTGCGCGATCGACAGGCCCAGGCCGCTGCCCCGGGTGCCGTTGCCGGGCACACGGAAGAAGCGGTCGAACACGCGCCCGAGCTGGTCGGGCGGGATGCCGGGTCCGGTGTCCACCACCTCCACCACCGGATGGCCGTTCTGCGAGGTCAGGCGCACGTCCACCACGCCGCCTTCGGGCGTGTAGCGCAGCGCGTTCTCGATCAGGTTGTCCAGCACGCTGCGCAGGTCCGCCGTGTGGCAGCGCAGGCTGGCGGCGAGCGGCACGCCGGGCTCGGCCACGAAGCCTAGGTCGATGTTGCGGCGGTCGGCCAGGGCGATCAGGCCGTTGATGCTGTCGCGAACCTGGGCCTGCAGGTCGACGGTGACGGGCGGCTCCAGGGCGGCCGTGGCCTCCTGGCGAGACATCTTGAGCAGTTGGTCCACCAGGCGCTGCGCGCGGCCCACACCTTCCTCGAGCTGCGAGAAGCTGTGGGCGCAGGCGCCGGCGGGGAGGTCGTGGCGCACGTTCTCCAGCTGCAGCGCGACCGCCGTGATCGGCGTGCGCAATTCATGCGCCGCGTCCTGCAGGAAACGGCGCTGCGTGGCGAACGCATCGCGCAGGCGCGTGAGCAGGCTGTTGAAGGATTCGACCAGCGGCACGATCTCGCTGGGCACGCGGGTCAGCGGCAGCTCGGCGATGCTGTTCTCGTCCTGCTGCGCGGCCTTGCGCCCGATTTCACGGATCTCGCGCGAGAGCTTCTGCGCCACGCCCCAGAGGATGAAGATCGCCAGCGGCAGCAGGATCATCACCGGCGCCAGCGCAGCGCCGGCACGTTCGACGGCCAGGTGGCGGCGGAACTGGCCGCTCTGCAGCACCTGCACGCGCTGTCCCGACGCAGCCGCCGGCGCCGCGTAGACGCGCCAGGTCTTGTCGTCGGCCTCCACCTCATGGAATCCTGCGGTGGCCGCCAGCGGCACCGACAGGCCCGGCAGCGAGCTGGCCTCCAGCCGGCCGTCGGGGCTCCACACCTGCGTCACGTAGGCGCCCCATTTGTGCACGCGCTCGGGCGCCTGGGGCCGGATGAACGCGGGATCGTCGACCACTGAAATGGAGTCGCCCAGCTGCTGCATCTGCTCGTCCATGAAGCTGCCGACCATGCGCGTGTAGCCCCAGTAGGAGAACGCGGCCGACGCCGCGCCCACCAGCAGGAACAGCGGCACCAGCCAGAACAGCAGCGCCCGCCGCAGCGAGCACATGGGTCCGTCGGAAAGGATGTGCATCAGTGGGCCTCGCGCGAAGTGGCCGGGCTGCCGGCGGCGATGCGCCAGCCCAGGCCGCGCACGTTGCGGATGGTGTCGGCGCCCAGCTTGCGGCGCATGCCGTGGATCAGGACGTCCACCGCGTTGCTGCTGACCTCTTCGCCCCAGCCGTAGATACGGCTTTCCAGCTGCTCGCGCGACAGGATGGCGCCCGGCCGTTCGAGCAGCGCGTGCAGCAGCGAGAACTCGCGCGCCGACAGCTGCGAGCGCTCGCCCTGCACCACCACTTCGCGGGTGGTGAGGTCCAGCTGCACCGCGTCGCCGCCGATCACGGAGTGCGCGGAGCCGTCACGGCGGCGGATCACGGCTCGCATGCGCGCCAGCAGTTCGCGGAACTCGTAGGGTTTGAGCAGGTAGTCGTACGCGCCGAGCTTCATCGCCTCGATGGCGGTCTGCGTGGTGCCGTAGGCGGTCATCATGATGACCGGCAGCTTCGAGTCGGTCTCGCGGATGCGGCGGAGGGTTTCCAGCCC
>CAZZAW010000068.1:2844-10935 GCA_964652405.1 uncultured Ramlibacter sp.
GCCCGGCGCAGCACCTCGATCCCGTCACGGCGGGGCAGGCCAAGGTCCAGCAGCACGCAGGCATAGCCGCCGTCGGCCATCGCGCTTTGGGCGAGTTCGCCTTCCTTGACCCAGTCCACCGACCAGCCGTTGGATTCCAGCGCCCGCAGCAGGCTGGGGCCGATCATTTCATCGTCTTCGACAAGCAGCACGCGCATGGGATCAGCCCTCCTGGCGCAACGGTAGCACGCCCTCCCAGCGGGCCTGCTGGCGGGCTTCGCCCGCCAGGACGGCCGCCGCCGCGAGCAGCAACAGCAGCTGCGCCGCCTCGAGCCAGAACCCGACCCCGGCAGCTTCTGCTTGCGGCCCAGTGATCGCCAGGAAGCCGGCCTTGCTCAGGATGGCTGCCCCGAGGGCGGCGGCCCGCAGGTTCGGCATGACCAGGGCCAGCACCAGGCCCAGGCCCACCAAGGCGACGAGCAGCTGCCCCTGCAGCAGGGCGGACTGAAGCGACCCTGCGCCAGCCACCGCGGCCGGGGGCAGCGACAAAGGCGACAAGGCGGTGGCCAGCCCCACCATCAGCAAGGTGGCGAGGGCGGCGCGATGGAAAAAGTCGTGCATGGCGGACTCCGGGAAGACGGCGCCAGCGTAAGCCGAGTGACTTAGGCGGTCATTAGGCAGGCTGCGGAATTGCCACTCGTCGCGCACAGCCCACCGCCTGTCCTTGTTACAAATTGGGTACGGTAACTAAACGTGACAAATTCCCCAGGAAAACCGATTTCAGCGCTAACTCTTTGATTTGTAACAGCCAAATCCGCTTGCAATTAGTTACATGGCCGATTACAGTTGAGCCGTCTTAGGGAAATTTCTTACAACTCCCTGGGTATTTTCTCTAAAGGAACCACCATGAAAAAGCTCATTCTGGTTACGGCTCTCGGCCTCTCCGCCCTGAGCCTTTCGTCCCAGGCGGCCACTGCCACCGGCAACTTCGACGTCACCATCAACCTGACCTCCAAATGCGAAGTGGCGTCCGCTCCGACAGCGGCCTTCACCTACACGTCCTTCCAGACGACGGCGGCCACCTTCAGCAGCAGCTTCAACATCCGCTGCACCAATACCCTGCCCATCACCTCGGTGGCCCTGGATTCCAGCTCGGTGACCGACAACGCCACCAACCTGGCCTACACCCTGACCATGGGCGCGGCCCCGGCGGCGGGCACCGGCGCGAACCAGAGCATCACGCTGTCCGGCTCCATGGCCGCGGGGCAGGCGGGCACCTGCGCGACGGCCACCTGCACCAACGCCAGCGCCACCAACAAGCAGCGCACCATCACCATCACCTACTGAGCAGGACAGCGATGAATTCGCTGCGCGCGGTGGTGCTCGCTGCTGCCGGCGCAAGTGCCGGGGCCAGCCTCGCGGGCTCCACCAGCTCGGTCTTCCAGGTGCAGATCACCTTGCACACCGGGCTCGCGGCGCCTCCGGTGGTTGCCGCTCCCGACCCAGTCGGGCCGCCGGCACCTCAGCCCATGCCACCGGGAGCGGGCTCGCCGGTCCCCCCGGTCGTCGTGGCACCTGAGCCCGCGCCGCCCGGCGGCGGCAGCCCTGCCCCTGTTCCGCCGGTGACTGCCGCGCCGCCTGCGCCGTCCTCTGGTTCTGCGGTCGCCGTGCGCCCTGCGGGTGGCATCTGCACCAGCCAGACCCTGAGCGACAGTGCCCAAGCCACGGTACGCGTGATGTGCTCCACCGGCCAGTTCGTCAGCATCGAACCTGCCCCCGGCCGCCCCTTTGCCGGCAGCCATGGGGGCGCCTACCGCTTCAACTTCGGGCCCGGGCTGCCGTTTGCCTCGGGGTTGGCTTCCGCGGGCGCCACGCAACTGGGCGCGGGCACCGTGACCTCGCTGCGGGTGATGAACCTCAGCAGCAGGGAGAGCCCGGTGGAAATGTTGGTAAGCTTTTGAGCCATGGAGACCCGAAAGCTGCTTGCCACGCCGTGGCTGGCTTGCATCCTGATGCTGGCGTGTGCGATGCCCGCGGATGCGGGCGTTTTTTCGGTCTCGCCGGTGCGGATCTTCATGACGCCGCGCGACCGCGCGGTGGCGATCACCCTGACCAACGAGGGCGACACCGAAGTGGCCCTGCAGGCGGACATCAATGCCTGGACCCAGAAGGCCGACGGCAGCGACGATCTGGTGCTCACGGAAGACCTGATCCTGGCGCCCCCCATCATCAAGCTGGCGCCCAAGGGCCGGCAGGTGGTGCGCCTGGCCCTGCTGCGACCGCACGACGCGAGCCGCCAGCTCACCTACCGGATGATCGTGCGCGAGGTGCCCGAAGCCACGGCCCCCAAGACCGGGGCCATGGAGGTGCCCATCGCGCTGGCCCTGAGCATGCCGGTATTCATCACGCCACCCATCGCCAAGCGCGAAGTGACCTGCGAGGCCGCGCGCGGCGAGGCCCAGGGCGTGCAGGCGGTCTGCCGCAACACGGGCACGGCCTATGCGCAGATCCGCGAGGCCACCGTGCGCCGCGCGGGCGCCACGCTGGCCCGCTTCGAGGGCGGCAACTACATCCTGCCCGGGGTGCGCAAGGCGATCGCCCTGAAGACCGAGACGGCGGTCGCCTCGGGGCCGGCGCAGCTCGAAGTGGTGTTCGACGACGGCAAGAACCAGGTCTTCGACGTCACGCTGCCCTAGCGCGTGCGCTCCTGATGCGGCCCGGCCGTGGCTCCCGACTGTCCTTGCTTCCACTCCTGGGCGCCCTGGCACTGGGAGGCCCGTGGTCGCCGGCCGCGGCCCAGCAGGGGCAGGGCGCGACCCGCGAGCGGCTGATCCCGCTGGAAGTCACGATCAACGGTTCGCAAGGCGGCAGCTGGGCGCTGCTGGAGCGGGACGGCACGCTGTATGCGCCAGCCGAGGCGTTCGACGAATGGCGGGTCAACCGGCGGCCGGACGCGGCGCCGCTGTCGTTGCGAGGCCAGCTCTGGTACCCGCTCGGGTCGGTGCCAGGCTTCCAGGCCCAACTGAATCTGGCCAACCAGTCGGTGGACCTCGTGTTCTCACCGGCGGCCTTCGCGGCCACGCGTGTCGCGGGATCCGAGGAGTCGCGGCCGCCGCTCAGTCCGGTCGAACCCGCGCTGTTCCTCAACTTCGACACCAACCTCAGCTACAACAAGCCGCGCGCTGCCAAAGCAACCCAGGAGGTGGGCGCGCTGGCCGAGGTGGGCTGGGCGACGAACTGGGGCGTGCTGACCTCCAGCTACGTGGGCCGCAACCTCAACGACCCGGACCCCACGCAGCCGCGCAACGTACGGCGACTGGAAACCACCTTCACGCGCGACTTCCCCGACCGCAACGTCACCCTCCGCCTGGGAGACAGTGCCACGCGTACCGGGCTGTGGGGCCGGGGCATCTATTTCGGCGGTCTGCACCTGACCCGCAACTTCAGCCTGACGCCGGGCTTCGTCACCCAGCCCATCCCCCTGATCAGCGGCACCTCCAGCGCGCCCAGCACGGTGGAGCTGTACGTGAACGACGCCCTGCGCCAGACCTCGCAGGTGCCCACCGGCCCTTTCGTGATCGACAACTTCCCGCTGCTCACGGGCGCCGGGCAGGCCCGGCTGGTGGTGCGGGACGTGCTGGGCCGCGAAACCGTGATCGTGCAGCCCTTCTTCAGCCACGCGAACCTGCTGGAACAGGGGCTTGCCGACTGGAGCCTGGAACTCGGGGCCGTGCGCCGCAACCTGGGCACCGACAGCGCCAACTATGGCGAGCGCTTCACGTCCGGCATGTGGCGCTACGGCCTCAACCGCACCTTCACCATCGAGACCCGCGCCGAACTGGCGCGTGACACCCAGAGCGGCGGCTTGGGCCTGACCTATGCGCTGCCCTGGCAGATGCTGGGCGTGGCGGCCGTGGCCGCCAGCCGCGACGCCGCGCGCGGCAGCGGCACCCAGTGGGTGGCGGGGGTGGAGCACGACAGCCTGCAGCACGGCTTCTCGGTGCGGGCGGAAGGCGCCAGCATCGGGTTCCGCCAGGTCGGCCTCGACGACAGGACGCTGCCGAACCGGCTCGAACTTTCGGCCAGCTACAACTACAACGCGCAGTGGGGTGCCCTGGGGTTCGCGGTGGCGCGCATCGAGAGCTACGACCGCGGTCCCCTGAGCACCTACAGCCTCAACTTCTCGCGACGCATCGGGGCGCGCAGCTCGCTGACCGCCAGCATCACGCATGTGCAGGGATCGGGCGGCACGAACAGCGGCACGGCACTGGGCGTGACGCTCACCGTGCCCATGGACAACCACCTGAACATGGCATCCAGCGGGACCTACAAGTCCGAGCAGCGCCAGCTGGAGGCGTACGCCAGTGCCAGCAAGGGCCTCTCGGCCGAGACGGGCATCGGCTGGCGCGTGCTGGGCGGCACGCGCGCCTCTTCGCCGTACGCGGAAGGCGGCCTGTACTACCAGGGCGACAAGATGCTGCTGACGGGGGACGTCAGCGCCTCGCGCGAGCAGTCCGCCGTGCGGCTCGGCGCGCAGGGCGGGCTGGTGCTCATGGGCGGGCGGGTGTTCGCATCGCGGCGGGTGGACAACAGCTTCGCGCTGGTGGAGGTCCCGGGCCACGGCAATGTCGGCGTGGGCTTCCAGGGCAGCGCCCTGACCCGCACCGATGCCGACGGGTTCGCGCTGCTGCCCCGGCTGGTGCCCTACCAGGTCAACAGCATCCGCCTGGACCCGACCGAACTCCCGATCAGCGCCGAGCTGGACTCCATCGAGCAGACCGCCGTCCCGGCGATGCGCAGCGGGGTGCGAGTGGTGTTTCCGGTGCGCTCGGGCCGCGGAGCGCTGCTGCGCATCGTGCTGGACGATGGCGAGCCCGCGCCGGCGGGCGCCGAGGTGCGCATCGTCGGCGACACCAAGGAATTCTTCGTCGCCCGGCGCGGTGAATCCTTCGTCACCGGGCTGAAGGACACGAATACGCTCACCCTGCAGTGGAAGGACGCCACCTGCCGCTTCGAGGTGAAGCTGCCGCCAGGCGCCCTGGACGAGATCGCCCGTGTGGGCCCCCTGACCTGTCCGGGAGTCAAGCGATGAGACCCTTGTTTCTCCTGCGTCCCGCTTCCATGGCCATTGCCATGGTGGGGGTGCCGCAGGCCGTCCACGCGGCCTACAGCTGCAACGTCACGGCCACCAGCGTGGGTGTGCTGTACGTGCAGGGAAGCAACACGGACACCACCGGAAGTGTCACCCTGACCTGCACCCGCAGCAGCGGCGACGCCGGCGCCATGACCTACCGCATCAAGGCCGACAATGGCATGAACTACGCGGGCGGCACGCGCAGGGTGCGGCTCGGCGCCACCGCCAATCGGCTGAACTACGCGCTGCGCCGGGGCACGGCTCCCGGGGGGGCTGCGGCATGCGGCAACAACAGCAACTGGGCAGCGCCGAACAACGGGACCAACACCATGACGGGTACGTTGAACTTCGGCACGGCCATGACGGCGTCTGTCACCTGGGGCTTCTGCATCCGGGTCCGGGGCAACCAGGGATCCCCTGCCGGGGGCAGCTACACCGACACCGTGCAGGTGTTCGCCCAGTACCCCGGCACGAATGGCAGCCCCGTCACCCCCTGGGCGGCGCTCGGCTTCACGGTGGGCGTCAACAACCAGTGTGTGTTCAACACGCAGCCGGCGCCGATCGTGTTCGACTACACGTCCTTCAGCCCGGTGCCGCGAACCGCCAGCCGTTCGTTCGATCTGCGCTGCAGTACCAACCTGCCCTGGGCCATCAGCATTTCGCCCGACACCGGCACCCTGCTGGGCCTGAACTACGACCTGGACCCCAACCCGGAGACTGGCATTGGCACCGGGGCCGACCAGGCCGTGACCGTCACCGGCACGGTGCCTGCCGGGCAGGCAGGGACCTGCAGCACGGCGAGTTGCAGCGCGACCCAGCCCCATTCGCTGATCGTCACCTACTGAGCCCATGGCGCCGCTGCGTTCCTTCCTGCTCACCCTGGCCGCTGTGGCTGCGCCACAAGCCTGGGCCGCCTACAGCTGCAACGTGACCGTCAACAGCGTGGGAGCCCTCTACGTCCAGGGAAGCAACATCGACACCACGGGGACGGCCATCCTCACCTGCAGCCGCGACGTCGCGACCGACGCCAACACCCTGACCTACAGGCTCAAGGCCGACAACGGACTGAACAACAACGGGAACCGGCGCGTGCGCCTGGGGGCGACCGCCAACTACCTCACCTACACCATCACCCGGGGCACGGCCGTGGGTGGTGCGGCGGCATGCGCCAACACCAGCAACTGGTCGGCACCCGCGACCGGCACCACCAACGTGATCACCGGCACCCTGAATTTCGGTGCCGCCGCCACCGCGAGCGCGACCTGGGGTTTCTGCATCCGGGTGCGCGGAAACCAGGGAGCGCCGACAGCCGGCCTTTACACCGACACGCTGCAGGTCACGGGCCAGTACCCGAACAACAATGCCGGGGCGCTCACCTCGTCCGAGTCGCTGAACTACCAGGTGGGCGTCACCAACCAGTGCGTCTTCAATCTCACGCCGCACCCGATCGTCTTCAACTACACCTCGTTCAGCCCCACAGCGCAGACGGCCAGCCAGAACTTCGAGGTCCGCTGCAGCAACAGCCTGCCCTGGTCGGTCAGCATCCCAAGCGCCAGCGGCACCCTGCTGGGCCTGAACTACACGCTGGTGCCGAGCCCGGCGTCCGGCACGGGCACCGGCGCTGACCAGGTCGTCACCGTCACCGGCACGATCGCGGCGGGCCAGGCCGGCACCTGCAGCACCGCGATCTGCTCGGGGACCAACGCGCACACGATCCTGATCAGCTACTAGGCGCAGCTCAGAACCGCTCCTGCGCCCCCAGGTAGCGCCACTGCCCCACCGGCAGCTGCCCCAGCACCACCCGGCCGATGCGGATGCGCTTCAGGCCCACGACTTTCAGGCCCACCAGCTCGCACATGCGGCGGATCTGCCGCTTCTTGCCTTCCGTCAGGACGAAGCGCAGCTGCTCGGGGTTCTGCCAGTCCACGCGGGCGGGCTTGAGCGGCTGGCCGTCCAGGCTGAGGCCGTGGCGCAGCCGCTGCAGCCCCGACGCAGGGAAGGCCTGGTCCACCGCCGTGGTGACGTCACCGTAGCTCACCCGCACCAGGTACTCCTTTTCCACGCCGGAGTCCTCGCCGATCAGCTGGCGCGCCACCCGGCCGTCCTGCGTGAGCACCAGCAAGCCGGTGGAGTCGATGTCCAGCCGGCCTGCCGGCGCCAGGCCGCGCAGCTGGCCGGGCGCAAAGCGCCGCGGCGAGGCGTCGCCGCGCCAGTGGCTGCGCGCCTGCACCAGGGACACCGCGGGCTGATGGCCGTCCTCGGCCTGGCCGCTCACATAGCCCACCGGCTTGTGCAGCAGGATGGTGACCTGCTCCTGCTGCTGCCCCTGCGCGCGCCGGTCGACCTCGATGCGGTCGGCCGCCGCCACCTGCAGCCCCATGGGCGCGACCTCGCCGTTCACGCGCACCCAGCCCCGGGCGATCCAGTCGTCGGCCTCTCGGCGCGAGCACAGCCCCAGCTCGGCCATGCGCTTGTTCAGGCGGGTGGTTGCGGGCACGGAGGCAGGTTCGTTGCTATGCATTTTGTAGCTGCTTGCGCGCGCCGCTCGCGGGCGGCAGGCCTTTTTGGCTGGTGAAGACACTGGAGCGCAGCGCCTGCAGATCCAGGATGCGCAGCCCGCCGTACTCGACGCGGATGATGCCCTGCTGCTCCAGGCTGGCCAGGGCCTCGTTCACGCGCTGGCGCGACAGGCCCACCAGGTAGGCCAGCTCCTGCTGGGTGATGCGCAGCACCTCGCCCACGCCGGGATAGAGCACCGGGTTGAACAGCGCCGCCAGGCTGCGGGCCACGCGCAGGTCGGGGTTGTTCAGGCGGTCGATCTCGCGTGCCGCGATGAACTGCGCCAGCCGTTCGTTGAGCTGGTTCATCACGAAGCGGTTGAACCCGATGGAGTGGTCCAGCAGCCAGTGGAAGGTGTCCACCGGCAGGCCGGCCACCACGCTGCGGCGCAGGGCCTGGATGTTGTAGCGGTAGGCCTC
>CAZZAW010000069.1:0-10894 GCA_964652405.1 uncultured Ramlibacter sp.
TGCAGCGGCAGCCCCAGCGCGAAGGCCCAGTAGTCGTGCCCCTCCTGCGGCGCGCGCGTGACCACTTCGTCGAGGCCGGGTGCGGTGGCGATGAGCAAAGCGAGCGCGGGCGGGCACACGACGGTCAGGCGGCGCAGGCCGCGGGCGCGCAGCAGCTCGGCGTAGCGGACGAACTGCACCAGGTCGCCGTGGCCCTGCTCGGCCCACAGGGCCAGCGATCTGCCTTCCAGCGGCTCGCCGCGCCACTGCGGAAAGTTCGGCGTGGGCACGGGCAGGCGCGAGTCCTGGCCGGGGTCGTGCCTCGATTCGTACAGCGGCCACCCTTCAGCGAAGCGCCCCTGGGCCAGCAGCAGCTGGGCCAGGTTCAGGCGCACCTGCGGGTAGCCGGGCCGCAATTCCAGGGCCCGGCGGTAGGCGGCTTCTGCCTGCGCGGCGGCGGCGGGCCTTTCCAGCTGCTCCTGCAGCAGCAGCCCCAGGTTGTGGAAACCTTCGGCCCGCGTGGGATGCAGCGCCGTGAGGCGCTCGCAGCAGGCCAGCGCCTCGCGCCGCAGGCCGCGCGCGCGCAGCACGTTGCCCAGGTTGTTGAGCGCGCTGTAGTGGTCGGGCGCCAGCGCCAGCGCGGCTTCGTACTCGGCCTGGGCCTCCTCCAGCCGGCCGCTGTCCTGCAGCAGGGCGCCCAGGGCGAACCGCGCCTGCGGATACCCCGGCGCCCGCTCGGCGGCCGCGCGGTACTCGGCTTCGGCCCGGGGCAGGTCGCCCCGGTCCTTGAGCACCGTGCCCAGGTTCACCCGCAGCTGCGGGTGGTCGGAGCGCTCCAGTGCCCGCCGCAGCCACTGCTCCGCACCCGGCAGGTCGTGCCGCGCCGCCTTCACCAGGCCCATCATGTGCGCGGCGTCCGCGTGCTCCGGCTCGCGCGCCAGCACGCCCAGGTAGCCGTGCTCCGCCTCGTCGAGCCGGCCCGCCGAATGCGCCGCGAACGCCCGCGCGTGCAGCGCCGCGGTGTCGCCCGGCGAAGCGGCCCATTCGGCGAGCGCCTGGGCCACCTCGGCGACCGTGGCGTCCCAGCGGCCGGGCGTGCGCTGGCGGAACAGGCGCATGAGGCCGGGGTACCAGGGCGAATCCGCGCGGTCCCGCAGCCAGCGCCAGTCGGTGCCGAGCGCGGGCAGCATCAGCCAGACCGGCTTGCCGAGCGCGCCGGCCAGGTGCGCGACCGCCGTGTCCACGCAGATCACCAGGTCCAGCTGCGCCACCACGGCCGCCGTGTCGGCGAAGTCCTGGAGGTCCTGGCCCAGGCTCGTCATCGCTTGGCCTGCCGGAGGCGCCAGCGCCTCATCCTCCCCGCTGCCCTTCTGCAGGCTGACGAAGTGCAGTCCCGGCACGCGCCAGAGCGGCGCCAGCGACGCCAGGCCGGGCAGCGAGCGGTTGACGTCGTTCACATGCCCCGGCATGCCGCGCCAGACCAGTCCGACGCGGCGGCCCTGGGGCAGCCGCGGGGCCCAGCGCGCCACGCGCTCGGGGGCGGCCGTGAGATAGGGCAGGGCCGCCGGCAGGTGGTCCAGGGTGGTCCCCAGCAGCAGGGGCAGGCCGAGCAGGCAGGCCCAGTAGTCGTGGGACGGCGCCATGGGCTGCTCGGTGACTTCATCCAGGCCCGGCATGGCGGCCAGCAGCGGCACCAGCGGCGCCGGGCACACCAGGCTCAACCTGGCCGCACCGCGCGCCTTCAGAAGGGGTGCGTAGCGGACGAACTGCAGCGTGTCGCCCAGCCCCTGTTCGGTCCACAGCACCAGGCTGCGCCCCTGCAGCGGCTGGCCTTGCCAGGCCTGCGCCGCCGAACGCGCAGCGCGGCGCACCAGCGCCTGGCCCCCCAGCGCATGGCGTGACTCGTAGTGCGGCCAGCCTTCCGCCCAGCGGCCTGCCGCCAGCAGCAGCATCGCGAGGTTGGTCCCGGCCTTGGCGTTCTGCGGATCCAGCGCCAGCGCGCGGCGGTAGCAGGCCTCGGCCTGCTCGTAGTGCCGCAGTTCCTTGAGCACCAGACCCAGGGTGTTGTGCCCTTCGGCATACCCCTCGTCCAGGGACAGGGCCCGCTCGAGCACCTGGCGGGCCTGGTCCAGTTCGCCGCGCCGCCACAGCAGCGCGCCCAGGTTGGACTGGATCACCGCATTGCCGGGCGCGAGCTCGGCGGCCCGCCCATACGCGTCGCGGGCCTCGTCCAGCCGCCGCTGCGCGAGCAGGAGGTTGCCCAGGTTGCTCCAGGGCGAGGCATAGCCGGGTTCCAGGCGGATCGCCTCGCGGAACGCCGCGTCGGCTTCCGCGATCCGGCCCTGCTGCTGCAGCAGGTTGCCCAGGTTGTTCCAGGCCTTGGCATAGCCGGGGCGCTCGGCCAGCGCCTGCCGGTAAGCCGCCTCGGCCTCGGCGGTCCGGCCCTGCGCGGCCAGCGCGTTCCCCAGGTTGTTCTGCTCGCGGGCGCGCTCCGGCGGCGGGTCGGCCTCCCCTGACCACGACCGCAGCGCCTGCGCCACTTCCTCGACGAGCGGCGCCCAGTCGGCTTCGTCCCGCTGCCGGAACAGGCGCATCACGCCCGGGTACCAGGGCGAGTCGGCGCGGTCGCGCAGCCAGCGCCAGTCCGTGGCGACCGCAGGCAGCAGCACCCACACCGGCTTGCCCAGCGCGCCCGCGAGGTGGGCCGTGGCCGTGTCCACGCACACCACCAGGTCCAGCTGGCTGATCACCGCGGCGGTGTCGGCGAAGTCGGCGAACTCATGGCCCAGGGCCAGGAGCGGCTGGCCCGTGGGCGGCGCCAGGGCTTCCTGCTCGCCAGGGCCCCCCTTCTGCAGGCTCACGAACGAGAGGCCGGGGACCGCCCACAGCGCGGCGAGGGCGGCCAGACCGGGCAGGGAGCGGCGCGTGTCGTTCCTGTGGCCGGGAGCCCCTCGCCACACCAGGCCCACCTTGCGCCCGGGACCCCCGAGGCGCTCGCGCCAGCGTGCCACGCGTGCGGCCGGCGCGCTCAGGTAGGGCAGGGCGGCCGGGATGCTGTCCAGCGTGGTGCCCAGCCGCAGCGGAAGCGAGAGCGCGTAGCACCAGAAGTCGTGCAGCGGGAGGCTGGCGCCCAGTCCCACCACCTGGTCCACGCCCGGCGCCGTGGCGAGGAGGGCGTGCAGGGCCGGGTCCGCCACCACCGTCAGGCGCTTCAGACCGCGCGACTTCAGCAGCGCGGCGTAGCGGATGAACTGGAGCGCATCCCCGAAGCCCTGTTCGGTCCACAGCAGCAGGCTGCGTCCTTGCAGCGGCTCGCCCTGCCAAGCCGGGAAGGGCGCGGCCGGCTGCGCGACGACCTGTTCGCGCCAGGCCGGGTCGTGCCGTGCCTCGTACAGCTGCCAGCCTTCGTCGAAGCGCCCCAGCGTGAGCAGCAGCACGCCCAGGTTGAGGCGGGCCCGGGCGTCGCCCGGGTCCAGGGCCAGCGCCTGGCGGTAGCAGGCTTCGGCCCGGCTGCCATCGTCGCGCGTGCCCAGGTGGTCGTGGAACAGCAGCGCGAGGTTGTAGTGGGCCTGCGCGTAGCCCGGGTCGATCTCGGTGGCCCGCACCAGGGCGGCGTGGGACGCGTCGAACTGCCGCTTGTCCTGGAGCACGGCCCCCAGGTTGTTCCAGGCGTCGCGGTGCCCCGGCGCGAGCGCCACGGCCCGGCGGAAGGCGGACTCGGCCTCATCGAGCCGCCCCGTGGAACGCAGCAGGTTGCCGGCGGCGAACTGAAGCAGCGGCGAGTCGGGCGCGAGCGCCAGCGCCCGCTCCATCGAGCGCCAGCCCTCCTCGGCCCGCCCGCGTTCGTGCAGCAGCCTGGCGAAGTTGCCCAGGTACAGCGGGTGCTCGCGCACGGCGAGGGCCCGCCGGAAGAGCGCTTCGGCCCGTTCGAGCTCGCCACCGCGGGCGAGCGCGATGGCCTGGTCGTGCACCTGGTCGGCCTGGCTCCAGTCGCGCAGCGCCGCGGCCACGTCCTGGATCACCGGCCCCCAGTCGCCCGGCTGACGCTGGCGGAAGAGCCGCATCACGCCCGGGTACCAGGGCGAGTCGGTGCGGTCCTTCAGCCAGCGCCAGTCGGTCATGAGCGCGGGCAGCAGCACCCAGACCGGCTTGCCGAGCGCGCCGGCGAGGTGTGCAGTGGCGGTGTCCACGCAGATCACGAGGTCGAGTTCCTCGACCGCCGAGGCCGCGTCGGCGAAGTCCTGGAAGCGGTGGCCCAGGGCCGTGATCGGCTGGTCCTTGCCGGCCGCGAGGGCCTCGTCCTCGGCCTGTCCCTTCTGCAAGCTCACGAAAGCGACGCCCGGCACCTGCCACAGGGGCGCGAGCGCGGCGAGTCCCGGCAGGGAGCGGTGCGCGTCGTTCTTGTGCTCCGGCGCGCCACGCCAGACCAAGCCCACCCGAAGGGGCGCCGCGGGGAGTGCGTCCGACCAGCGTCCCCGCCGGTCGGCAGGAGCCTGCAGGTAGGGCAACCGCGCCGGCAGGTTGTCCAGCGTGCTGCCCAGCGCCAGCGGCAGGCTGAGCGCGTAGCACCAGCAGTCGTACCCCTGCGGGCCGTTGGCCACCGGCGCCGGCGCCACCGCGTCGACACCGGGCGCGGTCTGCAGCAGGGGCGCGAGCGGTCCATAGCAGGCCCAGGTCACGTGCGCCGCGCCGCGGGCCTTGAGCTCCGCCGCGTAGCGCACGAACTGCAGCGCGTCGCCATGGCCCTGTTCGCTCACCACCAGCAGGCGGCGGCCGGCCAGCGGGCCGCCTTGCCAGCGGGGCAGCGACAGCAGCGGGGGCGGCGTGCCCGCCCCGCCGCGCGCCGGGTTGTGCCGCGCCTCGTACAGGGGCCAGCCTTCGGCCAGACGGCCCTGCGACAGCAGCAGCATGCCCAGCTTCAGCCGCGCCTGCGGATAGTCCGGCTGCAGGACGATCGCCTGCTTCAGCGCCTGCTCGGCCTCCGCTTCGGACGTGGCCGCGGCCGGCTGCATCAGCAGCAGCGAGCCGAGGTTGTAGTGCGCCGGCGCGTGGCGTGGCTGGGCGCGCGTGGCTTGCCTGTACAGGGCCAGTGCCTCGGCGTCGCGTCCCAGGGCGTGCAGCAGGTTGCCCAGGTTGAGGCAGCTGTCGGCATGCGATGGATCGAGCGCGATGGCCTGGCGGTAGGCCGCCTCGGCCTCCTGCGCGGGTCCGCGCGCCTTGAGCAGGTTGGCCAGCGCGAACCAGGCGCTCGCCGCTCGCGGAGCCAGCGCCAGGGCCCGGCGCAGGACCGCCTCGGCCTCGTCGAGCTGGCCGCCGTCCTTCAGCAGGCGCGCCAGCGTTTCGAGGAACGGCGGCCTCTCGTCCGCCTGCAGCGCGCGCCGGACCAGGGCCTGCGCCGCGGCCGCATCGCCTTCCTGGGCGGTGAGGACGCCCAGCAGGTGCAGCGCATCCGGCTCGCCGGGCCTGGCCTCGAGCACGCGCTGGTAACCCCGGCGTGCCGCATCGTTGTCGCCTTGCTGGTGCGCCTGCACGGCCTGCTGCAGCCAGGCATCGGCGTCCGGCGGCGCCGCCCACGCGCGCAGCGCGGCGGCCACTTCGGCGATGAGCGGGGGCCAGCCCGCGCCCGCCTCCTCGCGAAAGAGCCGCATGACCCCGGGGTACCAGGGCGAGTCGGTGCGGTCCTGCAGCCAGCGCCAGTCGGTGCCCAGGCCCGGTACCAGCACCCACACGGGCTTGCCCAGCGCGCCGGCGAGATGGGCTGTCGCGGTGTCGACGCAGATCACCAGGTCCAGCTGGCTCACCACGGCGGCGGCATCCGCGAAGTCCTGCAGCCGGTCCCCCAGCGCCGTGAGCGGTTGCCCGGGCGGCGGCGCCAGCGCTTCCTCTTCGCCCTGGCCCTTCTGCAGGCTCACGAAGTCGACGCCCGGCACCTCCCACAAGGGCGCCAGCGAGGCGAGCCCGGGCAAGGACCGGTTGGCGTCGTTCTTGTGGCCGGGCGAGCCCTTCCACACCAGCCCGACGCGGCGGCGGCCTTGCGGCAGGGCTGGCTGCCAGCGCGCGACGCGCCCGCCGTCGGCGCGCAGGTAGGGAAGCTGCGCCGGCACGGTGTCCGGCGTGGTGCCCAGGTGCAGGGGCACGCTGAGCAGGAAGGTCCAGCAGTCGCACGGGGGCAGCGGCTCACCGGCGACGGCCACGCCGTCGATGCCGTCGGCGGTGGCGAGCAGGTCGCGCAGGGGTTCGCGCGCCGCGATCCACACGCGCGCGGCACCATGTGCCTTCAGCACGGGCGCGTAGCGGACGAACTGGATGCTGTCGCCGAAGCCCTGCTCGGGCCACAGCAGCACCGAGCGGCCGGCCAGCGGTTCACCGCCCCACATGGGCTGCGCGAGGCGCGGGCGCTCGAGCACGTTCTCCGTCTCGATGTCGTAGCGTCCTTCGTAGTGGGACCACCCTTCGCTCCAGCGGCCCAGGGACAGCAGCAGCGTGCCGAGGTTCAGCCGTGTCTCGGCCTTGCCGGGATCGAGTTCCAGGGCGCGCCGGTAGCAGGCCTCGGCTTCGGCAAAGCGGCCGTGGTGCTGCAGCAGGGCGCCCAGGTTGTTGTGCGCGTCGGCGAAGTCCGGCTTGAGCGCCAGGGCGCGCCGGTAGGCGGCTTCGGCCTCGGCGGTGCGGCCCTGGCCGGCCAGCAGGATGCCGCTGTTGTGGATGACGCCGGTGTGGTCGGGATCGGCCGCCAGCGCACGCCGGTAGGCCGCCTCGGCTTCGGCTTCGCGCCGGGCGCGCACCAGCACGTTGCCGAGGTTGTTGAGTGCGTCGCTGAAGTCGGGCCGGATCGCTACGGCGGCCTCGTAGGCCTGCTCCGCCTCGTCCTTGCGCCGCTGGGCCTCGAGGACCGTTCCCAGGTTGTTGGCCGCTTCCGCGTAGCCCGGATCGACCGCCAGAGCCTGCCGGTAGCAGTCTTCCGCCTGCGCCCAGTCCTTGCGTCCCTGGTGGATGACACCCAGGCTGTTGAGGGCCTGCGCCGAACGGGGATCGAGGGCCAGCGCCCGCTCCAGGCAGGCCTGCGCCTCGTCCGGGCGGCCGCGGTCCTTGAGCAGGTTGGCCAGGTTGACGGTCGCCTCGACGTAGCGGGGGTCGAGCGCGAGCGCCTGCCGGTAAGCCGCCTCGGCGTCCTCCCAGCGCCGCAGGGCCTTGAGGGCCACGCCCAGGTTGCTGAAGGAAGGGGCATGCCCGGGGTCGGCCCGGGTGGCGCGCCGGTAGCAGGCCTCGGCCTCCTCGTGGCGGCGGGCGGCCTGCAGGAGGTTGCCGAGGTTGGTGAGGGCGTCACGGTGGCCCGGCTGCAGCGCCAGGGCCGAGCGGTAGGCCGCTTCTGCCTCCGCCGTGCGGCCACCGGCCTTGAGCAGGTTGGCCAGCGTCAGGTGCAGGCCGGCCGAGGGCTGCAGGACCAGCGCGCGGCGCAACAGGGCTTCGGCTTCCTCGGCGCGGTTGTGCTTTCTCAGCAGGCGGGCCAGGTTGCCCAGGAACAGCGGGTCTTCGCGCAGGCCGACCGCATGCCGCAACGCGGCCTCGGCTTCCGTGACGCGTCCCTGCGCCTCATGCACCAGGCCCAGGAGGTGGTGGGCGTCGGCGTTGTTTGCGTCGCCGGCCAGGATGAGGCGGTAGCGTTCCGCGGCTTCGTCCAGGCGCCCAGCCTGGTGCGCGGCCATCGCGGCCTCCAGCCGGTCACGCGGCTCGCTGGTCGGGGGGCTCATGCCGGAAAATTCAGCATTCAGGAGGGCGTTCGCGCAGGGCTGATCCAGTATAAAGCTTGGCTTTCCCTCACCGCCTCCCCCCGATGAGTTCCCCTGGGCCCCGCCCCCGCCGCTTCGACCTGATCGCCTTCGACTGGGACGGCACGCTGTTCGATTCCACGAAGATCATCGTGCGCTGCATCCAGCGCGCGGTGGAGGACGTGGGCGGGCGCACGCCCAGCGACCAGGCGGCGGCCTACGTGATCGGCATGAGCCTCGCGCAGGCGCTGGCGCATGCGGCGCCGGACGTGCCGCAGGAGAAGTATCCCGAGCTGGGCGCCCGCTACCGCCACCACTACCTGGCGCACCAGGACGACCTGGTGCTGTTCGACGGGGTGCTGGCCCTGCTGCAGGAACTCAAGGCGCGGCACCACTGGCTGGCGGTGGCCACCGGCAAGTCGCGCCGGGGGCTGGACGAGGCCCTGCAGTCGGTCGAGCTGCACGGCATGTTCGACGGCTCGCGCACCGCCGACGAAACCGCGGGCAAGCCGCATCCGCTCATGCTGCAGGAGCTGATGCGGGAGTTCGGCGTGGAGCCCGGGCGCACGCTGATGATCGGCGACACCACCCACGACCTCCAGATGGCGCTGAACGCCGGATGTGCCAGCGTGGGCGTGAGCTACGGCGCCCACGAACCCCAGGCTTTCGCCACGCTGCAGCCGCTGCACGTGGCCCATTCGGTGGGCGAGCTGCGCGGCTGGCTGCTGGCCCACGCCTGAGGCGTCATGGAAGGGCAGGCCATCCCCCTGTGCAACAGCGCCGACCTCGCCGAGGGCGGCGCGGCCGTGTCCTTCGACGTGGTGTATGCCGGCGGCACCTGCCGCGCCTTCGCGGTGCGCTGGCAGGGGGTCGCGCATGCCTACCTGAACCGCTGCGCGCACGTGGCCATGGAGATGGACTGGCAGCCCGACCGCTTCTTCGACGACTCGGGCCGCTGGCTGCTGTGCGCCACCCATGGCGCGGTGTACCAGCCCGACACCGGCGCTTGCGCCGGCGGTCCCTGCCGCGGCGGCCTGGTGAAGATCGCCCTCTCGGAACATGGCGGCGTGGTCCACTGGCATACTGCCTACAACCTCCAACCCGTTGCCTTCTGACATGACCGACACGCCCGAGCCCGGCTCCCCCGACTATGAGCAGAATCAGGCTGCAGCCCGCTCGCAACAAGCGCGGACTGCTATCAAAAGTGAAGCGATGGAACCCGGCTGGGAACGCTCCGCGCTGGAGCGGCTGATGTTCGCCACGCTGGAAGAGCAACGCCGGGCGCGCCGCTGGCGCACGTTCACGCGCATGGCCTGGCTGGTGTTCTTCGCGTTCCTGGTCTGGACCCTGCTGTACCGCGGCGGGCCCAGCGGCGCCGACAAGTCGCTGCCGCACACCGCCGTCATCGAGATCAAGGGCGAGATCGCCGACGGCGCGGATGCCAGCGCCGAATTCATCGTCGCGGCCATGCGCGCCGCATTCGAGGATGCCGGCGCCCAGGGCCTGGTGTTGCTGATCAACTCGCCGGGGGGCAGCCCGGTCCAGGCCGGCATCGTCAGCGACGAGATCAAGCGCCTGAAGGCCAAGTACAAGAAGCCGGTGTACGCCGTGGTGGAGGAGTCCTGCGCCTCCGCCGCGTATTACATTGCCGCCTCCGCCGACCGCATCTTCGTGGACAAGGCCAGCATCGTCGGCAGCATCGGCGTGCTGATGGACGGTTTCGGCTTCACGGGCCTGATGGACAAGCTGGGCGTGGAGCGCCGCCTGATGACGGCCGGCGAGAACAAGGGGTTCCTCGATCCGTTCAGTCCCCAGACCGACAAGCACCGCCAGCACGCGCAGTTCATGCTCGACCAGGTGCACAAGCAGTTCATCGACGTCGTCAAGGCCGGGCGCGGCAAGCGGCTCAAGGACGTGCCCGAGCTGTTCACCGGGCTGTTCTGGACCGGCCAGCAGGCGGTGGAACTGGGCCTGGCCGACCAGCTGGGCAACCTGGACTTCGTGGCCCGCGAAGTGATCAAGGCCGAAGACCTGGTGGACTACACCCGCCGCGAGAACGTGGCCGAACGGCTGGCCAAGCGCTTCGGCGCGGCCATCGGCGAAGGCGCCGTGCGCGCCGTGCGCACGCTGCCGGCGCTGCGCTGATCAGCGTCCCAGCAGGAACACGGCCGGCGTGTCGGGCTTGACCGGGGCCGGCTTGCCTTTCCATCGCTGCACCGTCTCGCTCAGCGTCCGCCCGCCCGGCAGCGTGGCGCCGCTGGCCACCGCCAGCCGCGTGCCGGGCTGAAGGCCTTGTAGCAGCGCCTGCCATAACGGCACGTTGCGGTAGGGCGTCTCGATGAACAGCTGGGTCTGCCCGGTTTTCAGGGCGTGCTTTTCCAGCTCGCGGATACGCTTGGCGCGCTCGGCCGGCGCTTGCGGCAGGTAGCCGACGAACGCGAACTCCTGGCCGTTGAGGCCGCTGGCGGCAAGCGCCAGCAGCAGCGACACCGGCCCCACCAGCGGAACCACGGGGATGCCCAGGTCATGGGCGCAGCGCACGACCGAGGAGCCTGGGTCCGCCACCGCCGGCATCCCGGCCTCGCTGGCCAGGCCCACGTCGTGGCCGTGCAGCACCGGCGCGAGCAGCGGGCGCGCGTCGAAGCCGCCGCCGTGGTCGCCCTTCTTGTGGACCTCGCGAGGCAGTTCGGCGATCAGCAGTTCCTGCAGCGGCTGGGCCAGCGGCGCGTGCTCATGCACGCGCTTGAGGAAGGCCCGCGTGGTCTTGGCGTTCTCGCTGATCCAGTGGGTCAGCCGGGCCGCCACCGCCAGGGTGGAGGACGGCAGCACGTCGGTCAGCGGCACCTGCTGCGCGCAGCCGAAGTCCAGCGGCCCCGGCACCAGGTAAAGCGTGCCCGGCGTGGCCATCAGAGCACCTTCACCCCGGCGGCACGGATCATCCGGCAGGTGCGGATCAGGGGCAGGCCGACCAGCGCGGTGGGATCGTCGCTGTCGATGGCGTCCAGCAGCGCGATGCCCAGGCCCTCGCTCTTGGCGCTGCCGGCGCAGTCATAGGGCTGCTCGGCGCGCAGGTAGGCCTCGATCTCGGCGTCGCTCAGGTCGCGGAAGCGCACCCGCACGGGCGCCAGGTCCTCCTGCTCGAAGCCGGT
>CAZZAW010000070.1:0-10798 GCA_964652405.1 uncultured Ramlibacter sp.
GCCAGGACGGCTTCGACATCGTGGTGGCCTCCGAGGTGATGGCGATCTTCTGCCTCGCCACCTCGCTGCGCGACCTGCGCGAGCGCCTGGGCAACATCGTGGTGGGCTACACCCGCGACCAGACCCCCGTGCGCGCCCGCGACCTGGAGGCCCACGGCGCCATGACCGTGCTGCTCAAGGACGCGCTGGCACCCAACCTTGTCCAGACCCTCGAGAACAACCCTGCCTTCATCCACGGCGGGCCCTTCGCCAACATCGCCCACGGCTGCAACTCCGTCATCGCCACCCGCTCGGCGCTCAAGCTGGGCGACTACGTGGTCACCGAGGCGGGCTTCGGCGCCGACCTGGGCGCCGAGAAGTTCGTGGACATCAAGTGCCGCAAGTCCGGGCTGCGTCCCTCGGCCTGCGTGATCGTGGCCACGGTGCGTGCGCTCAAGTACCACGGCGGCGTGGAACTCAAGGCGCTCGGGGCCGAGAACCTCGACGCGCTCGAGCGCGGCCTGGCGAACCTCGAGCGGCACGTGCGCAACGTGCGCGAGCACTACGGCCTGCCCTGCGTGGTGTCGGTCAATCACTTCTCGCAGGACACGCCGGCCGAGCACGCGCTGCTCAAGTCGCGCATCGAGGCCATGGGCGTGCCGGTGGTGATCGCGCGCCACTGGGCCCAGGGCGGCAAGGGCGCCGAGGACGTGGCCCGCGCCGTGGTGGGGCTTGCCGAGGGCGGCACGGCGGCCCTGAAGTTCGTCTACGAGGACTCGGCGCCCCTGTGGGAGAAGGTGCGCGCCATCGCCACCCGGATCTACGGGGCCGCCGACATCACCGCGGATGCCAAGGTCCGCGGCCAGATCCAGCGCCTGCAGGACGACGGCTACGGTGCCTATCCCGTGTGCATCGCCAAGACCCAGTATTCCTTCTCCACCGACGCCGGGGCCCGTGGCGCGCCCTCGGGGCACGTGGTGAACATCCGCGAGGTGCGCCTGGCCGCCGGGGCGGAGTTCGTGGTGGTGGTGTGCGGCGACGTGATGACCATGCCGGGGCTGCCCAAGGTGCCCGCGGCCAGCCGCATCGACCTCGACGGCGAGGGCAGGGTGGTGGGGCTGTTCTAGCGCCCCGGCGCGGGCGCGTCATCCACGGCGCGCCCCGGGACGTTTGCACCTTCACGGCCAGTCCGTATACTCGGCGGCCGTCGGGCACGCCGTCGCACACTTCCCGCGATCCGCAGCGATTCGTGCCCGCGAACCGGGAGCACGATTCCGTGGCGATGATCCTCGCCCTCGACATGTCCGGCCAGCCGAATCGCTGGATCATGATCGAGGAAGCCATCACCTACCACGCCCGCCGGATGGTGGCGTGGTCGCTGGGCGACGTGGTTGCGACCTACCACGGCGGCCTGTCGCGCCTGACCGGCGAGCGCTCCGAGCTCTCCACCCACAGCATCATCGCCGTGAAGGGCGCCTGGGAACTGGTCCACGACCACCATGCCGAGCCCCACCTCACCAATGCCGCGCTGTTCGCCCGCGACCGCCACCTGTGCGCCTACTGCGGCGGCACCTTCCGCGAGCGCGACCTGTCGCGCGACCACGTGGTGCCCGTCTACCGGGGAGGGCGCGACCGCTGGATGAACGTGGTGACGGCCTGCCGCGCCTGCAACATCCGCAAGGGTGGCCGCACCCCGGAAGGCGCCCACATGCCGCTGCTGTACGCGCCCTACGTGCCCAACCGCTACGAGCACCTCATCCTGCAGAACCGCAAGATCCTCGACGACCAGATGGAGTACCTGCTCGCCAAGGTGCCCCGGCACAGCCGGCTGTTCGCCTGAGCCCCCGGGTCCCCTCGTGCGCCTCCGCTCCCTCCTCGCCGTGCTGCTGCTCGCAGCGGCAGCCGCCGGATGCGAGACCAACCCGGTCACGGGCCGCAAGCAGTTCATCGTGGTGTCCGAGAACGAGGCCATCGCCTCGTCGCGAACGGCCTACGTCCAGATGCTCACGCCCTACCAGGAGAAGGGCAGGCTGGACAACAACCCTGCGGTGACCGCGCGCATCGTCGCCATCACCGAGCGCCTCATCCCGCACGCCATCGCCTACCGGCCCGAGACCGCCGAGTGGCAGTGGAGCGTCAAGGTGATCGACGACCCCAAGACGGTGAACGCGTGGTGCATGGCGGGCGGCAAGATGGCCTTCTACACCGGGCTGATCGAGGCCCTGAAGCCCAGCGACGACGAGATCGCCCAGGTGATGGGCCACGAGATCGCCCACGCCCTGGCCAAGCACCAGGCCGAGAAGATGTCGCGCGCCATGGCCACCTCCGTGGGGGTCGGCGCCGTCGCCATCTTCACCGACCGGCGCTATGCCGGCATGGCGGCCGCAGGTGCGGCCGCCGCAGCCATGGTGGCCATCGACCTGCCCAACAGCCGCGAGGCGGAGTCCGAGGCCGACCGCATCGGCATCGAGCTCGCCGCCAAGGCCGGTTACGACCCGCGTTCGGCGGTTACTCTGTGGCAGAAGATGGCCAAGGTTTCCGGTGGCAGCGGCAAGGGCGACTTCTTCAGCACCCACCCGGCGCCCGAGAAGCGCATGGAGGCGCTCGCGGCGCTGGTGCCGCAGATGGATCCCTTCTACCGCAGCACCGCGGCGCGACCGGTGTTCAAGCTGCGTTCCGAACCGCTCCAGCCCGCGCCGAAGTAGCGCGCGCCCGCGCGCCGCCCCCCTCGATCCCTCGCCAGCACCCCGCCTGCAGCCGCCCGAATCCGGGCTTGCAGAGGGGACTTCGCCGGCTTGCCTCGCCTCAGGCGCCCGGATAGCATCCTGCGCTTGCTTCACCCCGCAGTCACACAAAACGCATAGGAGAGACACCCATGTCGACCCGCAAGTCCCTGAGCCGTCAACAGTTCGCCACCCGTGCCGCCGCCGTCGCCGTGGCCGCCGCCTTCGGCATGGCCGTGGGTTCCGCCCAGGCCGCCCCGCTCCAGAAGATCGGCAAGGGCGAGGGCCGCGTGGACATCGTCGCCTGGCCCGGCTACATCGAGCGCGGCGAGACCGACAAGAGCTTCGACTGGGTCACCGACTTCGAGAAGAAGACCGGTTGCAAGGTCAACGTGAAGACCGCCGGCACCTCCGACGAGATGGTGGCGCTGATGAACGAGGGCGGCTTCGACCTGGTGACCGCCTCCGGCGACGCGTCCACGCGCCTCATCCGCGGCAAGAAGGTCCAGCCGATCAACATCAGCCTGATCCCCAGCTACAAGAACGTCGACCAGCGCCTGCAGAAGGCGCCCTGGCACTTCGAGAACGGCCAGCACTACGGCGTGCCCTACCAGTGGGGCTGGAACGTGCTGATGTACAACACCAAGGTCTTCGGCGACAAGAAGCCCACCAGCTGGAACGTGGTCTTCGAGGAGCAGGTGCTGCCGGACGGCAAATCCAACAAGGGGCGCATCCAGGCGTTCGACGGCCCGATCTACATCGCCGATGCCGCCCTGTACCTCAAGGCCAAGAACCCGTCGCTCGGCATCCAGGACCCGTACGAGCTGAACGAGGCCCAGTACAAGGCCGTGCTGGACCTGCTGCGGGCCCAGCGCAAGCTGGTGGGCAAGTACTGGCACGACGCCTTCGTGCAGATCGACGACTTCACCAACGAGGGCGTCGTGGCCTCCGGCTCCTGGCAGTTCCAGGCCAACATCCTGGCCTCCAAGAAGGCGCCCGTCGCCACCGTGGTGCCCGTGGAAGGCGCCACCGGCTGGGCCGACTCGACCATGATGCACGTGGACGCCAAGAACAGGAACTGCGCCTACATGTGGATGGAGCACTCGCTCAACCCCAAGCTGCAGGGCGACCTGGCGGCCTGGTTCGGCTCGGTGCCGGCGGTGCCGGCGGCGTGCAAGGGCAATGCGCTGCTGAAGGACGACGGCTGCGCGCGCCAGGGCTTCAACTCGTTCGACAAGATCTCCTTCTGGCGCACCCCCACCACCCAGTGCAAGACGCAGAACAACCAGTGCGTGCCGTACCACAAGTGGGTGTCCGACTACATCGCCGTGCTGGGCGGGCGCTAGGACGGCGCGGGCGATGACGGCGGCGGTCAGCCTCGACCGGGTGTCCTGCGTCTTCGGCACCGGCCACGAGCCGGTGCGCGCGGTCGACTCGGTCAGCCTGGACATCGAGCCGGGCGAGTTCTTCACGTTGCTCGGGCCTTCGGGCTCGGGCAAAACGACCTGCCTGCGCATGATCGGCGGCTTCACGCTGCCGACCGAGGGAACGGTGCGCATCCACGGGCAGGACGTCTCGCGCGAGCCGCCCTATGCCCGCCCGGTGAACACCGTGTTCCAGGACTACGCGCTGTTCCCCCACATGACCATCCTGGACAACGTGGGCTACAGCCTCATGGTGCGCGGCGTGCCCAGGGCGGAGCGGCACGCGCGCGCCCAGCAGCTGCTGGAGCTGGTGCAGCTGCCGGGCGCGGGCAGCCGCAAGCCGGCCCAGCTCTCGGGCGGCCAGCGCCAGCGGGTGGCGCTGGCCCGCGCCCTGATCAGCCAGCCGCGCGTGCTCCTGCTCGATGAGCCGCTGGGCGCGCTGGACCTGAAGCTGCGCGAGCAGATGCAGGGCGAGCTCAAGGCGCTGCAGCGCCAGCTGGGCATCACCTTCATCTTCGTCACGCACGACCAGCACGAGGCGCTCTCCATGAGCGACCGCATCGGCGTGTTCAACCAGGGGCGCCTGGAACAGGTCGCCACGCCCGCGCAGCTGTACGACCGGCCGGCCACCCGCTTCGTGGCGGAATTCGTCGGCTCGGCCAATGTGCTGTACGGCCAGCCCGCCTGGCGGCTCGCCGGCCGGCAGGCCATCATGATCCGGCCCGAGCGCATGCGCCTGGGCGGGGCCGATGGCGCCAAGGCCTCGGGGCGCGTGGCGGACGTGCAGTACTTCGGGGCTTTCAGCCGGGTCCGCGTCGAGCTGGCCGAAGGCGAAACGCTGCTGGTGGACGTGGCCAGTGCGGAAGGCACGCCGCCCGGCGTCGGCCAGCCGGCGCACCTGCACTGGGACAGCCGGGCGGTGCACCCGCTGGCCGAGGCGCTGGCATGAACCCTTCGGTGGCGCCGTCCCTGGGCGTCACCCCGGCCCGGGGCACGGCCCCCGGCCTGCTCGACCGCGTGTCCAGCCTGCTGTACACACGCCCCGGCCTGCTGCTGGGCCTGCTCCTCCTGCCACCCCTGCTGTGGTTCGGCGTCATCTACCTCGGCTCGCTGTTCGCGCTGCTGGCCAACAGCTTCTTCCGCCTGGACGACTTCTCCGGGCAGGTCGTGCGCGAAATCGGGCTGCAGAACTTCCGCGACCTGCTGGCGCCGGCCAACCTGGACGCCGCGGTGCGCAGCGTGGTCATGGCCACCCTGGTCACGCTGGCCTGCGTCGTGATCGGGTTCCCGCTGGCCTATTACATGGCCCGCTACGCACGCGGGACGCAGAAGGCCCTGCTGTACGTGGCCGTGATGCTGCCGCTGTGGTCCAGCTACCTCGTGCGCCTGTACGCCTGGAAGCTGCTGCTCGCCAAGGAAGGTGCCATCTCCTGGCTCGCCCAGTCGCTGCACCTGCAATGGCTGCTGGACGCCCTGCTCTCCACGCCGGTGGTGGGCGGCCCCTCGCTGAGCTTTTCGCCGCTGGGCACCTTCATCGTCTTCGTCTACATGTGGCTGCCGTTCGTGATCCTGCCGATCCAGGCCGCCATCGAGCGCATCCCGCCCTCGCTGCTGGAGGCCTCGGCCGACCTGGGCGCGCCGCCCCTGGCGACCTTCCGCCAGGTCATCCTGCCGCTGGCCATGCCCGGCGTGGCCGCCGGCTCCATCTTCTCGTTCTCGCTCACGCTGGGCGACTACATCGTGCCGCAGGTGATCGGCAACTCCACCCTCTACATCGGCCAGATCGTCTACCGGCAGCAGGGCGTGGCCGGCAACCTGCCGTTCGCCGCGGCGTTCTCGCTGGTGCCCATCCTGATCATCGCGGTGTACCTCTGGCTCGCCAAGCGCAAGGGAGCGTTCGATGCGCTCTAGCCCCCGCGCACCTCTGGCGCTGAAGGCCGCGACCTGGGCCGCCGTGCTGTTCCTGCACGTGCCGCTGGCCCTGATCGTGCTGTACGCGTTCAGCAGCGAGGACAAGAGCTACGTCTTTCCCCCGCCGGGCCTGACCACGCAGTGGTTCGGCGTGGCGCTGGAGCGGCAGGACGTGTGGGATGCGATCGCGCTGTCGGTCCAGGTGGCTCTGTGGGCCACCGCATTCGCGGTGGTGCTGGGCACGCTGGCGGCCGGCGCGCTCGCGCGCACCCGGTTCTTCGGCCGCGAGGCGATCTCGCTCCTGCTGATCCTCCCGATCGCCCTGCCGGGGGTGGTGACCGGCATCGCCCTGCGCTCCGCGTACCACACGCTGGAGATCCCGTTCTCCTTCTGGACCATCGTGATCGGCCACGCGACGTTCTGCGTGGTGGTTGTCTACAACAACGCGGTCGCGCGCCTGCGGCGCATCAGCCCCTCGCTGCTGGAAGCGTCCATGGACCTGGGCGCCAACTCCTTCCAGACCTTCCGCTACGTGGTGCTGCCGCAGCTGGGTTCGGCGCTGCTGGCGGGCGCGCTGCTCGCCTTCGCGCTCAGCTTCGACGAGGTGATCGTCACCACCTTCACCGCCGGGCAGCAGACCACGCTGCCCATCTGGATGCTGCAGGAGCTGATCCGGCCGCGCCAGCGCCCCGTGACCAACGTGGTCGCGGTCTTCATCATCGCCCTCACCTTCGTGCCGATCATCGCCGCCTACTGGCTGACCCGGGCAGGCGAGGACGGCCACGCCCGCTAGACCAAAGGAGCCGACCATGGGACACCCCAGCGAACTCAGCATCAGCTTTCCGACCGAGCTGCTCATCGACCAGCAGCTGGTGCGCGGCGAAGGGCCGGCCGAAGCCGTGCTCAACCCGGCCACCGGCGACGTGCTGTGCGAGGTGCCGGAAGCCTCGCCCGAGCAGGTGCACCGCGCGGTCTCGGCCGCCAGCCGCGCCTTCGAGAGCTGGTCGCAGACCACGCCGGCCGAGCGCTCGGGCCTGCTGCTCAAGCTCGCGGCCGCGATCGAGCAGCACGCGGAAAGCTTCGCGCGGCTGGAGTCGCTCAATTGCGGCAAGCCCTATGCACGGGCGCTGGGTGACGAGATCCCGGCCGTGGCCGACTGCTTCCGCTACTTCGCCGGCGCGGTGCGTTGCATGACGGGCTCGGTGGCGGGCGAGTACCTGGCTGGCCACACCAGCATGATCCGCCGCGACCCGATCGGCGTGGTCGGTTCGATTGCGCCCTGGAACTACCCGCTGATGATGGCCGCCTGGAAGACCGCCCCGGCCCTGGCCGCCGGCAACACCGTGGTGCTCAAGCCCAGCGAGCAGACGCCACTCACCGCGCTGCTGTTCGCGCGGCTGGCGGCCGACATCCTGCCCAAGGGCGTGCTGAACGTGGTGTGCGGCCGCGGCGGCAGCGTGGGCCAGCCCCTGGTGGAGCACCCGCAGGTGCGCATGGTCTCGCTCACCGGCGACGTGGCCACCGGGCGCAAGGTGCTGCAGGCGGCCTCCGCCACGCTCAAGCGCACCCACCTGGAACTGGGCGGCAAGGCGCCGGTGATCGTGTTCGACGACGCCGACCTCGCCGCCGTGATCGAGGGCGTGCGCACCTTCGGCTACTACAACGCCGGCCAGGACTGCACCGCCGCCTGCCGCATCTACGCGGGCGCCAAGGTGTACGACCGGCTGGTGGCCGACCTCACCTCGGCCGTGTCCACGATCAAGGCGGGCCTGCAGGACGAGGAAGGCGTGGAGATCGGGCCGCTGATCTCGGACCGCCAGCGCAACCGCGTCGCCAGCTTCGTGGAACGCGCCCAGATGGCGGGCCACATCGAGGTCACGACCGGGGGCAAGGTCCGCGCCGGCAACGGCTTCTTCTACGAGCCCACCGTGATCGCCGGCGCGCGGCAGGAGGACGAGATCGTCCAGCGTGAGGTGTTCGGCCCGGTGGTGTCGGTCACCCGGTTCACCGACGCCGAACAGGTGGTCGGCTGGGCCAACGATTCCGACTACGGCCTGGCCTCCAGCGTGTGGACCACCGACATCGGTAAGGCCATGCGGGTGGCGCGCCAGCTGCAGTACGGCTGCACCTGGATCAACACGCACTTCATGCTGGTCAACGAGATGCCACACGGCGGGCTGAAATCCTCGGGCTACGGCAAGGACATGTCCATGTACGCCCTCGAGGACTACACCGTGGTGCGGCACGTCATGGCCAAGTACTGAGTCCGCCATGCGCCATTCCCGAAACGAATCGCTGCTCGCGCGCAAGGCCGCGGCCACGCCGCGCGGCGTGGGCGTGATGGCCAGCTTCTTCGCCGACCGGGCCCTCAACAGCGAACTGTGGGACGTGGAGGGCCGCCGGTTCATCGACTTCGCCGGCGGCATCGCCGTCCTCAACACGGGGCACCGCCATCCGCAGGTGGTGGCCGCGATCCAGGCGCAGCTGGAGCGCTTCACGCACACCTGCTGGCAGGTGGTTCCCTACGAGAGCTACATCGCGCTGGCCGAGAAGCTCAACGAGATCACGCCGGGCTCGCACCCCAAGAAAACGGCCCTGTTCTCCACGGGCGCGGAGGCCATCGAGAACGCCGTCAAGATCGCCCGCGCCGCCACCGGCCGCAGCGGCGTGATCGCCTTCTCCGGCGGCTTCCACGGCCGAAGCCTGTTCGCGGTGTCGCTCACCGGCAAGGTGCAGCCGTACAAGGCGGGCTTCGGCCCGTTCGCGCCCGAGGTCTACCACGCGCCTTTCCCGGCGGAAGGCGCCAGCCTGGCCGAGACGCAGGCGGCGGTGGAGCGCATCTTCAAGGCCGACATCGAGCCCTCGCGGGTGGCGGCCATCGTGTTCGAGCCGGTGCAGGGCGAAGGCGGCTTCCACGTCATCCAGCGCGAGGCGGTCCGATGGCTGCGCCAGTTGTGCGACGAGCACGGCATCCTGCTGGTCGCCGACGAGGTGCAGACCGGGTTCGGGCGCACCGGACGCCTGTTCGCGATGCAGCACTTCGAAGCCGAGGGCGTCGTGCCCGACCTGATGACCATCGCCAAGTCGCTGGCGGGCGGCATGACGCTGTCGGCCGTGACCGGCCGCGCGGAGGTGATGGACGCGCCGGCCCCCGGTGGGCTGGGCGGCACCTACGCCGGCCATCCCCTGGCGGTGGCTGCGGCCCTGGCCGTGGTCGAGGTCATGCGGCAGGAACGGCTGCCCGAGCGCGGCGCAGTGCTGGGCGCGCGGCTGGTCCGCCTGCTGGAAGCACTGCGCCCACGCGTGCCGCAGCTCGCGCAGGTGCGGGGACTCGGGGCCATGGTCGCCTGCGAGTTCCGAAGTGCCGATGGCCGGGCCGATGCCGCCATGGCCCGCGAAGTCCAGCGCAGGGCCCTGGAGCACGGGCTGATCCTGCTGACCTGCGGCACCGAAGGCAATGTCCTGCGCTTCCTGTTCCCGCTGACCATCGAGGACGCGGTGTTCGAGGAAGCCCTGGAGCTGCTGGAGCGCTCGCTGCTCGAGGCGCAAGGCGCGCATTGACGCTGAGCCGGACTGGCTCTGCAAAATCCTGTTCCTACAGAAGGCGCTGGTTTGCGCCGACCTCGAGGCCCGGCCGTGGCGGGGAAAGTGGCATGCGTCCCCACCTTCCCACCGGAGCCCTTCCATGCAAGCACAAGTCACCGAATGGAGCCACGCGATGATGACCTCGCTGGCCGCAGCCATGGCCATGTTCTTCTCGGCCATTCCCAAGATCCTCGGCTTTGCCGTCATCGTCATCATCGGCTGGCTGCTGTCGTCGCTGGTGGAAAAAGGCATCGCCGCCCTCCTGCGGGCCGTGAAGTTCAACGACCTCGCGAACCGGTCCGGCCTGGGTGACTTCGTGGCCAAGATGAATGCCGGCACCGACTCGGCCGGCATGATTGGCCTGGTGGTGAAGTGGTTCATCCGCCTGATCGCGCTGGTGGTGGCTTTCGACGCGCTGGGACTGCCCGCCGTCTCCGAAGTGCTGCGTGAGCTGCTGCTGTGGCTGCCCAACGTGATCGTCGCGCTGGTGGTGCTGGTGATCGGCGGCCTGGCGGCCAAGGCCCTGTCCAACGTGGTGCGCGGCGCCGCGGGCGAAGCCGGGCTGACCAACGCCAACTTCCTGTCGAAGGTGGCGTCGGCCGTGGTCTGGGCGTTCGCGGTGGTGGTGGCCGTGAACCAGCTGGGCATCGCGACCACGCTGGTGAACACGCTGTTCATGGCCTTCGTCGGCGCCATCGCCCTGGCCCTGGGCCTGTCGTTCGGCCTGGGCGGCCGCGAGACGGCCGGCGAGATCCTGCGCAACTGGTACACCAAGGGCCAGCAGAAGAGCGGCCAGATCGCCCGGGCCGCCGAGGCGGCCGGCGACCGGATGGGTTCGCAAGCCACGGCGCGGCCCGCCTACACCGGCCCCGAGCGACGCGGCGCCTCGGCCGGCCTGACCCAGGGCAACGCCCAGCTGTACCCCACGCCGTCGTCGGCGCGGCACGAATCCGAAGGCGGCTGATCGCGCCTGCGCCGGAAAGCAACAAGGCCCGGTCTTCCGGGCCTTGTGCGTTCTGGGTGGCTCGGCGCAGGCTTAGAATCTCGGCAGTTCCTGCGGGCGTCGTTCAATGGCAGGACCTGAGCTTCCCAAGCTCAAGACGTGGGTTCGATTCCCATCGCCCGCTCCACTTCGACTTTCCACGGACTTCCAGAAAAGACCATGGAGTGTCGCAA
>CAZZAW010000071.1:0-10795 GCA_964652405.1 uncultured Ramlibacter sp.
CCTGCCGTGTTGAAGAACACCAGGTAGGTCGGCGCGTTGTCCAGGAACGAGCTGAGCGCCCCGGTGGCCCAGAAGTACATGGCGGGGTCCGGGGTTCCGTCGGGCCGGGTGACGGCCGCGACCACGGCACCGAAGGGGCCGTCCACGCCGGCCCGCAGCATGGCGATCACCGGGATGATGGTCAGGAAAATCCCCGCGAACAGCTTGGCCACTTCCACCATGGGCGCCCACGAGAACTGGTTGTCCTCGTGGACCGCCCGGGGGGTGATCTTGAGCGACAGCAGCGTCACCAGGATGAGCCCGACGTCCCGCACCAGGCCCGGCAGCCCGACATCGGTGCCCGCGATGTTGAAGCTGACAGGCGACTTCCACGCACCGCTCAGCAGCACCAGGCCCACGATGGCGCCCAGGAGCCAGAAGTTGCGCGCGCCGTCGAATCCGATGGCGCGGGTGTCCGGTGTCGGGTCGCGCGGCTTGATCTCCTCGCGGCGGTGGTAGTACCAGCTGTCCAGCGCGTAGAAGATCAGCAGCAGCGAGCCCACCAGGAACAGCGTCTCCGGGAAGATGTGGCGCACGGTCCAGAAGAAGTCCACGCCCTTGAGGAATCCCAGGAACAGCGGCGGATCGCCCAGGGGGGTGAGCGAGCCTCCGGCGTTGGACACGATGAAGATGAAGAACACCACCACGTGTGCGGTGTGCCGGCGGTTGTCGTTGGCGCGGATCAGGGGCCGGATGAGCAGCATGGAGGCCCCGGTCGTTCCCATGAAGCTCGCGAGGAACGCGCCGATCGCCAGGATGGCCGTGTTCAGCCCCGGGCTGCCGTGCAGGTTGCCCCGGATGTAGATGCCGCCGGCCACGGTGAACAACGCGGTGAGAAGGATCACGAACGGGATGTACTCGGCCAGCAGCGCATGGACGAAGCTGGTGCCGGCCACGCCCGGCCCGAACACCAGGGCGAACGGGACCAGGAACGCCAGCGCCCAGGCGGCCGCAACCTTGCCGAAATGATGGTGCCAGAAGGCGGGCACGAGGAGCGGCATCAGGGCGATGGACAGCAGCAGGCCGGCGAAGGGAATGCCCCAGACCGGCGTCAGGCGGCTGCCGTCGAAATCGGCCGCAGCCGCCAGCTGTGGAACGAACAGGGCAAGTACCAGCGCCCCGCGCCGCAGGAATCCCATCGCGTGTCTCCTCAAGGTCGAGCTGCCGAGCATACCCAATGGCCGGTGGGCTCCTACCGGGCTCGACCGGGGCGTCCTACTGCCGCGGCTCGGCGGACTTTCTACAGTGGAAACAGAGATTCAAGGAGCCGACCATGAACCATGACCGCATCGAAGGCAAATGGAAGAAGGTCAAGGGCAAGCTCAAGGAGAAATGGGGCCAGCTCACCGACGACGACCTGGACGTGATCGCCGGCCGGCGCGAGCAGCTGCTGGGCCGTATCCAGGAACGGCACGGGATCGCGAAGGACGAAGCGGAGCGGCAGGTCAGGGAGTGGGAAGGCCGCAATCCCGGGTTGCGCCTGGACCGCTGAGCTACTCGAGCCAGCGCGTGAAGCGCTCCACCGGCTCGCGCGGGGTGTGGAAACTGTTCACCGGCGCCGCCGGATCGGCCCAGCCCAGGGACATGCCGCAGACCAGCATTTCGCCCTCCCCGGCGCCGATGTGCGGCAGGATGATGCGGGCAAATCCGTTCCAGGCAGCCTGCGGGCAGGTGTGGAGCCCACGGGCGCGGGCCGCCACCATCAGGCTCTGCAGGAACATGCCGTAGTCCACCAGCGAGCCGCGGCCCATGACACGGTCCAGCGTGAACATCAGGCCCACGGGCGCGTCGAAGAAGCGGAAATTGCGCTGGTGCTGGGCGTGCATCCTGTCCTTGTCGCCCTTGGTGATGCCCAGCAGGCCGTACAGGCTCCAGCCGTTCTCGCGCCGCCGGTCGATGTAGGGCGAGACCCATTTTTCCGGGTAGTAGTCGTACTCCTCCCGGTACTGTGCCGCCAGCGAAGGATCGGCGTAGATCGCGTCATGGGCGGCGCAGACCTTGTCCACCAGCTGGTCGCGCGCAGCGCCCTGAAGCACGTACACCTTCCAGGGCTGGGTGTTGGTGCCCGAAGCCGCGCGGCTGGCCACCCGCAGGATCTCTTCGATCGTTTCGCGCGGTACGGCCCGCGGCAGGAAGGCGCGGGCCGAGAAGCGGCTCTCGATGGCCGCGTCCACGCTCGCGGGGTCGGCCACCACGGTGTTCACCTGGGACATCATTGCAGGGCCTCCAGCACCTCGCGCAGGCGGGCGGGCAGGGCCGCCGGCCGCCGCGTGGCGCGATCGACATAGACATGGATGAAGTGGCCGCGCGCCGCCGTCAGCGGCTGGCCCTGGACGAACAAGCCGACCTCGTAGCGCACGCTCGACTTGCCGGCATGCGCCACCCGCAGGCCGGCTTCGACCGTCTGGGGGAACTCGACCGGCGAGAAGTAGTTGCACTGGGTCTCGACCACCAGCCCGATCACCTCGCCCCGGTGGATGTCCAGCGCGCCCTGCTCGATCAGGTGGGCGTTGACCACCGTGTCGAACCAGCTGTAGTAGACGACGTTGTTCACGTGCCCGTAGGCATCGTTGTCCATCCAGCGGGTGCTGATGGTGCGGAAGCTCTTGTAGGCGCTGCGGGGCTCGGGTTGCGGCTTGGCCGGGGCGGTGTCGCTCATCGCGCCAGATTCTGCCAGCGGCGCCAGTACTGGGCCGCGACCCGGAAGGTGTTCATCTGGGCCTGCACCGTGTCCTCGATCCGTGTGCCGTAGCCGCCGGCCATGGCGAAGGCGACCGGCAGCCGGCGCTCCCAGCACCAGTCGAACACGCGGCGGTCGCGGGCCTCCAGGCCGTCCCAGGTGAGCTTGAGCCGCCCCAGGCGGTCGCCCTCGTGCGGGTCGGCGCCGGCCAGGTAGATCACCAGCCCCGGCTGGAAACGGCGCTCGAGCTCATCCAGCGCGCCCTCCAGCGCCGCCAGGTACTCCTCGTCGCGGCAGCCGTCCGGCAGGTCGACGTCGAGGTCGCCCGGTTCCTTGCGGAACGGGAAGTTCTTCTGCCCGTGCAGGGACAGGGTGAACACGCTGTCGTCGCCCCGGAAGATGCGGGCCGTGCCGTTGCCCTGGTGCACGTCCAGGTCGATCACCGCCACCCGCAGGGGCTGCCGGTGCGCCCTCGCCCACTCGGCCTGCATCAGCCGCGAGGCCACGGCGGCGTCGTTGAACACGCAAAAGCCCCCGCCCCGGTCGGCGCTGGCGTGGTGGGTGCCGCCGGCGATGTTGGCGGCCACGCCCTCCCGGAACGCCGCCCGGCAGGCCGAGATGGTGGCTCCGACCGAGCGGCGGGCCCGCTCGGCCATGGCCTCGCTCCACGGGAAGCCGATCTCGCGCAGGATGCGAGGGTCCACCGAACCGTCGGCAATCGCCTTGACGTAGGCTGGGCTGTGGGCCAGGGCCAGTTCGCCGTCGCTCGCCGGCAGCGCCTGCATGAGCCGGACCTCGGGCAGCTCAGCCGCCAGCCGGTCGCGCAGCAGCTGGTACTTGGCCATCGGGAAGCGGTGCCCGGCGGGCAGCTGCAGCACGAACTGGGTGGCGTAGAAGACCTGCATGGGGCCGATTGTGGGTACCCCTCCGGCGGGCCGGTTCTAGGCGAGCCATCCTAGAATGTTGCATCGCAGCAAAAAGTGCTTGTCATGGCGGCTTCCGTCCCTATAATTCCCTCATGCTGCGCTGCAACATAACGGCGGGGCAGATACCAACCCACCTTCTAGGAGATTGATATGTTGACCGCTGAACAAGTCCTGGCCTCGCAGAAAGCCACCGTCGAAACCCTTTTCGGCCTGACCAGCAAGGCCTTCGAAGGCGTCGAGAAGCTCGTCGAGCTGAACATGACCGCTTCCAAGGCCGCCCTGGCAGAAGCCGCCGGCACCACCCAGGCTGTGCTGAGCGTCAAGGACGCCCAGGAGCTGCTGGCCCTGCAGGCTTCCCTGTTCCAGCCCCTGGCCGAGAAGACCGCCGCCTACAGCCGCCACCTCTACGACATCGCCGCCGGCACCGGCGCCGAGTTCGGCAAGACCTTCGAAGCCCAGGCCGCTGAAGCCCAGAAGAAGTTCCTGGCCGTTGTCGACAACGCCGCCAAGAACGCCCCCGCCGGTTCCGAAACCGCCGTGGCCGTGTTCAAGAGCGCCGTTGCCGCCGGCAACAACGCCCTGGAATCGGTGCAGAAGGCGGTCAAGCAGGCGACCGAAGTGGCCGAAGCCAACTTCAACGCCGTCACCAACACGGCCGTGAACGCCACCAAGGCCACCGCCAAGGCCAAGCGCTGAAACGCAAGAGCGAGAGCTTGAAACCCGGGTTCCTGCCGCTACTTCGGTAAGGCGGGAACTCTACAAGTCACGGAGCATCTATCCGACACTCTCGTGATCGAGAGTTCTTCAGGTTGTCTCCTCGGGTCCTTTCGAAACCCTACGGGTTCAGGGATCCTTAGCCCTCAGTCGCAAGACTGGGGGCTTTTTTATTGGACGCGGTTTCGTGGCTACAATGCGAATCATTCGCGTTTGCTTTCACAGATGAGGATCCCATGACCGCCAAGCCACTCGCCGCCGCCTTGCTCGCCTTCGCCGCACTCGCCGCGCAAGCCCAGGAGCAGGTGCTGAACCTGTACTCGGCCCGCCACTACTCGACCGATGAAGCCCTGTACAACAACTTCACCAAGGCCACCGGCATCAAGATCAACCGGGTGGACGCCGACGATGCCGGCATCCTGGCCCGCCTCAAGGCCGAAGGCGCCGCCTCGCCAGCCGACGTGATCCTGCTGGTCGATGCCGCGCGCCTGTACCGCGGCGAGGTCGACGGCCTGTTCAAACCGGTCAGGTCCAAGGTGCTGGAAGACGCGATCCCCGCCCAGTACCGCGGTACCGTGACGGCCGAAGGCTCGCCCTGGTTCGGCTTCTCGACCCGTGCCCGGGTCGTGGTGTACGACAAGGTCAAGGTCAAGCGCGAGGACGTGGACACCTACGAGGAACTCGCCGACGCCAAGAACAAGGGCAAGATCTGCATCCGCTCCGGCTCGCACCCGTACAACCTCTCCCTGTTCGGCGCCGTCGCCGAGCACGTGGGCGAAGCCCGGGCGCAGCAGTGGATCCAGGGCGTGAAGGACAACATGGCCCGCGATCCCAAGGGCGGCGATACCGACCAGATCAAGGCCGTGGCGGCCGGCGAGTGCCAGATCGCGGTCACCAACAGCTACTACCTCGCCCGCCTGATGCGCTCGGACAAGCCCGAGGACCGCGCCGTGGTGGAGAAAGTCGCCGTGGTCTTCCCGAACCAGCAGAGCTGGGGCACGCACCTCAACATCTCGGGAGGCGGCGTGGCCAAGAACGCGAAGAACACCGCCAATGCGGTGAAGTTCCTGGAGTACCTGGCCAGTGCCGAGGCGCAGAACTACTTCGCCAACGGCAACAACGAATGGCCCACCGCCCGGGGCGTGAAGGTGAACAACCCGGCCCTGCAGGCCATGAGCGGCGGCGGCGAGTTCAAGGCCGAGACCATCCCGCTGGCGGCCGTGGGCGCCAACACCGTGAAGGTGCAGCAGATGCTGGACCGCGTCGGGTTCAAGTGACCGCGCAGCGGGAATCCAGGAAAGCGCCCCACTGGGGCGCTTTTTTCATCCCCGATAATTGACGTTTACGTCAACGTCACCAGCAGGAGCACTCATGGACATCAAGGGCAAGGTCTTCATCGTCACCGGCGGCGCCTCGGGCCTGGGCGAAGGCACGGCGCGCATGCTGGCCGCCGCCGGCGGCAAGGTCGTGATCGCCGACATGCAGGCCGAGAAGGGCGAGGCCGTGGCCAAGGACATCGGCGGCGCCTTCGTCAAGTGCGACGTGAGCCAGGAAGCCGACGGCCAGGCGGTGGTGGCCAAGGCGGTCTCCATGGGCAAGCTGATGGGACTGGTGAACTGCGCCGGCATCGCGCCCGCCGAGAAAACCGTCGGCAAGAACGGCGCGCACAGCCTCGCCTTGTACACCAAGACCATCATGGTCAACCTGGTGGGCAGCTTCAACATGATCCGGCTCGCGGCGGAAGCCATGAGCAAGAACGAGCCCGAGCCCACCGGCGAGCGCGGCTGCATGATCTCCACGGCCTCGGTCGCCGCCTACGACGGGCAGATCGGCCAGGCCGCCTACAGCGCCTCCAAGGGCGGCGTCGTGGGCATGACCCTGCCAATCGCGCGTGACCTGGCCCGCAACGGCATCCGCAACATGACCATCGCCCCCGGCATCTTCGGCACGCCCATGCTGTTCGGCATGCCCAAGGAAGTGCAGGACGCGCTGGCCGCCAGCGTCCCCTTCCCCTCCCGCCTGGGCACGCCCGAGGACTACGCCAAGCTCGCCACGCACATCTTCGAGAACGACATGCTCAACGGCGAAGTGATCCGCCTGGACGGTGCCATCCGGCTCGCGCCGCGCTGACTGCCGGCCGCCCGCGCGCCGGGCTAACATGGCTACCACAACAACAGGAGATGCCATGAAGCTCAAGCTTGGCGCGCTCGCGCTCACCACCTTGCTGGCGGCCTGCGCCAGCGCTCCTTCCAACTTCAGCTACCAGCCGCCCCTGCTGCCCGAGGGCGCCTCGGGCTTCACCGAGAAACCGGGCTGGGCGACGCGCAAGTACGCGGTGGCCGCCGCGAACCCGCTGGCCACGGACGCCGGCTACCAGGTGCTCAAGGCCGGTGGATCCGCCATCGATGCGGCCATCGCCGTGCAGATGGTGCTGACGCTGGTGGAGCCGCAGTCCAGCGGCATCGGCGGCGGCGCCTTCCTGCTGCACTTCAACGGCAAGGACGTGGAGGCCTTCGACGGCCGCGAAACCGCTCCCGCCGCGGCCGACGAGAAGCTGTTCCTCGGTGCCGACGGCAAGCCCCTGCCCTTCTACGAGGGCGTGGTCGGCGGCCGTTCGGTCGGCGTGCCCGGTACCGTGCGCATGCTGGAGATGGCGCACAGGCAGTACGGCAAGCTGCCCTGGGCGCAGCTGTTCCAGCCCGCGATCGTGCTGGCCGAGTCGGGCTTCAAGGTCAGCCCCCGGCTGAACACCATGGCCCGGGGCGATGCGCACCTGAAGAAAGACCCGACGGCGGCGGCCTACTTCTACAAGCCCGACGGCGACCCGCGCGACGTGGGCTTCAACCTGCGCAACCCCGAACTCGCCGGGGTGCTGCGCCGCATCGCGGCCGAAGGCTCCAGGGCCCTGCACGAAGGCGAGATCGCGCAGGCCATCGTCGACAAGGTGCAGAAGCACCCCACCAACCCCGGCAAGATGACGCTGGCCGACCTGGCCGGCTACCAGCCCAAGAAGCGTGCGCCGATCTGCCACGACTACCGCGCCCAGACCAAGGACTACCGCGTCTGCGGCTTCCCGCCGCCCAGCTCCGGCGCCATCGCCGTCGGCCAGATCCTCGGCCTGCTGAACAACACGCCGGCCGCGACCCTGCCCCTGCAGGACGGTCTGCCCGGCGCCGACTGGCTGCACCTGTACACCGAAGCCGCCCGCCTGGCCTTCGCCGACCGGGGCCAGTACCTGGCCGATCCCGATTTCGTGCAGCCGCCTGGCGGCAGCTGGATGAGCCTCCTGGACCCCGCCTACCTTGCCGAGCGCGCCAGGCTGATCCAGCCGGCGGGCCCCAGCATGAAGACCGCCCAGCCCGGCACGCCGGGTCCCGTGCGCACCAGCCACGCTCCCATGCCCGACCAGCCGGAGTACGGCACCTCGCACATCAGCATCGTGGACGCCTACGGCAATGCGATCGCCATGACCACCACCATCGAGGACGCGTTCGGCTCGCGCCAGATGGTCAAGGGCTTCCTGCTGAACAACGAGCTGACCGATTTCAGCTTCGCGCCCGCCGACGCGCAGGGACGGCCGATCGCCAATCGCGTGCAGCCGGGCAAGCGCCCGCGTTCGTCCATGGCGCCGACGCTGGTCTTCGACAAGGCGACCGGCCAGCTGGTGATGAGCGGCGGCAGCCCCGGCGGCGCGCTCATCATCCACTTCACGGCCAAAACGCTCTACGGGGTGCTCAACTGGGGCATGACGCCGCAGCAGGCCATCAACCTGCCGAATTTCGCGTCGCTGAACGGGCCGTCCATCCTGGAGGAAAAGCGCTTCCCGCCGGCCACGGTGGAAGCCCTGCGCGCCCGCGGCGCCGAGGTGCGCGAGGCCGCCATGACCAGCGGCCTGCAGGCCATCACGCGCGGCCAGGCGCATGGCGAGATGTTCTGGTTCGGCGGCGCCGACCCGCGCCGCGAAGGCGTGGTCATGGGGGACTGACCCGCTCGATGCGTTCGTACTCGGAGATCACCTGCGCGCCCAGCAGCAGCAGGGCCGCGGCGATCTCCAGGCTGAGCAGCACCACGATGGCCGTCGTCAGCGAGCCGTACACCAGGCTGACCTGCGACAGCGTGCCGAAGTACCACACCAGCAGGTGCCGGGTGAGCTCCCACAGCACGGCCGCCGTCGCGCCGCCGATCAGCGCGTGGCGCCACTTCAGCCGCCCGACCGGCATCACCATGTAGACCGAGGTCACCAGGAAGATCTCGCCGGCCAGGCCCAGCAGGTACAGCAGCAGGCCGGAGATGCCCGAGAGCGACCACTCGCGGCCCAGGAACCGCACGCTGCCCTCCCCCATGGCCTGCAGGCCGCCCGCCACCACGGTCACGATCAGCAGGCCCACGCCCAGGCACAGGATGTAGCAGTACGGCAGCAGGGCCGACACCAGGACGTGCCGGCGGCGCACCTCCACCCGGTGCAGGAAGATCACGGACATGGCTTTCTCCAGCACCGTGAACGCGAGCGAGCTGAAGAACAGCAGCGTGGCCAGCAGCACCCAGCCGATCACGTCGCGGTGCGCGAGGAAGGAGGCCAGCTCGCCTACGATGGCGCGCGACTGCCCCGGCATCAGCCACTCCAGGTACAGGCTCAGCGTCTCCAGCAGCTCGGCTTCCGGAACCCAGTGGGACAGCGCGATCACCACCAGGATCAGCAGTGGCACCACCGAGAGCAGCGCGTAGTAGGCCACGGCGCCGGCCAGCAGCAGGCCCTGGTTGTCGCGAAAGCCTGCCAGCACCTGCCGGGCGAAGCGCCAGGGGCGCCCCAGCACGTGCGCTGCGGTGGGCGACAGGAAGGGCATGAATCGAGTATGCCGCCGCGTGCTGCACCGCGGGACGGCGGCTCCATGCTTACCCCAATCGGGACGGGCCGGCTCCGGGCTTAGATTGCACGCTCACACCAGGAGACAACCGATGAGCTCGAGCACCTCCAGCCGCCGCCGCTTCGTCCAGGCGGCCCTCGCCTCCTGCGCCAGCGTCGCGCTGCCCTCGCTGGCCCAGGCCCAGGCCTTTCCGAGCCGGCCCATCCGCCTGATCTGCCCGTGGCCGGCGGGCGGCTCCACCGACGCGGTGATGCGGTCCATCGCCGACAGCGCGGCCAAGGCGCTGGGCGGCCAGATGGTGGTGGACAACAAGGCCGGTGCGAGCGGGATGCTGGGGCCCAACGAGCTGGTCACGGCCCGGCCGGACGGCTACACGCTGTCGCAGCTGACCATCGGCGTGGTGCGCCTGCCCCACATGCAGAAGATGCAGTTCGACCCCTTGGCCGACTTCACCTACATCGCGCTCCTGACCGGCTACACCTTCGGCCTGGTGGTGAGGGCCGACTCGCCGATCAAGTCCGTGAAGGACCTGGTCGACTACGCCAAGGCCAATCCCGGCCAGTTCACGTACGGCTCGACCGGCAACGGCACCACGCCGCACCTGGCGGTGGAAGAGTTCGCGTCCAAGGCGGGCATCCGGCTGCAGCACATCCCCTTCAAGGGCAATGCCGATGGCATGCAGGCGCTCCTGGGCGGGCACGTGATGTCCCACAGCGACGCCACCGGCTGGGGGCCGCACGTGGACGCGGGCACCTGCCGGCTGCTCGCGACCTACGGCTCCAGGCGCACCAAGCGCTGGCCCAACGTGCCCACGCTCAACGAGCTGGGCTACGACACCATCTACGATTCGCCTTTCGGCATCGGTGGACCCAAGGGCATGGACCCGGCGGTCACCCGGCGCCTGCACGACGCCTTCAGGAAGGCCATCGAGGACCCGGCCGTGCTGGCCAGCTTCGACAAGTACGACCAGTCGGTGATCTACATGAACACCGAGGACTACACGAAGTTCATGCGCGAGCAGTACGCCAAGGAGAAGGTGATCATCGAGCGGCTGGGCCTGGCGCTCAAGACCTAGGCCTGCTAGACGTCGATCGCGGCGGCCGAGCCGGCCTGCTTGCGCAGCTCGAACTTCTGGATCTTGCCCGTCGAGGTCTTGGGCAGCTCGCCGAAGACCACCGCCCTGGGCACCTTGAACCCGGCCAGGTGCTTCCTGCAGTGTGCCACGATGTCGGCGGCTTCCAGCCTGGCGCCGGCCTTGAGCTCCACGAAGGCACAGGGCGTCTCGCCCCACTTGGGATCGGGCTTGGCCACCACCGCGGCGGCCAGCACGTCGGGGTGCCGGTACAGCACGTCCTCGACTTCGATGGACGAGATGTTCTCGCCGCCCGAGATGATGATGTCCTTGCTGCGGTCCTTGATCTTGATGTAGCCGTCCGGGTACTGCACCGCCAGGTCGCCCGTGTGGAACCAGCCGCCGGCGAAAGCCTCCTGCGTGGCCTGGGCGTTCTTGAGGTAACCCTTCATGGTGATGTTGCCGCGGAACATGATCTCGCCCATGGTCTCGCCGTCCT
>CAZZAW010000072.1:0-908 GCA_964652405.1 uncultured Ramlibacter sp.
AGATGCTGCTGTTCGTGGAGGACGTGGGCCGCCACAACGCCATCGACACCATCGCTGGCTGGCTGTGGATGCATCCGGAAGCGGCCACCGCCACGCCGGCGGCGCCGCACGTGTTCTACACGACCGGCAGGCTCACCAGCGAGATGGTGATCAAGTCGGCGCAGATGGGCGTGGCCCTGGTGGTCTCGCGCAGCGGCATCACGCAGATGGGGCACCAGATCGCGCAGCGGGTGGGCCTGTGCGCGATCGGCCGGGCCACGAACAAGCACTTCCTGTGCTACACGGCGCCGCAGCGGCTGCGGATGGAGCCGGCCCTGGCCGGGCCCCGCCTGCGCGCTGCCTGAGCGGCGGCGGGCTGGCATGATGCCGGCCATGCAAGACCAGGCTCCGTTCTCCCAGTGGTTGCGTGAAGGGCTGCGCGCCGGCGTACTGCTGCCCGCGCGGGTGCAGGGCGAGCCGCGGCCTGCGCAGCTGGTGGGCCTGCTGGTGCTCCTGATGGCCGTGGAGCTGGGGTTGGGGCGGCTGGAAGTCAGCGGCCCGGCCGGCTTCAACCTGCGCGGCTGGCTGGCGCCCTGGTGGGCCACGGCTGTGCTCGTGCTGCTGGCCTGGTGGGTGCTGCCGGGGCGGGTGGCGGCCTGGTTCGCGCTGTGGACGGCGGCGCTGCTGCCGCCCACCGTCACCTCGCTGCTGCTGGGCATCGCGCAGTCCCGCGATGCCATTCCCGAGCTGCTCAAGACCGTGTGGGCCAGCTGGGCGGTCTATCTCGCGCTTTGGGCCTGGACCGTGGCTGTGGCGGTGCAGCTGGCCCGCCGCATGGGCGCAAGGGCCTGGCGCGCACCCGCGCTGGGCGCTGGCCTGGTGCTGCTGTTCGGCCTCACCGCCTGGGTGTTCCCCGACCGCCCCTGGGT
>CAZZAW010000072.1:918-7066 GCA_964652405.1 uncultured Ramlibacter sp.
CCCCTGGGTCCCGGAAGAAGTGGCGGGGCAGGGCGAGGAGCAGCCGCGCCTGCAGCTCAGCCAGGACACCTTCGAGGCGCAGCAGGCTGCGTGGAACCGGGCCGTGGCGGCGCTCGTGCCTGAACGCCCCGAAGTGGCTGACGTCTATGGCCTGGTGTTCGCGCCCTATGCCGAGGAAGACGTGTTCCTGCGCGAGAGCACCCTGGTGGCCGGCGTGCTGGCCGAGCGTTTCGACGCCGCCGGCCGTGTCCTGCACCTGGTCAACCACGCCACCACGGCCGCCACGCTCCCCTGGGCCACGCCCCAGAACCTCGAGCGCGCGGTGCAGGCCCTGGCCGAGCGCATGGACCGCGAGCAGGACCTCCTGGTCGTCTACCTCACTTCGCACGGCGCGAGCGACCACAAGCTGGCGGCCTCGCACGGCCCGCTTTCCGTCGGGCCGGTGAGTCCCGGCGAGTTGCGCGTCGCGCTCGACAAGGCGGGCATCCGCCATCGCGTCGTCGCGGTCTCGGCCTGCTACTCCGGAGGCTGGGTCGGCCCCCTGGCCGATGCGCACACGCTGGTCATGACGGCGGCCGACGCCACCCACACCTCGTATGGCTGCGGACGCCTGTCCGAACTCACCTTCTTCGGCCGCGCGCTGTTCGACGAGCAGCTGCGCAAGACGCATTCCTTCGAACAGGCTTTCGCCGCCGCTGTTCCCGTGATCGCGCAGCGCGAAAAGGAAGCTGGCAAGGACGACGGCTTCTCCAACCCGCAGATCAGCGTGGGCGAGAAGATCCGGCCCGTGCTGCGGGAGCTGGAGCAGCGCCTGCAGGCGCGCTAGGGCGCCTCAGGCCGTGGCCCGGGCGACCGCACCGCGGCGGCGCCGGATCGCGCGGCCGGCGGCCCGGCGCAGGTCCAGGTAGCCGGTGCAGGTCTTGGCCAGCAGCACCGGCAGCATGTCGGGCGTTTCCACCGGGATGCGCGGCAGCATGAAGGGATGGTCCTCCCAGCGCGTGCGCGCCGGCACCACGGTGGTGGCCGTCACGTACCCGGCCTGGCGCACCCATTCGGCGATCTCGGGACGGTGGCGGCCGTACGGATAGCAGAAATGCCGCACCTCCACGCCCAGTGCGCGCTCCAGGTCGGCCTTGCAGCCGGCGATCTCGTCGCGGGCCGTAGCCTCGTCGCACTGCAGCAGGTCCACGTGGCTGCGCGTGTGCGCGCCCACGTCCATGCCCGCGGCGATCCAGGCCTTCAGGTGGGCCACGTCCATCAGCCGGCTGGGCGGCACGCCGCTGGCGTGGTCCCAGACGTTGAACCCGCCGAACTGCGAACTCACCATGTACGAGGTCGCGGTGAAGCCCACGTCGCGCAGCACCGGCAGGGCGTTGGCGAAGTTGTTGAGGTAGCCGTCGTCCAGCGTAATGCCCACCACCTTGCCCGTCTTCTCGCCGCGCAGGTAGGGCTCCAGGTCGCTCATCGACAGCCCGGTGTAGCCCAGCAGGCGCAGGGCGCGCATCTGCCGCGCGAAGCGCGAGGGCGAAAGCACCAGCTCGCGCCAGGGCACGCCACGCGGCGGCGTGGTCTCGGTCTGGTGGTACGAGAGGATGGGAATCGGCGGGCGCCGCTTCGGATGGCCGATGGTGTCGCTCATCGCAAGCCCTGCGGAAAAGGGTGGAACACGGACGAGGCGCCATGATGGGTAGGCGCAAAACACCGGCCTTGTAGGCGGACACGCCGTTGTGGTGTCGGTGCCTCATCGGTATGGCCCGACAGGGCTACCGTCGCCCCACGGCTTGACTTGTGCGTGTGAATATCCGGCGGTAGGCGCCCGCTGGCGCCCAAGGTATTTATGCAAGCGTCCGAGGTGCAGGTCTGGAGTGCGAGTCCGAGTGATTTCGGCGAGGCCGAATGCGCCCTCATGGCCGCCCTGCTCGACCCCGACGAACTGGCCTGCCGGGACCGCCTGCGGCACGAGGCCGACCGCCGCGCGTACCTGGTCGCGCACGCGCTGCGGCGCAGGGCGGTGGGCGAGGTGCTCGACGTCCCGCCCGCGGAACTGCGCTTCGCCAGCGACGTGCACGGCAAGCCCTGCCTGATGTGGCCGCCGTCCACCGGCCTTTTCTTCAGCCACGCCCATTCGCGCCAGGCCGTGGCCTGCGCGGTCACCCGCAGCGGCGAGATCGGCGTGGACGTCGAACCGGTGCAGGGCGACCCGGACTTCGGCCTGCTGGACCGCTTCATGGCGCTGCCCGCGCAGCAGCGCGGCACGCGCGAGCCGGCAGGCGACTTCTTTTTCTACTGGACGGCGCTCGAGGCTTTCTGGAAGGCCCATGGCCTGGGCCTGAGCACCGCCCATCCGCGCATCCGCCTGCGGCCCGCGGGCGACGGCCTGTACGAAGCGGCATTCGAGCATGACGGCCCCGGCGCCCGGCGCGCGCGGCTGGCACGCCTGCCCTCGCGTTCGGGCTGCGCGATCACCCTGGCAGTCCTGGGACGGACGGCCGGCCGCAGCTTTTCCTAGAAGGCGCTATTCAATGGCCACAACACATGCAGTATTCGTGGGGGACGGCAGTCTCCTGGTCCAGTGCGCGGACGCGTTCCGCAATGCCGGCCATGAGGTCCGGGCGGTGGTCTCGGCCAGCAGTGCCAACCTGGAATGGGCGGCCCAGCGGGACATTCCGGCCCTCCGCATGGAGGGCGACTGGGCGGCGCAGTTGCCCGCCGGTTTCGACTACCTGTTCAGCGTCGCCAACCTGCGCATGCTGCCGGGCGCCGTGCTGGCGCGGGCCCGCAAGCTGGCCGTCAATTTCCACGACGCCTTGCTGCCACGCTATGCGGGCCTGAACGCCACCTGCTGGGCGCTGATGGCCCATGAACGCCTGCACGGCGTGACCTGGCACGAGATGACCGAGCAGGCCGACGCGGGCCGCATCGTGCGCCAGGCGTCGTTCGAGATCTCGCCGGCCGAGACCGCCTTGAGCCTGAACGCCAAGTGCTACGAAGCGGGCCTGGCCTGCTTCACCGACATCGTGCGTGACCTGTCCCGCGGCGAGCTGCCGCTGGCGCCGCAGCAAGGGGAGCGCCAGTACTTCGGGCGGCATCGCCGCCCCGAGGCGCTGGCCACGCTGGACTTCAGCCGGACGGCGCGCGAGCTCGTGGCCCTGGTGCGCGCACTCGACTTCGGGCAGTACGCCAATCCCCTGGCCCGCCCCAAGCTGTTCACGGGGGACCGGCTGCTGCTGGTCGCCACCGCGCAGGCGCTGGGCCCTGCCACGGCAGCACCGGGCACGGTGCTCGCGGTCGATGGCGACCAGCTGCGCGTCGCCGCGGCCGATGCCGATGTGCTGCTGGGCGGCTGCACCTGCATCGAGGGCAGGCCTGGCGCCCACGGCATCGTGGCAGGCCAGGTGCTGCCGGCGCTGGACGCCGTCACGCGCGAGCGGCTGGCTGCCCAGTCGGAAGCCCTGGCCCGCGGCGAGGTGTTCTGGACGCAGGCCTTGCAGGCGCTCGCCCCGGTGGAGCTGCCGTATCCGCGCACGACCGCCGCGACCTCGACTCAGCCGCAGATCCTGCCGGTGCCCGCCGGCGTCGGCGGCACCACCGCTGTCGCCGGCTTCTGCGCCTGGCTGAGCGCGCTCACCGGCCAGGAGCGCGTGTCCATTCTGTTCAACGCCGCCCCGCTCTCCGAGCGGGCGTCCGGCCTGCAGGCGTGGGCCACCCCGTGGGTGCCGCTCACGCTGGACACGGCACCGGACATGGCCGCGCAGGCAGCGGCCGCGCAGGCCGAAGCGCAGCTGGCCCGCTGCCGCCAGGCCGGGCCCCTGACGCGCGACCTGCCACTGCGCCTGGGCGAGCGCCCGCCGGCGCTGGCCGCCACGGGCCGCATCACCCTCAGCCTGGACCGCGCGGACCTGCCGCCCGGCTGCGAACTGATGCTCCGTGCTTCAGGCCAGGCCCTGGAACTGGTGGCCGATCCCAACGTGTTCGCGCCGGAGACCGCGAACGCCATGGCCAGCCAGCTGGGTGCGTGGCTGCAGGCATTCGCGCAGGCCCAGGGCCGTGTGAACGAAATCCCCTTGCTGCCGCCGCAGGAGGCGCAGGCACTCCAGGCCCTGAACGCGACCGAAGCCGCCTTCGATGCGCAGGGCTGCGTGCACCAGGCCATCGCCGCGCAGGCCGCCCGCACCCCGCAGGCCGAAGCCCTGCGGGGACAGGGCCGCAGCCTCAGCTACGCCGAACTGGACCAGCAATCGACCGTGCTGGCCCGGCAACTGGTGGCGCGCGGCGTCCAGCCCGGCGACGTGGTCGGCCTGTGCCTGGAGCGCAGCCCGGCGCTGGTGGTCGGCGCGCTGGCCATCATGAAGGCGGGGGCGGCCTACCTGCCGCTGGACCCGGAGTACCCGCGCGACCGGCTGCAGTTCATGATGGAGGACTCGGCGGCACCGCTGGTGATCGCGAGCAAGGCCACTGCCGCCGCGCTCACCCTGGACGCCGGGCGCACCCTGCTGCTGGAGCCCTCGCGTGCGCTGGAGGCCATGACCGACGTGGCCCTGCCGGCGGCCGATGCGCAGCGCGCGGCCTACGTGATCTACACCTCGGGCTCCACCGGCAAGCCCAAGGGCGTGGTGGTGACCCACCGCAACGTGATGAACTTCTTCGCCGGCATGGACGCGCGGGTCCCGCACGAGCCCGGTGCGCGCTGGCTGGCGGTCACCAGCCTGTCGTTCGACATCTCGGTGCTGGAGCTGTACTGGACGCTGGCGCGGGGCCTGACCGTCGTGGTCAACGGCGACGTGGGCGAAGCCGCCGCGCCCGCCGGCCCCGAGTTCAGCCTGTTCTATTTCGCCAGCGACGACTCGCAGGACCCGCGCCGCCACTACCAGCTGCTCATGGAAGGCGCGAAGTTCGCCGACCGCGAGGGCTTCGCCGCCGTGTGGACGCCGGAGCGGCATTTCCACGCCTTCGGCGGGCTCTACCCCAACCCGGCCGTCACCAGCGCCGCGGTGGCGGCCGCCACCTCGCGCGTGCAGATCCGCGCCGGCAGCTGCGTGCTGCCGCTGCACCACCCGGTGCGGGTCGCCGAGGACTGGGCCTTCGTCGACAACATCTCCAACGGCCGGGTGGGCATCTCCTTCGCCTCGGGCTGGCAGCCCAATGACTTCATCCTCATGCCCGAGGCGTTCGCCAGGCGGCAGGACGAGATGGTGTCGCGCATGGAGGTGGTCCGCCGCCTGTGGCGCGGGGAAGCCGTCGCTTTCCCCGGCCCGAACGGCAATGCGGTGGAGACGCGCACGCTGCCCCGGCCGGTGCAGAAGGAGATCCCGGTGTGGATCACGGCCGCCGGCAACCCCAAGACTTTCGAGCAGGCCGGCACGCTGGGCTGCCGCCTCCTGACCCACCTGCTCGGGCAGAAGGTGGAGGACGTGGCCGAGAAGATCGCGATCTACCGCGCCGCCTGGCGCAAGGCCGGCCACGCTGGGGAAGGCCACGTCACGCTGATGCTGCACACCTTCATCGGCGCCGACGAGGACGCCACCCGCGAGACCGCGCGCGAGCCCATGAAGCGCTACCTGCGCAGCTCGGTGGACCTGATCAAGAAGGCCGCCTGGTCCTTCCCCACCTTCGTCGAGCGCGGCGCCGCCAGCGGCAAGACGCCGCAGGAGGTCATGGAATCGGCACCGCTGTCCGACGAGGAGATGGACGCGCTGCTGGACCATGCCTTCCACCGGTACTACGGCACCAGTGCGCTGATCGGCACGCCGGCGCGCTGCCTGGAGCTGGTGGGCAAGGTGCACGCCGCCGGCGTGGACGAGATCGCCTGCCTGATCGACTTCGGCATCGCGCTGGCCGCCGTGCTCGAGCACCTGCGCGACCTCAAGCAGCTGATGGACACCGCGCGCAGCCAGGGACAGGCCACGCGGCGCCAGGCTTCGGTGGCCGAGCAGGTGGTGCAGCACGAGGTGACCCACCTGCAGTGCACGCCCTCGATGGCGTCCATGCTGCTGGCCGATGCGCAAGGCCGCACGGCCCTGTCGCGGCTGTCGGCGCTGCTGGTGGGTGGCGAGGCCCTGCCGCTGGAGATGGCGCGCCAGCTGCGCGCGCTGGTCCCCGGCGCCTTGCTCAACATGTACGGCCCCACCGAAACCACGGTCTGGTCCAC
>CAZZAW010000072.1:7076-10779 GCA_964652405.1 uncultured Ramlibacter sp.
CGCCAACACGCGCCTGTCCATCCGCACGCCCTGGAATGCCGAGTGTCCCGCGCTCGTGCCCGGCGAGCTGCTGATCGGCGGCGACGGCGTCACCGACGGCTACCTGCACCGCCCCGAGCTGAACGCCGAACGCTTCATCGCCGACGGGCAGGGCGGCCGCTGGTACCGCACGGGCGACCTGGTGCGGCGGCTGCCGGACGGCACCCTGGAGTTCATGGGCCGCATCGACCACCAGGTCAAGCTGCGGGGCCACCGCATCGAGCTGGGGGAAATCGAGAGCGAGCTGCTGCGGCAGGATGGCGTGCAGCAGGCCGTGGTGGTGGCCCGCGCCGACCCGCTGGGCGAGAAGTTCCTGGCGGCCTATGTCGCGCCCAAGCCCGGCGCACAGCCGCAGCCCGCGGCCTTGCGCGAAGCGCTGGCCCGGGCGCTGCCGGAGATCATGGTGCCCGCCACGGTCACGGCGCTGGCGCAGCTGCCCATGACCCCCAACGGCAAGATCGACCGCAAGGCGCTGCCCGACCCCCGGGCCGCCCTCGCGCCGCGCAGCGCCGCCGCGCCCGAAAGCCAGATGGAGCGCGTGATCGCCGGCATCTGGCAGCAGGTGCTGGGCCTGCCCTCGGTGGGCACCACCGACAACTTCTTCGACCTGGGCGGACACTCCCTGCTGGTGGTGCAGGTGCAGCGCCGGCTGCGCGAGGAGGCGGGCAAGGAAGTGGCGATCACGGACATGTTCCGCCTGCCCACCATCCGCGCCCTGGCGGCGCACCTGAGCGGCAGCGAGGCGGCGGCTCCCACCGCGGTGGCCGATGGCCTGAGCCGCGCCCAGGCCCGCCGCGTGCTGCGCACGCGCGGCCTGCAACAAGCGTCCGCCGCATGAGCGCGGCGGGCTTTTCATGAGCGAGGTAGTCATGGACGCTCAAATCCAGAACATCGGAGACATCGAACCCGGCTGCGTGGCCATCGTCGGCATGGCAGGGCGCTTTCCTGCCGCGCGCACGCCGGCCGAACTGTGGAAGCTGCTGCGCGACGGGCGCGAGGCGACCCAGTGGCTCAGCGACGAGGAACTGCGGGCGGCCGGCGTCAGCGAGGCCGACATCGCCGACCCGAACTACGTGCGGGCCAGCCTGGTGCTTCCCGACATGGAGATGTTCGACGCCGAGTTCTTCGGCTTCTCCAGGCGCGACGCGGCCATCCTGGACCCGCAGCACCGCCACTTCCTGGAATGCGCCTGGGAGGCGCTGGAAGACGCGGGCCACATGCCCGAGGACTTCAAGGGCGCGATCGGCGTGTTCGGCGGCTGCGGCATGCAGGCCTACCTGCCCTACAACCTGCTGACGAATCCGCAGCTGCTGAAGTCGGTGGGCCTGTTCCTGCTGCGGCACACGGGCAACGACAAGGATTTCCTGACCACGCGCGTGTCCTACCTGCTGGACCTCAAGGGGCCCAGCGTCAGCATCCAGACCGCCTGCTCCACCTCGCTGGTGGCGGTGCACGTGGCGGCGCAGAGCCTGCTGTCCGGCGAGTGCGACATGGCCCTGGCCGGCGGCGTCAGCATCGAGCTGCCGCACCGCCGCGGTTACCGCTACGCCGAGGGCGAGATCCTCTCGCCCGACGGCCACTGCCGGGCCTTCGACGATGAAGCCAGCGGCACGCTGTTCGGCAGCGGTGCCGGGGTGGTGGTGCTGCGCCGCCTGGAGGACGCGGTGCGCGACCGCGACAACATCTACGCGGTGATCCGCGGCTCGGCCGTCAACAACGACGGCTCGCAGAAGGCCGGCTACCTGGCGCCCAGCGTGGACGGCCAGGCCCGCGCCGCCGTGGAGGCCTTGGGCGTCGCGGGCGTGGAGCCCGGCACCGTGGACTACATCGAGGCGCACGGCACCGGCACGCCGGTGGGCGACCCGATCGAATTCGCCGCCCTGACGCAGGCCTACGGGGCGGGCGGGCAGGGCTTCTGCGGCATCGGCTCGGTCAAGACCAACATCGGCCACCTGGACACCGCCGCCGGCGTGGCCTCGCTGATCAAGGTCTCGCTGGCCCTGCGGCACGGGCTGATCCCCGCGACCCTGAACTACTCGCGGCCCAATAGCCGCTTCGACCTGGCGCGATCGCCGTTCCTCGTGGTCGACCAGCCACGCCCGTGGGCCCGCAGCGGTGATGCGCCGCGGCGGGCCGCGGTCAATTCGCTGGGCGTGGGCGGCACCAATGCACACGTGATCGTGGAGGAGGCGCCGCCGCTTCCGGCGACGGCCCCGTCGGGCTGGCAGGTGTTCACGCTGTCGGCGAAGACGCCCTCGTCCCTGGAGCGGCTCAAGGCGAAGTGGAGCGACTTTCTTGCCCAGCCGCCCGAGGGCTTCAGCCTGGCCGATGCCGCGTTCACCACGCAGGCCGGGCGCCGCGGCTTCCCGCACCGCTGCGCGATCGTGGCGCGTGACGTCGAGGGCCTGTCTGCCGCCCTGGAAGCGCGCAACCATCCGCGCAGCGTCTCTGGCAAGTCCTCGGGGACCGCGCCCGGCGTGGTGTTCATGTTCCCCGGCGGCGGCGCGCAGTACCCCGGCGTGGGCCGCGAGTTGCTGGGACAGCCGGCTTTCCGCCAGGCGGTGGACGACTGCTTCCGCCAGATGCCACCCGATGCGCCGCAGGACCTGCGGGAGGTGATGTTCGAGCGCGAAGCCGGCGACAAGCTGGCCGCCGCGACCCTGGAGCAGCCGCGCTACGCCATTCCCGCGCTCTTCGTGATCGAGTACGCCCTGGCCCGCCTTTGGGAGAGCTGGGGCATCAAGCCCGCCGCGCTGATCGGCCACAGCGCCGGCGAATACGCGGCGGCCTGCTTCGCGGGCGTGATGAGCCTGGCCGACGCGCTGGCCATCGTGGTGCTGCGCGGCCAGCTGTTCGAGCAGGTGCCCGCCGGTTCGATGCTTTCGGTCGACCTGCCCGAAGACAAGCTGCGCGAGCTCATGACGGGACTGGAGCTGGACATCGCCGCCGTCAACGCGCCCGACCTGTGCATCGCTTCCGGGGCGTTGCCCGCCATCGCCCAGCTCGAGGAGCGGCTGGCGGCGCAAGGCCTGGAGGGCCGCCGGCTGCACATCAGCGTGGCCGCGCACTCGCGCCTGCTCGACGGCGTGCTGGACCGCTTCCGCCAGCGGGTGAAGGAGATCCGCCTGTCGGCGCCCGCCTTCCCGTTCATCTCCAACCTGACCGGCGGCTGGGCCGATGCGGCGCTGCTGGCCGACCCCGAGTACTGGGTGCGCCACTTGCGCCAAGCGGTGCGCTTCGCGGACGGCCTGCGCCTGGCGCTGGACCTGCCTGATGCCGTGCTGCTGGAGGTGGGCCCCGGCCAGGGCCTGTGCGCCCTCGCGCGCCAGAACCTGAAGGGCCAGGCGCGCCCCGTGCTGCCTTCGACCTGCAAGGTGCAGGAAGCCGGCGCCGACCTGGCGCTCGTGCTCACCAGCGCAGGCGCCCTGTGGACCCGTGGCGTCACGCCGAAGTGGGAAGCCCTGCGCGGGCCGGTCCAGCCGCGGCGCGTCTCGCTGCCGACCTATGCCTTCGACCATCAGCGGCATTGGATCGAGCCGGGCGTCGTGGTCCAGGCCGATGCGCCTGCGCCCGCCGGGCAGGCCTCGGCGCCCCAGGGCATTCGCCGCATCGCGGCGCAGGACGACTGGTTCGGCGTGCCGCAGTGGAGCCCCGCGCCGCTGCC
>CAZZAW010000073.1:0-10743 GCA_964652405.1 uncultured Ramlibacter sp.
GGTTGCCGGCCGGGTTGATGGCGCCCCATGGCTCGCACGACGACAACCTGCTGTCCCGCCTGTCGCGGGCGGGCGTGCGAATGACGCTGCAGCAGGCGGCGGCGCTGCTCGCGCCCGGCGACTGGCAGCCGGGCGTGGTGCAGGAGCGGCGGCCCCAGGGCGTGACCCACCATGAACACGCGGCCTGGATCAAGCCGGCCGCGCTGGTACGGGCCTGGCTGGCCCAGCCGGGCATCGCCTGGCACTGCGGCCGAGCGGTCGCGCGGCTGGAGCGCTCGGGCGAGGACTGGTGCGCGGTAGCTGCCGACGGACACGAACTGGACCACGCGCCGCTGGTGGTGGTGGCCGCGGCCCTGGGCAGCGCGGCGCTGCTGGGCGGCAGCCTGGTGCTGCATCCCGTGCGCGGCCAGGTGAGCTGGGGACGGCACACGCCGGGCCTGCAGCTCCCGCCCGGCCCGCTGAACGGCAATGGCCACTTCCTGCCTTCCGTCCCCATCGACGGCGAGCGCTGCTGGCTCAGCGGCTCCACCTATGGCCGGGGCGACACCGGCCTGGAACCGCGCGAGGCCGACCATGCGGCCAACCTGCACCGCCTGCGAGAGCTGGCGCCGGAGGTGGCGAGCCAGCTCGCGCCACAGTTCGAGCGCGGGGAGGTCCGGGCCTGGACCGGCGTGCGCTGCGCCTCGGCCGACCGGCGTCCGCTGGTGGGCGAGCTGGCGCCGGGGCTGTGGGTCAGCACTGCCATGGGCTCACGGGGCCTGACCTTCGCGCACCTGTGCGCGGAGCTGCTAGCGGCGCAGCTGCACGGCGAGCCGCTGCCGCTGGAGCGGCGGCTGGCCCAGGCGCTTGCAATCTCACGTCAAACCGGCCTGCAGCCCGCTTCCGGCGGGCGCGGCTAGCTACATTTTCTGTAGCAGCTCGTGCAGTTCCTCGGGCGGGGGCGGCTTGGCGAACAGGGCCTTGGCGCCCTGCAGCCGGGCCTTGAGCCGGTCGGGCAGCGTGGGCCGCGCCTTGGTGAGGATCACCGGCCCGGCGGCGGCCAGCTGGCGCGCCAGGGTCCAGCCCTCCTCGCCCGGCAGGCCCAGGTCGACCAGCGCCACGGCGTACTGCTGCGAGCGGGTCAGCTCCAGCGCCTGCGGCACCGTCTCGGCCTCGTCGGCCTGGGTCAGCCCGGCCAGGGCCAGGCGGGCCCGGTAGTAGAGGCGCTCCTCGCGGCTGGCGCTGGCGATCAGCGCCCGCTTGCGGGGCGCCTCGGGTTCGGGCGGCTGGGTGTCGGGCCCGGTGTCCTGCGCATCGGCCCCGGTCCCGAGGTCCAGGTCGAAGTCGAGTTCGCCGGCCTCGGCCGGCGGCGCGAACAGCTCGTTCATGGCCTGGACCACCTGGGGCCAGGCAATGGGGCGGTCGAAGCGGCGCCAGGCCTGGGCCGGGGCGGCGCTGCCGATCCAGATCAGCTTGAGGCCGTCCAGCGCCGGGGAGGCCAGGGCCAGGGGCGCCTCGTAGCTCTGGCCGTCGAGCAGCGCCAGGCGCGGCGGTTCGGGCGCATCCGGGGTCCAGGGGGCATAGGCGACCGCGTGCTCGCCGGACAGCCGGAAGACGGAATTGAGCGCGTGCCGCTCCACATCGGAGAAGCCGATCACCCGCACGAACACCCTTTGCGCCGCTGTCTGGGCCTGCATTCGCCTTATCCCGTCTTTGCTCATGGCGGGCTGGAAACCCGCGCCACCTCTGGGCCATAAGCTTATCCGCATAAGCCGCGAATAAAAAAATCGTTTGTTTCCATAAGGGCCGTCCTTAGAGTGGCGGCCATGTATCAGTACACCGAGTTCGACAGGCAGTTCGTCCGCGCGCGCGCGGCGCAGTACCGCGACCAGCTCGAGCGCAACCTGGCCGGGCAGCTGAGCGACGACGATTTCCGGCCGCTGCGCCTGCAGAACGGCTGGTACATCCAGCGCTACGCCCCGATGCTGCGGATCGCCGTGCCCTACGGCGAAATCTCCAGTGCCCAGCTGCGCGTGCTGGCCACGATCGCCCGCGAGTACGACCAGCCCAGCGACGCGCTGTTCCAGGAGGCCCGCGCCAAGCAGGATGCGCTGGGCCCCGTCCCCCTGCCGGGCGGCGGGCAGGTGCATTCCAGCCTGAAGACCGGCTACGGCCATTTCACCACCCGCCAGAACGTCCAGTTCAACTGGATCCCGCTGGCCCGCAGCGCCGACGTGATGGACCTGCTGGCCAGCGTGGACATGCACGGCATCCAGACCAGCGGCAACTGCATCCGCAACATCACCAGTGACGAGCGCGCCGGCATCGCCGTGGACGAGATCGCCGACCCGCGCCCCTACTGCGAGATCCTGCGCCAGTGGAGCACGCTGCATCCCGAGTTCGCGTTCCTGCCGCGCAAGTTCAAGATCGCGGTGTCCGGTGCCGTCGAAGACCGCGCGGCGACTTTCTGGCACGACGTGGGCCTGCACCTGGTGAAGAACGGCGCGGGCGAGCTGGGCTTTCGCGTGCTGGTGGGCGGCGGCATGGGCCGCACCCCGGTCATCGCCACCGTGATCCGCGAGTTCCTGCCCTGGAACCAGGTGCTGAACTACCTCGAGGCGGTGGTGCGCGTCTACAACCGCTGGGGCCGCCGCGACAACATGTACAAGGCCCGCATCAAGATCCTGGTCAAGGCCGAGGGCCAGCGCTACATCGACGAGGTGGAGGCCGAGTACCGCCAGATCCTCGAGGTGGACGGCGCGCCGCACACGATCACGCAGGCCGAGCTGGACCGCGTGGCCGCCTCGTTCGTGCCCCCGGCACTGAAGGTCCGCCCGGCCGTGCGCGACACGGCCTCGATCGACGCCGATCCGGCCTACAACCGCTGGCTGCAGCAGAACGTGGCGCCGCACAAGAACCCGGTGCTGCGCGCCGTGACGCTCTCGTTCAAGCGCCTGGGCCAGGCCCCCGGCGATGCGACGGGTGACCAGCTCGACACGGCCGCGGCGCTTGCCGACCGCTTTTCGGCCGGCGAGGCACGGGTCACGCACGACCAGAACCTGCTCCTGCCCTGGGTGCACCAGGACGACCTGCCCGAACTCTGGGCCGCCGCCCGGCAGGCCGGCCTGGCCAAGGCCAACATCCGCCTGCTGACGGACATGATCGCCTGCCCCGGCGGCGACTTCTGCTCGCTGGCCAACGCCCGCTCGCTGCCGATCGCCGAGGCCATCACGCAGCGCTACCAGGACATCGACGAACTGCACGACATCGGCGAGATCGACCTGCACATCTCCGGCTGCATCAACAGCTGCGGCCACCATCACAGCGGTCACATCGGCATCCTGGGCGTCGACAAGGACGGCAAGGAGTGGTACCAGGTCACGCTGGGCGGCTCCGACGGCTCCCTGCTGTCGGGCACGCCGGGGGCCGGCAAGGTGGTCGGCCCCTCGTTCTCGGCAGCCGAAGTGCCCGAGGTGATCGAGGCCGTGCTGGAGACCTACCGCCGCGAGCGCCGCCAAGGCGACGACGGCAAGGCCGAGAACTTCATCGACACCCTGCGCCGCGTCGGCCTGGAGCCGTTCAAGGCCGCCGCCAACGCCGCGCGCTTTGCCGAAAGGCAGGCGGCCTGAATGGCATTCACTCTGAAATTGATAGCATCCGGCGCCGAATCCGCGGGCGCCAAGGGCCAGAACGTCCTGCAGCTTGCCAACGACGCGGACCCTCGCGAGGTGTCGCTGGCCGGCGTCGACGTGATCGAGCTGCAGTTCCCGAAGTTCGCCGACGGCCGTGCCTTCAGCCAGGCCTTCCTGCTGCGGCGGCGCCTCGGCTTCCAGGGCGACATCCGCGCCACGGGCGACGTCCTGATCGACCAGCTGGTGCAGATGCAGCGCACGGGCTTTTCCAGCGCCGTGCTGCGGGTCGACCAGGACATCGCGCATGCCCGGCGGCAGTTCGAGCGCTACGCCGGGTTCTACCAGGGCGACGCGGTCGAGAAGCAGCCGCTGTTCGCGCGCGGTTAGGAGCCTGGGCATGGGCATCGATCTCGCCAGGGTGAACAGCGAGCTGGGCCGCAACGCCCAGGCGCTGGTGACGTGGGCGCTGGGCCTGGGCCGGCGCGCGATCGTCACCACCAATTTCCGGCCGTTCGAGGCCGTGATCCTGCACATGGTCACGCGGGTGCAGCCCGGCGTGCCGGTGGTCTGGATGGACAACGGCTACAACACCGAGGCCACCTACCGCTTCGCCGACGAGGTGACGCGGCAGCTGGGCCTCGACCTGCGGATCTACCTGCCCCTGCGCTCGCGCGCGCACCGCGAGGCCGTGGACGGACCGGTGCCGGCCCTGGACGATCCGCGCCACGCGGCCTTCACCCAGGAAGTGAAGCTGGAGCCCTTCACCCGGGCCCTGCGCGAGATGGCGCCCGAGGTCTGGTTCACCGCCCTGCGCGCCACCGACACGGCCGTGCGGGCGCAGATGGAGCCCGTGTCCGTCAACCCTGATGGCCTGATCAAGGTCGCGCCGCTGCTGCACTGGACTTCGCGCGACCTGCACGGCTACTGCCAGCAGCACGGCCTGCCGAACAACTTCGACTACACGGACCCGACCAAGGGCGAAGACAACCGCGAATGCGGCCTGCACCTGGAGCACTGATCCCATGAACGCCCGCACCGAACCTCAGCTGCTGGCCCAGCTCAGCAACCGCCACCTGGACGCCCTGGAGGAGGAGGCGATCTTCGTCCTGCGCGAAGTCGCCGCCGCCTTCGAGCGCCCCACGCTGCTGTTCTCGGGCGGCAAGGACTCGCTGGTGCTCCTGAAATGCGCCGAGAAGGCCTTCGGCGTCGGCCGCATCCCCTACCCGCTGCTGATGATCGACACGGGGCATAACTTCCCCGAGGTGACGGATTTCCGCGACCAACGGGCCCGGGAGCTGGGCGCCGAGCTGATCGTGCGCAGCGTGGAAGACTCCATGAAGCGTGGCACGGTGCGGCTGGCGCACCCGGGCGAGTCGCGCAACGTGCACCAGTCGGTGACGCTGCTGGAGGCGATCGAGGAATTCCGCTTCGATGCCCTGATCGGCGGCGCTCGCCGCGACGAGGAGAAGGCCCGCGCCAAGGAGCGCATCTTTTCCCACCGCGACAGCTTCGGCCAGTGGCAGCCCAAGGCCCAGCGGCCCGAGCTGTGGACCCTGTTCAACACCCGTCTGCACCCCGGCGAGCATTTCCGCGTGTTCCCCATTTCCAACTGGACCGAGCTGGACGTGTGGCAGTACATCGAGCGCGAGAACATCCAGCTGCCTTCGATCTACTACGCGCACCCGCGCCAGGTGGTGGAGCGCAAGGGCCTGCTGGTGCCTGTCACGGAGCTCACGCCGCCTCGCGACGGTGAAGAGGTGGTCACCCGCACCGTGCGCTTCCGCACCGTGGGCGACATCACCTGCACCTGCCCGGTGGAGAGCCCGGCCGCCAATGCCAGCGAGGTGGTGGTCGAGACGCTGAGTGCCGAGGTCAGCGAGCGCGGGGCCACCCGCATGGACGACAAGACCTCGGAAGCCTCGATGGAAAAACGCAAGAAGGACGGGTATTTCTGATGGCTGCAGACCACGCCTCCGCCCTGCGCTTCATCACCTGCGGCAGCGTCGACGACGGCAAGAGCACGCTGATCGGCCGGCTGCTGGTGGACAGCAAGGCCGTGCTGGCCGACCAGCTGGCCGGCGTGCAGCGCTCGGGCGAGACCGACCTGGCGCTGCTCACCGACGGCCTGTCGGCCGAGCGCGAACAGGGCATCACCATCGACGTGGCCTACCGCTACTTCGCCACGGCGGGCCGCAAATTCATCATCGGCGACGCGCCGGGCCACGAGCAGTACACCCGCAACATGGTCACGGCCGCCTCCAGCGCCGACGCGGCCGTGGTCCTGGTGGACGCGACCAAGCTGCCCTGGTCCGAGCCCGGCCTGGCCCTGCTGCCGCAAACCCGCCGCCACGCCCTGCTGGCCCACCTGCTGCGCGTGCCTTCCTTGCTGTTCGCGGTCAACAAGCTGGACGCCGTCGACGACCCGGTGCTCGCGTTCCGGAACATCAGCGAGGCCTTGCGCGGCTTTGCTGCGGCCGCGGGCATCAGCCCGCGGGCCGTGGTGCCGATTTCCGCGCTCAAGGGCCACAACGTGGTGGAGCCCGAGCCGGGCTGGTGCGGCTACGAGGGCCCCTCGCTGCTGCAGGTGCTGGAGACGCTGCCCGCCACCCCGGCGGACACAGGGGCCGCCTTTGCCTTCCCGGTGCAATGGGTGGAGAAGTTCTCGTCCTCGGCCGACACCTCGCAGGGCCGCCGCGTGTTCTGGGGCCGGGTGGCCAGCGGCGAAGTGGCGCCCGGCCAGGAGGTCAGGGTGATGCCCTCCGGGCAGGCGGCCGTGGTGGCCCAGGTGCTGGACCATGCCCGCCGGCCCGGTGGCGTGGCGGCCGGCCACAGCGCCGGCATCGTGCTGGACCGCGAGGTGGACGTCTCACGCGGCGACTGGCTGCTGGCGCCGGGCGCCGCCGAGCCGGTGCGCGAGCTGTCGGCCACGGTGGCGTGGCTGGACGACGAGCCGCTGGTGGCCGGCCGGGTCTACTGGGCGCTGCATGGCCACCGCTGGGTCAAGGCCCGCGTGCGCCGCATCGTCCACAAGCTGGACATCCACACGCTGGCCGAGCAGGACGCGCAGCAGCTGGAACCCAATGCCATCGGCCATGTGGAACTGGCCCTGCAGGAGCCGCTGGCCACCCGGCCCTATGCCGCCTCCCGCGTGCTGGGCTCGCTGGTGCTGGTGGACACGGCCTCCCACAAGACCGCGGGGGCCGTGCTGGTACGGTGACCGAATAAAATTCAGGGTTTCCCCTGCCCAACAGAACCACATGACCCACGTCGTCACCGAATCCTGTATCCGCTGCAAGTACACCGACTGTGTGGACGTCTGCCCCGTGGACTGCTTCCGCGAGGGACCGAACATGCTGGTGATCGACCCGGACGAATGCATCGACTGCGCGGTCTGCATCCCCGAGTGCCCGGTCAACGCGATCTACGCCGAAGAGGACGTGCCGGCCGACCAGGTGGCCTTCATCAAGCTCAACGTCGAGCTGGCCCAGGCCGACGGCTGGAAGAGCATCACCAAGCGCAAGCCCGCGCTGCCCGATGCCGAGGAATGGAAGGACAAGACGGGCAAGCTCGCCGAGCTGGTCCGCTGAAAGGATCGATGGAACCCCAGCTGAACCAAGAAGTGGTCAAGACCGCCTCCGCCCACGACGGGCCGATCGAGACCGATGCGGTCATCGTCGGCGCCGGGCCCGTGGGCCTGTTCCAGGTGTTCGAGCTGGGGCTGCTGGAGATCAAAGCCCACGTGATCGACTCGCTCGCCTACCCCGGCGGGCAGTGCGTGGAGCTGTACCCCGACAAGCCGATCTACGACATCCCGGCCGTGCCGGTGTGCACCGGCCAGGAGCTGACCGACAACCTGCTCAAGCAGATCGAGCCCTTCGGCGCCACCTTCCACTTCGGGCAGGAAGTGACCACGGTCGAGCGGCAGGAGGACGAGCGCTTCCACGTGGAGACCTCCAAGGGCACTCGCTTCCTGGCCAAGACCATCTTCATCGCCGCCGGCGTGGGCGCCTTCCAGCCGCGCACGCTGAAGGTGGACGGGCTGGACAAGTTCGAAGGCTCTCAGCTGTTCTACCGGGTCAAGAACCCGGCCGATTTCGCCGGCAAGAACCTGGTGATCGTGGGTGGCGGTGATTCGGCGTTGGACTGGGCCCTGAACTTCGCGCAGGAAGGCCCACACCAGGCCGAAAGCGTGATCCTCATCCATCGCCGCGATGGCTTCAAGGCTGCCCCGGCCTCGGTGGCGAAGATGCACGAGCTGTGCGAGCAGCTGCAGATGCAGTTCATCGTCGGCCAGGTCACCGGTTACGAAGAGAAGGACGGCCGGCTCACCGGCGCCAAGGTCACTGGCAGCGACGGCGTGACGCGCGTGGTGCCGCTGGACATGCTGCTGGTGTTCTTCGGCCTCAGCCCCAAGCTCGGGCCCATCGCCGACTGGGGCCTGGACATCGAGCGCAAGCAGCTCAAGGTGGACACCGAGAAGTTCGCCACCAACGTGCCCGGCATCTTCGCCGTGGGCGACATCAACACCTACCCGGGCAAGAAGAAGCTGATCCTTTCGGGCTTCCACGAATGCGCCCTCGCCGCCTTCGCCGCGGCGCCCATCATCTTCCCCGAGAAGGGCAAGATCCACCTGCAGTACACCACCACGTCGCCGAAGCTGCACAAGGTGCTGGGCGTGGAGACACCGGTCTTCGATTAAGATTCTGCCGCGCCCATCCGGGCGCATTCGCTAGGGGTGTTGCCGCGCAGGCGGCGACTGAGAAAGTCCCTTTGAACCTGATTGAGGTAATCCTCGCGCAGGGAAGCAAGCTCACCGCGGCGCCCGTTTTCTCGACGGGCGGCAAGCCGCCCAGCAAGCCGACCTGCCATTTCGTTCTGGAAAGACGCGATGGCATCGAATTCGCCAAGCCACAAGCCAAACTGGCCGTTAGCCCGCATCCCGCGGGCGCTGGCAGCTCTCTTTTTCATAGCATCCGCCCAGGCGCAGCAGGCCTCGCTGCCGGCGGTCACGATCAACGAACGCACCTCGCCGCCCGCCGACGTCACCGGCTTCGGCGACTTTCCCCTGCGCGAGGTGCCGGTCTCGGCCACCGTGGTGGATCGCCGCCAGCTCGAGGCCACGGGCGCGCGGCGCCTGGCCGACCTCACGCCCCTGGATGCCTCGGTCACCGACGCCTACAACTCGCCGGGCTACTGGGACTTCCTCACCATCCGCGGCTTCACGCTGGACAACCGCTACAACTACCGGCGCGAGGGACTTCCCATCAGCGCCCAGACGTCCATTCCCCTGGACAACAAGGAGCGCATCGAGATCCTCAGGGGCACCAGCGGCATCCAGGCGGGCACGAGCGCACCCGGCGGGCTGGTGAACTACGTGGTCAAGCGGCCCACCCAGCAGCCCCTGCGCGAAGTGCGGCTGGAGGCGTCCAGCCGCGCCTCGCTGCTGGCGGGCGCGGACCTTGGCGGCCGGTTCGGCACCGACCGCGCCTTCGGCTGGCGCCTGAATGCCGCCCAGGAACGGCTGCGGCCCACCACGCGCCACCTGGACGGTGACCGCAGCCTCCTGGCCGCGGCCGGCGACTGGCGCCTGAGCCCGGACTCGGTGCTGCAGGCCGAGGTGGAGTGGAGCCGCAAGTCGCAAGCCAGCCAGACCGGCTTCAGCCTGCTGGGCAACACGCTGCCGCGCCCCGTGGACCCGCGGCAGAACCTGAACAACCAGCCCTGGGCCCAGCCCACGGAGTTCGACGCGGCCACCGGCACGCTGCGCTTCGACCAGGCGCTGGGCGCCACCTGGCGCTGGTCGGCGCAGCTGGGGCGCCAGCAGCTGCGCACGGACGACTACACGGCGTTCCCGTTTGGCTGCTCGGCCGAAGGCAACTTCGACCGGTTCTGCTCGGACGGCACCTTCGACTACTACGACTTCCGCAGCGAGAACGAGCGGCGGCGCATCGATGCCGCGGCCCTCGGCCTCAAGGGCAGCGTCACGGCCGGCGGCATCACGCACGACCTGTCGTTCGGGCTGCTGCACAGCCGCTCGCGCGATCGCTTCCAGGGCGAGGCTTTCAACTTCGCGGGCATCGGCAACGTGGCCGGCACGGCCCTGGTCCCGGCCTCCCCGGCGCGGACCGGCGAGAGCACCAACCGCGACGAACGCAGCCTGGAGTTCTCGGCCAGCGACGCGGTGCGCTGGAACGAGCGGCTGACCACGTGGCTGGGCCTGCGCCACACGCGCCTGGAACGCGAAAGCGTGCGCACCGACGGCTCGCGCCCCACGTCGTACGACCAGGGACTGACCACGCCCTGGTTGGCGGTGAGCTACAAGCTGGCGGCCTCGACGCTGGCCTACGCCAGCTGGGGCAAGGGGGTGGAATCGCAGGTGGTGCCGAACCGCGCGGCGCAGTACACGAACCCGGGCCAGGCGCTGCCCGCGCTGGCTTCCCGCCAGTGGGAGCTCGGGCTCAAGGGCGGCGACGAGGCCCTGGGCTGGCAGCTGGCCTGGTTCGACATCCGCCGTCCGGTGAGCAACCTGGACGCCTGCACGCGGCTGGGCATCACGCCCTGTACCGGGAGCTACGACGGGCAGGCCGTGCACCAGGGCCTGGAAGCGCAGGCCCAGTGGGCCCAGGGCCCCTGGCGGCTGGGGGCGAGCGTGACGCTGCTGGACGCCCAGCGCGAAGGCAGCACCGCCGAGCCGGCGGTGAACGGCCAGCGCCCGACCAACGTCCCCGCGGCCGTGCTGCGGCTGCAGGCCGGCTGGCGCTTCGCGTCCGTGCCCGGACTCGAGCTGAGCGGGCGTGTGTCGCACGAGGGCAGGCGCAATGTGCTGCCCGATGGCTCGCTCCAGTTGCCCGCCTGGACGCGCGTGGACGCCGCGCTGCACTACGACACCCGGATGCGCGGCGTGGCCACGCGCTGGACCCTGGGCGTGGACAACCTGTTCGACCGCCGTCACTGGAAGGAATCGCCCTACCAGTTCGGCCATGTCTACCTCTACCCCGGCCAGGTGCGCACGTTCAGGCTGGGCGTGACTGCCGCGCTCTGAGGAGGCCCGCAAACCACGCTATAATCTGAGGCTCGTTCCTCGATAGCTCAGTCGGTAGAGCGCCGGACTGTTAATCCGTAGGTCCCTGGT
>CAZZAW010000074.1:0-10663 GCA_964652405.1 uncultured Ramlibacter sp.
GCACCGGCCGTGCCCGCGCCTGCGCCGCGTCCTTCGGCCCTGCCGCCGGCCCCGGTGATCCTGCCGCCCGTGATCTCGCCCCATCCGGGGCCCTACCGCCAGCGCCAGCGCAGCTTGGCCGACCTCGCCAACGAGCAGCTGCGCCGCGGCAAGCCCAGGGACCCGCTGGAGCAGGGCATGCAGGATGCCGGGCGCGACGACTGCCTGCATGCGCCCACGGGCGAGCAGGCAGCGGGCGGGCTGCTGGCCGCTCCCGAGCTGGTGGCGCGCGCCCTGAGCGGGCGTTGCGCGCGCTAGACCCGCCGTTCAGATGGCGCGGGCGTCGCGCAGCCGCTGGATCTCGCCGGCCGAATAGCCCAGCTCCGCCAGCACCGCGCCGGTGTGCTCGCCGAGCGCGGGAATCGGCGCCATGCGCGGGTGGTCCGTGGCGGCCAGCCCTGGAGGCAGCAGCGCCGGCAGCGTGCCCACAGGGCTGCCCATCGGGGCCCAGCGCCCGCGTGCGTGCAGCTGCGGGTGGTCCCACACGGCCTGCATGCCGTTGACCCGGGCATTGGCGATGGGCACGGCGTCCAGCCGGGCCAGCACCTGGGCGGTGGTCAGGCGGGCAAAACAGTCCACGATCAGGGCCCGCAGCTCGCCGCGGCGTTCGTTGCGCTGCGCGCTGCCCGCGAATCGCGGGTCTGCCGCCAACTCCGGCTGCTCCAGCACCTGGCTGCAGAACAGCACCCACTCGCGCTCGTTCTGCAGTCCCAGCGTCACCGTGCCGCCGTCTCCGGTCGGGAAGGGTCCGTACGGATAGATCGTGGCGTGGCTGGCGCCGCTGCGCGGGGGCGCCTCGGCGCCCTCGAAGGCGTAGTAGAGGGGAAAGCCCATCCACTCCACCAATGACTCGAGCATGGACACCTCCACGTGCCGGCCCCGGCCCGTGCGCTGGCGCTCCAGCAGCGCGGCCAGGATGCCGGAATAGGCGTACATGCCGGCGGCGATGTCCGCAATCGCGATGCCGGCCTTGACCGGCTCGTCGGGGGTGCCCGTGACGGAGAGGAAGCCGGCCTCGGCCTGGATCAGCAGGTCGTAGGCCTTCTTGTCGCGGTAGGGCCCGTCGCTGCCGTAGCCCGAGATGTCGCACACGATCACGCCGGGCCTGGCGGCGGACAGCGCGGCATAGGACAGGCCGAGCCGGTCGGCGGCGCCGGGAGCCAGGTTCTGCACCACCACGTCGGCCTTTTCCAGGACCAGCCGTTCGAGCACCTGCGCGGCCTCGGGGTGCTTCACGTCCAGCGTGACGCTCTCCTTGGAACGGTTGGTCCAGACGAAATGCGAGGCCAGTCCGCGCACGCGGCCGTCATAGCCGCGAGCGAAGTCGCCGCTGCCGGGGCGTTCGATCTTGATCACGCGGGCGCCCAGGTCGGCGAGCTGCCGGGTGGCGAAGGGCGCCGCGATGGCGTGTTCCAGCGTGACGACGGTGATGCCCTGGAGCGGCTGCATGGTGTCGATTTCCTCAGGCGAGCGTGGCCGTGGCGTCCATGGTCAGCCAGCCCTCGTGGTCGCGCGCCCACAGGCGCACGGATTTGCCGTCCGCGGAAGGCTCGCCATGCACGCTGAAGGGGTTCAGGTCGAAGGTGGGCCGGACGGCGCGGAACTCGAAGCCCGTCACCGTGGCCTGCGGACGCTCGCGCCGCAGCAGGTCCATCAGCAGCGTGGCGATCAGCGGACCGTGCACGACGAGGCCGGGGTAGCCCTCGACCTCGGTCACGTACTTGCGGTCGTAGTGGATGCGGTGGCCGTTGAAGGTCAGTGCCGAGTAGCGGAACAGCAGCACGTCGTCGGGCGTGATGCTGCGCCGCCAGGGCGACTCAACGGGCGCGGGCTGCGGCGGTGGAGCGGCTTCCCCCGGCCGGGCCGGCTCGCGGTAGACGATGTCGTGGAGTTCGGTGAGCGCCGGCTGCGTGGCGCCGCCGCGAAAGACCTGGTGCCGCACCTTGACGAAGACCAGCGGCCCGGTGCGGCCGGCCTTCTCCTGCACCTGCAGGATGGTGGAGAGGCGGCGAACCTCGTCGCCCACGCGCAGCGGCGCATGGAAGCCGAACTGGCTGCCGGCCCACATGCGGCGCGGCAACGGCACCGGGGGCAGGAAGCCGCCGCGCCGGGCATGCCCGTCCGGGCCGATCTCGGACTGGCGGTGCAGGGGCAGGAAGTACAGCCAGTGCCACAAGGGCGGCAGCACGCTGCCGGCGGCCGGGCGCTCGGCGGGGTGGTCCAGCGTCGCCGCCAGCGCGGCGCAGGGCGCCGGCGTGATCAGGTCATGCGCCTCCTCGGTGCGGCCGACCCAGTCCTGCAGCGGGGCGGCGGCTGCCATCATGCCGCTCCAGCCGCACGCGGCTGGGTGACCGTCGCCATGGTGTGGATCAGGGAGAGCGGGTGGCTGGCGCCTGCCAGGTAGTCCTCCATGCAGCGCAGCACCAGCGGGCTGCGGTGCCTGGCCGCGCTGGCGCGCACCTCTTCCGGCGTGAGCCACAGCGTGCGGACGATGCCTTGGTCCAGCGCCCGGCCGGGTTCGCGCTCGCCCAGTTCGCCGCGGAAGGCAAAGCGCAGGTAGGTCACGTCCTCCCCGCCGGGCGTCGGCGATCGCGCGAGGTACACGCCCACCAGCGCCGTGGGGGTGAATCGGTGCGCCGTTTCTTCCAGTGCCTCGCGGGCGCAGCCCTGGGCCGGCGATTCGCCCGGGTCCAGGTGGCCCGCGGGATTGTTCAGCATCAGCCCTCGCGCTGTTTCCTCTTCCACCAGCAGGAAGCGGCCCTCGCGCTCGATGATCGCGGCCACCGTGACGCTGGGTTTCCATCGCGTGCTCATGCGGCCATTATGGGATGCGACACAATGCGCCCACACCGGCTCCGCGACCACGACCATGCCCCTGCTTGCCCTGCTTCGCCACCTCCTGCTGGTCGCCCTGCTGGCGGCAGCCGCCGCGCTCCCGGCCCGGGCCCAGGCGCCCGCCACCCCGACCGCCCCGCCCACGGTCTCGTTGCCCGCGGCTGCCCCGGCGGCCAACCCGTACGGCTTGCAGGCGCTCTGGGCCCAGGGGGACGCGGTGGCCAAGGGCACGCTCGTGATCCTGGTGGTCATGTCGCTGGCCAGCTGGTACGTGCTGGTCACCAAGCTGATCGCCCAGTCGCGCATGGGCGGGCAGGGCAAGGCGGCCAACCAGAGTTTCTGGAAGGCCGACACGGTGCGCCAGGGCGTGGATTCGCTGCAGCCGGGCAGCCCCTACCGATTCATCGCCGAGTCGGCGCTGGAGGCCACGCGCAAGCACGACGGCCTGATCGGCCAGGTGGACCTGAACACGTGGGTGGCGCAGAGCATCGAGCGCGCGGTGGGCACCGTGCACAGCCGCACGCAGGAGGGACTGGCGGTGCTGGCCACCGTGGGCTCCACGGCGCCGTTCGTGGGCCTGTTCGGCACGGTCTGGGGCATCTACAACGCGCTGGTGCGCATCGGGGCTTCGGGCCAGGCCTCCATCGACAAGGTGGCGGGGCCTGTGGGCGAGGCGCTGATCATGACGGCCATCGGCCTGGCCGTGGCCGTCCCGGCCGTGCTGGGCTACAACTGGCTGGTCCGCCGCAACAAGGTGGCCATGGACACCGTGCGGACCTTCGGCTCCGACCTCCACACGGTGCTGCTGGCGGCCGTGGCGAAGAAGGGCGCCTGAGGATCCGGCCGTGGCGATCCGCTACCGGCAGAACGTGGAGGACGGCGATGCGCTGATCGCCGAGATCAACACCACGCCCCTGGTGGACGTGATGCTGGTGCTGCTGATCATCTTCCTGATCACCATCCCGGTGGTGAACAGCTCCATCCTGGTGGACCTGCCGCGCGAGCCCAACCAGGCGCGCGAGAGCCGGCCCGAGAACGTGGTGATCACGGTCGACGCCGCCGGCGCCACCTACTGGTTCGACACCCGGCTGCCCACCCAGGAGGACCTGGCCGAGCTGCTGGCGCAGGTGGCGCAGATGCGGCCGCAGCCCGAGGTGCACATCCGTGGCGATGCGCGGGCCAGCTACGAGCCCGTCGGGCGGGTGGTGCTGGCGGCGCAGCAAGCCGGCATCGCGCGGGTGGGGTTCGTGACGGAGCCGCCGGAGGGCGTCCGGTGATGGGCATGCACATTGCCACCGGGACGGATCCGGAACCTGAAGTCATGGTGGATATCAACACCACGCCCCTGGTGGACGTGCTGCTGGTGCTGCTGGTCATGCTCATCATCACCATTCCCGTTCAGCTGCATTCGGTCAACATCGAGATGCCCAGCGCCAACGCGCCGCCGCCCCCTGTCGAGCCGCGGGTGGTGAAGATCGACATCACGGCCGATGGCCGCTACCTGTGGGAAGGTGAGGCCCTGGAGGGCCGGGCCGCGCTGGAGGCGCGCCTGCAGGACGCCGCGGCGCAGGCCGAGCAGCCCGAGATCCACCTGCGGCCGGACCGCAGCGCACGTTACGAGGCGGTGGCCGGCGTCCTGGCCAGTGCCCAGCGCCTGGGCCTGGGCAAGATCGGCCTGATCGGCTCGGAGCAGTTCTCGCGCTGACGCTCCATGGCTGAGCCGGCGCGCCTGGTGCTGATGTATGCGGTCTTCCCGCTGTGGGTCGCCGCCGGGCTGGCCGACTGGGCCTGCCACCGCCGCACCGCCATTGCCCGCACGGGCGGCCTGCCGGAGAACCTGTTCCACTGGCTGCTGTTCGCGGAGATCGGCATCGGCCTGCTGGCCGTGGCCTTCCTGGAGATCAATGGCGCGGTGCTGGCCCTGGTGTTCGCCGTGTTCCTGGTGCACGAGCTCACCGTCTGGCTGGAGCTTCGCTACGCCGCGCCGCGGCGCGAGATCCGCCCCACCGAGCAGATGGTGCACAGCTTCATGGAGCTGCTGCCCCTGGTCTCGCTGGCGCTGCTGCTCCCGCTGGCCGAGGGCAAGGCCGGCGACTTCAGCCTGCGCTGGAAGGAACAGCCCTGGAGCGGCGCCTACCTGCTGGGCGCCCTCCTGCTCGCCCTGGTGTTCAATGCCCTGCCGCTGGCGCAGGAGTCCTTCAGCTGCCTCAGGGCTCGTACTCGTCCGAGCCCTGGACCCAGATGAAGGACTGGATGTCGATGTGGTCGCGGGCCTTGAAGCCGGGCTTGCGGTCCAGGTCGCGCCGCACGATGGCGCCGAACGTGAGCAGCCCCTGGTACACCGGCCAGCAGGGCTCGCTGCGGTAGCCGAAGTCGTAGCCGTAGGCGCGGGCCGCCTTGCGCGTGACGCGGGGCTTGAGGAACAGGTGCTTGTCCGGCCTTGCGATGAAGCCGAACACCGTCACCAGCGGCCAGGTCAGCACCTTGGCGTTCAGGCGGGGCAGCTCCGAGACGGCCTGCACCCAGTCGTCGAACTTGCGCTGCGGCGACCCGCGGCCGTAGAGGAAGGCGTAGAGCTCGTGCGCGAACAGCCGGGCCCCGGCCGGCGACCTGAGCGCGTCGCGCAGGGCCATCTTCTCGAACGAGAACAGCAGGTTGGCCCGCGATTCGATGCGTATCGCGGTGTCGGCGATCTGCCGGAACTCGCCGCGGGCGAGCAGCTTGCGGAAGGCCGCCGGCCCCAGCTCGGACTGCCATTCCAGGTGGGCGCGCTCCTTGTGCGAGCGCTCGGCCACCAGGTAGGTCTCGTCCTGGAAGCCGTCGGGGTAGTAAAGCTCGAACTTGCGGCGGCAGCGCGCCGCGCCGAGGTAGAAGACGCCGTTGGCGCGGGCGCCGGTCAGCGGGGAGGAGAGGAAGGCTGCGCGTGGCATACGGGCAGTTTTTGGCCCCGGCCTAGCTCATCCTCGTCGGACGGCGCCTCGCCTCCTTGTAGGACCGGCGCCAGCTCAGGCAGGCACCAGCCTCAACCGTGTGATTTCGGACGGCGCGCCCACCCGCTTGGGCGGGCCCCAATAGCCGGTGCCGCGGCTGACGTAGACCCACAGGCGGCCCACCCGGTGCAGCCCCGCCGTGAAGGGCTGCTGGAAGCGCACGAACAGGTTCCACGGCAGGAACTGGCCTCCGTGGGTGTGCCCCGAGACCTGCAGGTCGAAGCCGGCGGCCGCGGCCGCGGCGGCGCTGCGCGGCTGGTGGGCCAGCAGCACCTTGACCGCCGCAGTGGCCGGCGCGCCCCGCAGCGCGGCCACCGGGTCGCTCTGGTGCGCCGGGTTGAAGTGGTGCGCCATGTAGTCGGGCACGCCGGCCAGCACCAGCAGGGCGTCCGCCCGGGCGATGACGACGTGCTCGTTGAGCAGGACCCGGATGCCCAGCCGGTCGAGCTCGGCGAGCCAGGGCGCCGCGCCCGAGTAGTACTCGTGGTTGCCGGTGACGAAGAAGCTGCCGTGCCGCGAACGCAGGCCCTTCAGCGCCGCCACGTGGTGCCCCAGCTCATGCACCGGACCGTCGACCAGGTCACCGGTGATGGCCACCAGGTCGGCCTCGAGCGAATTGACCGCTTGCACGATGCCGTCCAGGTAGGCGCGTCGGATCGTGGGGCCGACGTGGATGTCGCTGATCTGCGCGATGGCGAAGCCGTGCAGCGCGGACGGCAGGCCCTGGATGGGCACCTCCACCTCCACCACGCGCGCGGTGCGCCGGGCGTTCAGCAGCCCCAGGCCGGAGAGCGCCAGCGCGAGCAGCGGCACCCCGATCGCGGTCTGCTCCGCCAGGCCGGTGCGGTCCCAGCCGGGGGCGGCGAAGGCCACGAGGGCGGCCGCGAGCAGCAGCGCGTCGCGCAGCGCGGTGAGCACGAACAGCGAGGAAAAGAGGCCCAGGAACAGGAAGCCAGCCCAGGCCAGCCGGTCGGACAGCGGCGCGGGCGTGAGCCGGCGCGCCATCAGGCCCACGGGCACGAGCACGGCCGAAAGCACGAGCCACGCCACCAGCAGTGACGGGCCCCACGAGCCCGGCAAAGGGGGCAGCAGCCGGCTGCCGATGTACAGGTGCAGCAGGGCCGACAGCGCGATCAGGAACCAGGGGCGCACTTGAACAGGATGGAACGCGGGGGACGGGAGCCTACTGGATCTTCATGTAAGCTCGCGGTCAGCATTTCTTACAACCGTGCGCAGCGCGAGGAGATAACCCCATGGACACAGGCGCGCCTGCCGAGGCTTCGGCAGGTCACACCCCCGTCGCCCCCAAAAAATCCTGGCTGATCGGCATCCCGCGCGAAACCGCTGCGGGCGAGCGCCGGGTGGCCACGGTCCCGGACGTGGTGGAGAAGCTGGTCAAGCTGGGCTTTTCGGTGGCCGTGGAAAGCGGCGCCGGCGAAGGGGCGGAGTTCGACGACGACGCGTACCGCGCCGCCGGTGCCCGCATCGTGCCGTCGGCGGCCGAGCTGTGGGCCCAGGCCGATGCGGTGTACAAGGTTCGTCCCCCCTCGCCGCAGGAAGCCGGACTGCTGCGCGAAGGCGGCACGCTGATCGGCTTCATCTGGCCGGCGCAGAACCCCGAACTGATGCAGCAGCTGGCGGACCGCAAGGCCACCGTGCTGGCCATCGACTCGCTCCCGCGCACCCTGTCGCGGGCGCAGAAGATGGACGCGCTCACCTCGCAGGCTGGCGTCGCCGGTTACCGCGCCGTGATCGAGGCCGCCCATGCCTTCGGCCGCTTCTTCAATGGCCAGATCACGGCCGCGGGCAAGGTGCCGCCGGCCAAGGTGTTCGTCGCGGGTGCGGGCGTCGCGGGCCTGGCGGCCATCGGCACCGCCGCGGGCCTGGGCGCCATCGTGCGCGCCAACGACACGCGGGCCGAGGTGGCCGACCAGGTCGTCTCCCTGGGCGGCGAGTTCGTCAAGGTCAACTACGAGGAAGAGGGCTCGGGCGGCGGCGGCTACGCCAAGGTCATGAGCGAGGGCTTCCAGCAGGCCCAGCGCGAGATGTACGCCCAGCAGGCCCGTGAGGTGGACGTCATCATCACCACGGCCCTGATCCCCGGCAAGCCGGCCCCGCGGCTGATCACCGCCGAGATGGTCCGCAGCATGAAGCCCGGCAGCGTGATCGTGGACATGGCGGCCGAGCAGGGCGGCAACTGCGAACTGACCGAGCCCGGCAAGGCGGTGGTCAAGCATGGCGTGACCATCATCGGCTACACCGACCTGGTCAGCCGCCTGGCGCGGCAATCGTCCACGCTGTACGCCACCAACCTGTTCCGCCTGACCGAGGAGCTGTGCAAGGCCAAGGACGGCGCCCTGCAGGTGAACATGGAGGACGACGCGATCCGCGGCCTCACCGTGGTCAAGGACGGCGCGATCACCTGGCCGGCCCCGCCGCCCAAGGTGGTGGCCACGCCGGCGGCGGCGCCCAAGGCCGCTGCCGCCGCGCCGGCTGCCAAGAAGGGCCATGGCCACGGCGCACCCAGCGAACCCATGGCCGGCAGCAAACTGGCGATCCTGTTCGGCGTTGTGGCGGCCCTGTTCTGGTTCGTCGGCGCCAACGCGCCCGCTGCGTTCCTCGGCCACTTCACCGTGTTCGTGCTGGCCTGCTTCGTCGGCTACATGGTGGTGTGGAACGTGACGCCTTCGCTGCACACCCCCCTGATGAGCGTGACCAACGCGATCTCCAGCATCATCGCCATCGGTGCGCTGGTGCAGATCGCGCCGCCCCTGCCCGGCGGCGCCGGACCCGACCCCTGGATCCGCTGGCTGGCCGTGGGCGGCATCGTCCTCACTGCGGTCAACATGTTCGGCGGCTTCGCCGTCACCCAGCGCATGCTGGCCATGTTCCGCAAGTAGGAGCGCACCATGTCCTCGAACCTGGCCACCGCCTCCTACATCGGCGCCATCATCCTGTTCGTCCTCAGCCTGGGCGGGCTGTCCCATCCCGAGACCGCCCGGCGCGGCAACCTCTTCGGCGTGCTCGGCATGGCACTGGCCGTTCTGGCCACGGTCTTCGGCCCGCGCGTGACCGCGGCCGGCTTGCCGTGGATCGCCGCCGCCCTGGTCGTGGGCGGCGCCATCGGCCTGTACGCCGCGCGCGTCGTGAAGATGACGCAGATGCCCGAACTGGTGGCGCTGATGCACAGCCTGGTCGGCCTGGCCGCCTGCCTGGTGGGCTTCGCGAGCTACATCGACACGTCCAACCCGCTGACGGGCGCCGAGAAGACCATCCACGAGGTGGAGATCTATGTCGGCATCCTGATCGGCGCCGTGACGTTCTCGGGGTCGCTCATCGCGTTCGGCAAGCTCAATGGCCGCATCGGCGGCAAGCCCCTGCTGCTGCCGGCCCGCCACTGGCTCAACCTCGCGGCTTTGCTGGTCGTGATCTGGTTCGGGCGCGAGTTCATCAACGCGCCGGACATCCGCACCGGCATGACGCCGCTGCTGGTGATGACGGTGATCGCGCTGCTGTTCGGCATCCACATGGTCATGGCGATCGGCGGCGCCGACATGCCGGTGGTGGTCTCCATGCTGAACAGCTACTCGGGCTGGGCGGCCGCGGCCACCGGGTTCATGCTGTCCAACGACCTGCTGATCGTGGTCGGCGCGCTGGTGGGCTCCTCGGGCGCCATCCTGTCCTACATCATGTGCCGCGCGATGAACCGCAACTTCATCAGCGTGATCGCTGGCGGCTTCGGCGGCGGCGCGCCGGCGCCTGCGGCCAAGGGCGATGCGGCGCAGCCGGCCGGCGAGGTGGTGCCGGTGAGCGCGCAGGAAACCGCCGACCTGCTGCGCGAAGCCAAGAGCGTGATCATCGTCCCGGGCTACGGCATGGCCGTGGCCCAGGCCCAGCACACGGTGTACGAGATCACCAGGCATCTGCGCGAGAAAGGCGTGAACGTGCGCTTCGGCATCCACCCGGTGGCGGGCCGCATGCCCGGGCACATGAACGTGCTGCTGGCCGAGGCCAAGGTGCCCTACGACATCGTCCAGGAGATGGACGAATTGAACGAGGATTTCCCCGACACCGACATCGCCATGGTGATCGGGGCGAACGACATCGTGAACCCGGCCGCCCAGGACGATCCGTCCAGCCCCATCGCCGGCATGCCGGTGCTGGAAGTCTGGAAGGCCAAGACCTCGATCGTCATGAAACGCAGCATGGCCTCGGGCTATGCCGGCGTGGACAACCCGCTGTTCTACAAGGACAACAACCGCATGCTGTTCGGCGACGCCAAGAAGATGCTGGACGAGGTGCTGGGGGCGCTCAAGGCCGCTTGAAAATTAGAGGGCTGCCTCTCCCCAACCATAGGGAAAACACAAATTCCCGCTGGAGGGCCTCGCCGGACAATCCGCGAGGCCCTTTTTCTTGTGGACTGGAGACGACAACAATGAACGACAACCGCCCCTGGCTCAGTAGCTACTCGCCCGGTGTCCCGGCCGACATCGACCCTTCGCAGTACACGTCGCTGGTGCAGCTGATGGAGGAGGCCTTCCAGAAGCACGCGTCCAAGCCCGCCTACAGCTTCATGGGCAAGGAAGTCAGCTTCGCCCAGACCGATTCGCTCAGCCGCGCGTTCGCGGCCTACCTGCAGGGGCTGGGCCTGGCCAAGGGCGACCGCGTGGCGATCATGATGCCCAACGTGCCGCAGTACCCGGTGGCCGTGGCCGCTATCCTGCGCGCTGGCTTCGTGGTGGTGAACGTCAACCCGCTGTACACGCCGCGCGAGCTGGAGCACCAGCTCAAGGACTCCG
>CAZZAW010000075.1:0-10476 GCA_964652405.1 uncultured Ramlibacter sp.
TCGAAGGTGGCGTTCTTCTCGGCCGTCACCTTGAGGCCGTTGATCAGCATGGACAGGTCGGACATTGGGGGGTACTCCTTCAGGAATGGGATGTCTGGACGGCGCGCGCCGCCGTGGTGGTCTCGCTGCTTTGCGCGCCCAGGTAGGCCTCACGCACCACGGTGCTGCGGGCCAGCAGCTTCGCGGCCCCGCTGGCAACCAGCGTGCCGCGCTCCAGCACGTAGCCGCGGTCGGCCACGGCCAGCGCCTTCTTCACGTTCTGCTCCACCATCAGCACGGTGGTGCCGGCGTCGGCGATGCGGCGGGCGATCGCCAGCAGCTCGTCCACCATGCGCGGGGCCAGGCCGAGCGAGGGCTCGTCGAGCATCAGGAGGCGCGGCGCGCTCATCATGGCGCGGGCCACCGCCACCATCTGCTGCTCGCCGCCGCTCATGGTGCCGGCCAGCTGCTGCGAGCGCTCGCGCAGCTTGGGGAAATCGGCGAACACCTGCCCCAGGCGGCGCGCCCGCTCGGCCTTGGACACCAGCCAGCCGCCCAGCTCCAGGTTCTCGGCCACCGTCATCTGGCCGAACAGCTGCCGGCCTTCGGGCACCAGCGCGATGCCGGCCTGCACGATCTCATGCGTCTTCTCGGGCAGTTCCTCGCCGTCCAGCAGCACGTCGCCGTATCGCGGGATCAATCCGGTCAGCGCCCGCAGCAGCGTGGTCTTGCCCGCGCCGTTGGGACCGAGGATCACCGTGAGGCCGGGCCGCGCCTCGAGCTTGAGGTTGCGCAGCACCTGCACCGGGCCGTAGCCCGCGGACAGGCCCTCGACCTTGAGGTGGGCGCGGCCGGTGCCGCCCAGCACGAAGGGTTCCGGCTCCCACCTCATGCCGGAGTCTCCTCGACCATCTCGTCACCGAGATAAGCCTCGATCACCTCGGCGTTGCGCGTCACCTCGGCCGGCGTGCCGTCGGCGATCTTGCGGCCCTGGTGCAGCACGATCACGCGCTCCACGTGGCGCAGCAGCGTGGTCACGGCGTGCTCGATCCACACCACCGTGAGGTTCAGCTCGTCGCGCAGCCGGCGGATCAGCCGCGCCATCTCCTCGATCTCGGCCTCGGTCAGGCCGGCCGCCACCTCGTCCAGCAGCAGCATGCGCGGCCGCGTGGCCAGCGCCATGCCGATCTCCAGCAGCCGCTGCTGCGAGGGCGTGATGTCGCCGGCGCGCATCGCCGCCTGCGGCACCAGGCCGATCACCCGCAGGATGCTGGGCGCGTCGCGCAGCGCCCAGGGCACGTCCCGCTCCTCGCCCCACAGCCAGTACTTGCGCGGCCGGCGGCCGGCGAACTTCAGGCCGAAGGCGATGTTCTCGGCCACGGTCATGTCGGCGAAGGTGCGCGGGGTCTGGAAGGTCCGCGCCAGCCCATGGGCCGCGAACTTGTGCGGCCCGCGCCCGGTGAGGTTGTCGCCCTGCACGCGCAGCCGGCCCGAGGTCGGCACCTGCACGCCCGAGATCGCGTTGAAGAAGGTGGTCTTGCCGGCACCGTTGGGACCGATGATGCCAACCAGCTCGCCGGGGTGGAAAGTCGCGCTGACGCTGTCCACGGCGGTGAAGCCGCCGAAACGCACGGTGATCTCCTCGGCCACGAGGATGGCATCAGACATAGCGGCGCTCCCGGCGCTTGCGCTTGTCGCGTTCCTTGTCGCCGCTCCATTCGTAGCGGCGCTCCTTCCACCAGGCCTTGGCATCCTGCCACCAGCCCTTGAAGGTGCCCCACCGCAAGGAGGCCAGGCCGCCCGGCAGGTACAGCACCGACAGGATCAGCAGCAGCCCCAGCGACATCATGTAGACCTGCGGCGCCTTCAGCCGCAGCGTCTCGGCCAGCAGGCTGAACACGATGGCGGCGATCAGGGGGCCCCACAGCGTCACCGCGCCGCCGATGAGGGCGATCAGCACGGTCTGGAAGCCGATGAAGGGGTTGAACACGGTGTGCGGGTCGATGTAGGTCCAGCGCACCGACATGGCCGCGCCCACCGCGCCGGCCACGGCCGCCGTCAGGGCGAAGCCGGCGATCTTCACCAGCCGGGTGTTCACGCCCAGCGTCTGCGCCCGCTGTTCGTCCGCGCCGATGCCCATGAGCGCCAGGCCGAAACGGGTGCGGCGCACGACGATGGACAACAGCACCGTCGCCGAGGCCAGGGCGAGCACGGTGAGGTACACCACGTTGGCCTCGGGCACCACGGCGAGCACGCGGCCCACGGTGCCCGTCACCTGCTTCTCGAAATAGGTCACGGCATGGCGGATCAGCTCGGTCATGCCGAAGGTCAGGACCGCGAAGTAGGTGCCGCGCAGGTGCAGCACCGCCGCGCCCATGACCACCGCCACCACGACCGCGATGCCCGCGCCCGCCGCGATGGCCTGCACCCAGGAGGTCTTCTCCAGCAGCAGCGCGCTGGTGTAGGCGCCGATGCCGAAGAAGGCCGAGGTCGCCAGCGACAGGTAGCGCGTCGCCCCGCAGAACAGGCCCCAGCTGGAGGACAGGGCCACGTACATCAGGCAGGTGAGCGCCATCGAGACGGCGAACTCGGTGCCGTACGACGGCAGCGCCAGCGCCCAGCCGGTCAAGCCGAACAGCACCAGCAGGTCGCGGATCAGGAGTTGGCGGCTCGTCATGCCTTGCGCCCCTTGCGCGTGAACAGCCCCTCGGGCCGCAGCAGCAGCACGGCGATGAACACCACGTACGACAGCAGCGCCTTGAGCGAGGGGTTGGTGTAGTGCATGCCCACCGCCTCCACCACGCCCAGCAGCAGCCCGCCCGCGAGCGCACCGCCCATGCTGCCGAACCCGCCCAGCGTGATCACGATCAGCGCGGTCACCGTGTAGGGCTCGCCCATGGCCGGCGAGATGGTGTAGGCCATGGACAGCAGGCAGCCCGCCACGCCCGACAGCCCCAGGCCGATGCCGAACATCAGCGGGTGCAGCCGCCTGGTGTCGATGCCCACCAGCTGCGCGCCCACCTGCGACTGCATCAGCGCCCGCACGCCCTTGCCCAGCAGGGTCTGGCGCAGCAGCACGATCAGCGCGCCCGCGAACAGGAGCGCCAGCGCGAACACCAGCAGCTTGTTGCCCGCGAACTGCGCGCCGCCGAACTTCACCGGCTCGGTCAAGTAGTCATAGCCGCGCAGGTCGCCGCCCCACATCCACGAGGCGAAGTTCTGCACCAGGAACATCAGGCCGAAGGCCACCATGAGGCCGCGCGCCTCGAAGATGTCGAGGTTGGGCGAGGTGGCGTTCAACCGCCGGAAGCACAGGAAGTGGATCGCCAGGCCCAGCGCCATCAGCACCAGGAAGGACACCGGCACCATCAGCAGGGGCGACAGGCCGAGCGTGGTCTGCGCCATCCACGTGAGGTAGGCGCCCACCATCAGGAACTCGCCGTGCGCGATGTTGAGGATGCGCATCAGCCCGTACTGCAGGTTCAGCCCCAGCGCCACGAGCGCGTAGATGCCGCCCGTGATCAGGCCGGAGGCGAGGAGTTCGGTCCAGGAGCCGAGGGACATGGGGGAGCTTCGTCATCCCCGCGAAGGCGGGGATCCAGGGCGTTGAAGAGAATGCGGAAGCACTGGGTCCCCGCCTCCGCGGGGACGACGGACATTACTTCCAGGCCGCCTTGTTCGGGTTCAACTTCGCGGTCGCCACGTTCTGCGGCCATACCACCTCGAACTCGCCGTTCTGCCACTGGCTCACGGTGCCCGGCGTGCCCACGTTCTCGCTGCCGGCGAACTTGATGTCGCCCATGATGGTCTTGTGCGTGGTGCCCGCCACGTAGTCGCGGATCGCCTTGCGGTCCAGGCCGGCCTTGGCCACGGCGGCGGTCAGGATCTCCAGGCCGGCCCAGCAGGCACCCGAGGCCCAGCGGTCCGGCTCCTTGCCGCCGAACTTCCTGGTGTGCGCCTCGAAGTAGGCCTTGGCCGCCGGGTTGCTCTTGGCGTTCCAGGAACCCATGCCCAGCACGCCCTCGGCGCCGGCCGGCGTCATCACGTTCTTGTACAGCTGGAAGGCGGTGCCCACCGAGGCGTAGAAGAACTTCGGGTTCAGGCCCACTTCCTTGGCCTGCTTGCTGGCCAGGATGGTGTCGGGCGGGTAGGTGAAGCCGACGAAGGCGTCCGGGTTCTTGTCCTTGATCGAGCGCAGCACCGGCGACAGGTCCTTCACGCCGCCCGGGTAGCTGGTGTCCTGCACCAGCTGGATGCCGCTGCCCTGCAGCGCCACCTTGAGCGCCGAGTAGTTCTCCAGGCCGAACAGGTCGTCCACGTAGATGCAGGCCAGGGTCCTGCAGCCGTTGGCCTTGAGCATGTCCACCAGCGCGTTGGTCATGGGCGCGGGCTGCTGCAAGAGGAGGAAGAAGTAAGGCAGCTTCATCTCCACCAGCCGGCGCGACAGCGCCGTGGGGGCGAGGAAGGGATAGCCAAAGCGGTTGGCCAGCGGCGCGACCGCGAAGTTGGCGTTGCTGCCCCAGGGCGGCAGCACCAGGTCCACCTTGTCGCTGCCCATCAGCTTCTCGTAGGTGCGCACCACGGTCTCGGTGTCGCTGCGGTCGTCGGAGCTGATCAGCTCGATGGGGCGCTTGGTGCCCTTGACGTTCAGGCCGCCGGCCGCGTTCTGCTGCTCGGCCCAGAGCAGGTAGTTGGGCTCCTGGCTGACCTGGGCGCCGCCGGTCCAGGGGCCGGTGCGCGACATGGTGTAGCCGATGCGCACCGGGCCGGACTGCGCCAGCAGCTGCGGGGCCACGGACATGGCGCCGACCGCGGCGGCCGCGCCCTGGATCAACTTGCGACGTGTTGCCTGAACCATGCTGTGTCTCCTCGGGTTGGGGTGGGGCTGGATAACCTCCCATGCTAGGAAGGCCGCCGCAAACTGCTTTGCTGCGCAGGCACTATGTTGTTGCCTGTCCGTGCACGCGGGATGGGGTTTACCCGGCCCCCGGATGGCGGGCCTTGCCGAAACCGGCGAACATAGGCCCCTTCATGGCTGACTCCCTGGTCCTGTCCACCGACGACGTCGCGCCGCGCGAGCGGGCGCCGGCCTGGCGCGACTGGGTGTACCGCCATTTCGGCGGGCTGGAGTCCGACCTGTACGGCGACACCGAGTTCGACGGCCACATGGCCGCCTCGCACGCCGGCGACGTGATCCTGACCAAGCTGGAAGCCAACCGGCACCGCGTGCTGCGCAGCCCCGAGCTGGCCCGCACCAGCGAGACCGGCTACCTCAAGATCGTGGCGCCCTGGGAGGGCAGCGCCGAGGTGGAGCAGCACGGCCGCCAGGCCAGCGCCCGCAACGGCGGCTGGGTGATCTACGACACCACCGGCAGCTATGCCATCCACAACCCGCAGCGGGTGGAGCACCTGATCGTGATGCTGCCCAAGGACCAGATGGCCGAGCGCGGCGTGCGGCTGGACCAGCTCATGGCCCGCCACGTGGGCGGCGCCAGCGGCATCTCGCGGGTGGCGCTGCAGACCATGCGCAGCACCTACCAGGAACTGCCCCACATGAGCGAGCAGGCCGCGCGCGGCGCCGGCGAGCTGATCATGCAGCTGGTGCGCCTGTCGCTGCTGGAACTCTCGGGCCAGGAAACGGCGGTGACCCAGCGCGAGGCGCTGAAGGACCGCATCCGGGCCCACGTGGCGCGGCACCTGCGCGACCCGCAGCTCTCGGTGGACAGCATCGCGCGGGCGCTGAACTGCAGCCGCCGCCACCTGTACAACGCCTTTGCCGGCGACCAGGACACGCTGGCCGGCTACATCCAGCGCCAGCGCCTGGCGGCCTGCGTGCGCGAGTTGCAGCAGGACGGCCAGCGGCCCATCACCGAGATCGCGCTGTCCTGGGGGTTTTCCAACCTCTCGCACTTCAGCCGGGTGTTCCGCGAGCACACGGGCGCCAGCCCGAGCGAGTTCAGAAGCAGCCTGTCATTGCGGGCTTGAGCCGCAATCCTCCAGCGCGCTCACCGACGCGATCTCGATCCGCCCGTAGCCCAGCGCCACCGCGCCGGCCGCCACCAGCCCCTTCAGCTCCTTGGACAGCGTCTGCCGGGTGATGCCCAGCATCATGGCCAGCGCCTCCTGCGACACCGGCACCACCGGGCGCGCGTCGCGGGCCTGGGTGGCGTCGCCGCGGGCCAGCAGCAGCAGGCGGCGGGCGATGCGGGCGCGGGTGGAGCGCAGCGTCGCGTCCTCCACCATGCCGTAGAGCGAGCGCATGCGCGCGGCCAGCAGGCGGCTGATCGCCAGGGCAAAGGGCTGGCGCTGCATCAGCGCGTCGAAGGCCGCGCGTGGCAGCACCAGCACCTCGGCTTCTCCCAGCGCGGTGGCGTCGTGCGTGCGCGGCTGCTGGTCGATCAGCGAGATCTCGCCGAACCAGTTGCCGGCCTCCAGCACGACCAGGATGGCTTCCTTGCCGTCCTCGCGCAGGCTGGAGATCTTGAAGCTGCCGCGCACCAGCCCGTAGAACGCGCCGTGACCGGTCGGCACCGCGTCGCCCTGGCGGAACAGCATCTCGCCGGCGCGCAGGTGCACGCGCTCGCAGCCGGCCAGCAGCAGCCGGCGCTCGGCCGCGGGCAAGGCGGCGAACCAGGGGTTGGCGGCCATCGCCGCCATCAGCTCTGCCGTGGGTTTCATGGACGCGTGCGGGACAGGGTAGACCCCGGCATTGTCAATTTCTTGACAGTTCGCGGTCAAGGCGCGGCGAAGAATGGCCGCATTCCAAGGAGACGACGCGATGAACGCGAGAGCGCAATTCACCCGCATGGACGAGAGCACCCAGGCCGACTGGCAGGTGATCGGCGGCGAGTTCATGCCCTTCGCCCGCAACCTGCCCGACCGGGTGATGGCGCACCTGAAGATCCTCGAGGGCGACTACGGCGGCTTCCCGGTGGACCGCTACACGCACTGCCTGCAGACCGCCACGCGCGCGCTGCGCGACGGCCGCGACGAGGAGTACGTGGTCTGCGCCCTGCTCCACGACATCGGCGACACGCTGGGCAGCTACAACCACCCGGACATCGCCGCGGCCATCCTCAAGCCCTTCGTGAGCGAGGCCAACCACTGGATGGTGCAGCACCACGGCATCTTCCAGGGGCACTACTTCTTCCACCACATCGGCATGGACCGCGACATGCGCGAGCAATTCCGCGGCCACCCGCATTTCGCCCGCACCGAGGAGTTCTGCGCCTTGTACGACAACCCCGCGTTCGACGCCAGGGCCGAAACGCTCCCGCTGTCCGAGTTCGAACCGATGCTGCGCAAGGTGATGGCCCAGCCGCGCAACACCATCTACAAGGCCGCGCTCAAGGAGCAAGCATGAACATCGCCTCCCTCAAGGAAGTCGTCAGCGAAGCGGAATGGAACCTGCGCGTCGACCTGGCCGCCTGCTACCGGCTGATCGCGCTCTACGGCTGGAGCGACCTGGTGTTCACCCACGTCAGCGCGCGCGTGCCCGGCCCCGAGCACCACTTCCTGATCAACCCCTACGGCCTGATGTTCGAGGAGATCACGGCGTCCTCGCTCGTGAAGGTGGACCAGGCCTGCAACAAGGTGATAGCCTCGCCGTTCCCCGTGAACCCGGCGGGCTTCACCATCCACAGCTGCATCCATGACGCCCGGCACGACGTAGGCTGCGTGCTGCACACCCACACCCGCGCCGGCGTGGCCGTCAGCGCGCAGAAGGCCGGCGTGCTGCCCATCAGCCAGCAGAGCACCTTCGTTCTGGCCTCGCTCGCGTACCACGACTACGAAGGCGTGGCGCTGCGCGACGAGGAGAAGCCGCGCCTGGTGGCCGACCTGGGCGACAAGACCTTCTTCATGCTGCGCAACCACGGCCTGCTCACCGTGGGCAAGACCGTGGCCGACGCCTTCCTGTCCATGTACACCTTCGAGAACACCTGCCGCATCCAGATCGACGCGCAGGCCGGGGGCGGCGAGCTGGTGCAGGTCAACCCCGCCATCCTGAGCGGCATGGCGCAGGTGATGAAGACCGTGACCGCCGGCCAGGGCGCCAACATCGCCTGGCCCGCCCTGCTGCGCAAGCTGGACCGCCTCGACCCCTCGTACCGCACCTGAGGCCGTCATGACCTTCACCCAGTTCCTGCCCACGCTGCTGCTGATCGCGCTGGCGCTGGTGATGTTCGGCCTGGGGCTGTCGCTGGCGCCCCAGGACTTCCGGCGCCTGCTCAAGCATCCCAAGGCGGTGGTGGTGGCGCTGGTGCTGCAGGTCGTGCTGCTGCCGGCCGCCTGCTACGGGATCATCGTGGGCCTGGGGCTGTCGCCGGTCTACGCCGTGGGGCTGATGCTGCTGGCGGCCTCACCCGGCGGCGTTTCGGCCAACCTGTTCTCGCACCTGTTCGGCGGCAACGTGGCGATGAACATCTCGCTCACGGCCATCAACACGCTGCTGTCCATAGGCACCCTGCCGCTGATCGCCAACTGGTCGATCCAGCATTTCGCCAAGGGCGGCCAGGTGGTGCCGCTGCAGCTGGGCAAGGTGGCCGAGGTGATCGCGGTGGTGCTGGTCCCGGTGGTGCTGGGCATGTGGGCGGCGGCGCAGAAGCCGGGCCTCGCCCAGCGTCTGGAGAAGCCCTTCAAGATCTTCTCGGCCCTGGTGCTGGCCGCGTTCGCGCTGATCGCCATCGTGCGCGAGTGGGCCGCGCTGCGCGAGTCCTTCGCCAGCATCGGGCCCGCGGTGGTGCTGTTCAACCTGGTGAGCCTGCTGGCCGGCTACTACGTCAGCCGCGCGGCCGGCCTGGACAAGCCGCTGGCCACCGCCATCAGCTTCGAGATCGGCATCCACAACTCCACGCTGTCGCTCTTCATCGCGCTGTCGGTGCTGAACAACTTCCAGCTGGCGCTGCCCAGCGCCATCTACTCGGTGGCCATGTACATCACGGCCACGCTGTTCGGGCTGCTGGTGCTCAGGCGGGGACCGGCTGCGCACCCGGCCGCACAGCCCGCGCCGCGCTAGCGGGCCGCTCCCGCGGGTCGTGCTCCAGCACGGAGACCGCCTTGCGGGTCATCTCCACGGCGCCGAAGAAAGTGGCGAAGGCCACGTCCTTGGCGTCGCGGCCGGTGCCTATGCGCACCAGCCGGTCCACCGGCGCCATGCCGGTGGGGTCGAACAGCACCCAGCGCCCGCCCACCCAGGCCTCGAAGATCGCGTGGAAGTCCTGCGGCGGCTCGTCGAACCAGACGTAGCCGGCCACCAGCCGCGCCGGGATGTTCATGGCGCGGCACAGGGTGATGCCCAGGTGCGCGAAGTCACGGCACACGCCGGCCCGCTGCGCGAAGACCTCCTGCGCGGTGGTGGTGGAGTTGGTGCTGCCCGGCCGGTACTCGATGTGGCGGTGGATCCAGTCCACGATCTGGCGCACCTTGGCCACGCCGGGCGGCGCATTGCAGAACAGCTCGCGGGCCGCCGGCGCCATCACGTCGGACTCGCAGTACCGCGTGGGCATCAGGTAGTGGAAGATGGCATCGGGCACCTGGTTGACCGGCGTGTCGGCCACGGCCTCGGCGAACGGCTCGCAGTACACCTCCACGTCGGCCTTGTACGCCACCCGCAGCGGCCCCGGCGGGGCATCGAAGCGGAAGAAGCGGTTGCCGCTGCCGCGGTCCTCGTAGGGGTGCAGGTCCACGGCCGGCGACACCGACAGGCGCTCGCTCACGATCTTCTGGGTGGGCCAGTGCGCCGCCTCCAGGTTGAAGCAGAAATGCGTGGGCGCCTTGACGGTGTACTCGAGCGTGGTCTCCACGGTGGACAGGTGCACGGGGGCCTCCTTGGGCTGCTCAGCCATGCTAGGGCGGCGAGCCCGCCCGGCCCATCGGCGGCGGGCGATGCGCCCTGTAGGACGGGAAGGCTACTTCCCGAACAGGCCGCGCAGGGTCTCGCCCAGCTTGGCCCCGGCGCCCGTGCCCACGCCCGGCATCACCGCGGTGCCGATCGCGGCGCCGGCCAGCGCCGCCCGGCTCAGCGTGACCGAAGGCGCGTCCAGCGTGCCCCCCACCACCAGCGGCACGCCCAGGGCGCCGCCCAGCGCGGCCGCGCCCACCTCCACCGTGACCCGGCCGCTGAGGTTGCGCTCGGGGGTCATGGCCACCTGGCCGCTGGCCGCCAGCAGGCCGGAGCTGGCGACCAGGTTGTTCAGCTGCATCGCCTGGCCCTGGGTGTTGAGCTGCCCGGCCAGCGTGTCCAGCGCGGTCTGCCCGCCCCGGCTGGTGCCCACGCTCTTGACCGCCTGCGCCAGGTCCAGGCCGTGCACCACGGCCTGGCGAACGGTGAAGCGGGTCTGGGTGCGCAGGGCATCGGCGATCGCGCCGGGGTCGCGGAACTCGGCCTGCAGCTGGGTCTGGGCGTCCAGCCGGCCGGTCAGCGTCTTGTGCGGCGCGGTGAGCGCGGCCACTTCCACGTTCTGCGTCGCCAGCCGGCCCTGCAGCAGCCAGCCCGCG
>CAZZAW010000076.1:0-7045 GCA_964652405.1 uncultured Ramlibacter sp.
CGCTGCCCTCCGAAGGCAGAGGTCACAGGTTCGAATCCTGTCGGGTGCGCCACCTTCATTTTTAGCCGTTGCTTTTCATGGCGTTAGCGCCCGATTTGTCTAACCCGTCGCTCGGGTTAGCCATTTCGGCCTTCGTGACCTTGCGAATGGCGGCCTCGGCGAGCGCCACCTGATCGGCCTCGCGGGTGTAGCGCGCGACCTCGGCGTCGGTCTTGTGACCGGTAATCGCCTTGATCTCCTGATTGCTGCAACCGGCCTCAGCGAGTCGGCGGGCGGCGGCCTTGCGCAGGCCGTGCGCGGTGCAGTCAGGCAAGCCCGCTTCGTCGCAGCGGTCCCGAAACCAGTTGCCGAACCCCGCCGACGTGAAGGGCTTGCCGTGCGCCGTCGTCAACATGGTGAGGTTGTCGCTCGGCGTCGCCGCGATGATCTCCGCCAGCTTGGGGTGCAGGGGGATGCGCAGCGGGGTCTTGGTCTTTTGCTGCCGGACCCGGATGCGCCCGCCCTCGATATGCTGCCGCCCCATGGTCACGATGTCGGAGCGCCGCTGCGCCGTGTAGAGCATCAGGGCGAACGCCAGCCGCGCCCGCGTGCCGATAGGGTGGCGAGCCTCGAATGCGGCGATGTCGTCTTCAGTCCAGGTGTGGAAGCCCTCGCTCTTGATCGGGTAAGGCTTCGTCTGCTCCACCGGGTTGTCGGTGCGCCATTCGAGCTGCACCGCGAAGCCCATAAGGCGGCGGAGCATCTTGCGCAGGATGTTCGCAGCGGTCGGCGTCGCGGCCTTGCGCGCCAGCACGGCTTGGACGTGCTGCACGCGCATTTCCTTCACCAGCCGCTTGCCATGCTCAGCGCGGAATAGCTCGATGACGCCCCGGTAAACCTCCCGCGTCCGGTCGCTCGGCGAAAGCCATTCAGGGGACCGATAGAAGCGCGCAATCAGGTCGTCGAAGCTGCCGGGGATAGTGCGCGCCGCGCCAGCCTCCAGCGCCGGGGAGAGCGCCCCGGCCATGCAGGCGTCATATTCGGTCTGGAACTCCGCCGTCCAAGGCTCGGCGCGGAAATAGTGCGGCTTGAAGCCCGCGCGCCGAAAGCGCAGCCGCACCTTGCCGTGGCGGTCGCGGAACTCAGTCACATACTTGGGCAACGCCCGGCGCTTCATCGCACGTCGCTCCAGCTATCGCGCGCGCTCGCCTCCGTGGCGGCGTCTCCGCTGAAGACGACGATACGCCCGGCGGCGTCGATCTCAACCCCCGTAACCTTCAGGCCAGCTTTCAACGCCCCACGGATTGCGCGGGTCACATCGGCTTCCCGAAAGGTTGCAGGGCGGTTGGCCATAACAGGCCCCTAGCGCCCCATCCCAAGCGCCGATGCAGCGCCGGGGCGGGTGGCCCCCTGAATGACGCGCGCCGCACCTGCCGCGCCAGCGCGACCGCCCGCCTGCGCAACGGTTGTCACGAACAATGGCGACGGCTCGGTCTTGACCACAATCTCCATCCGGCCCGCCCCGCCAGCATTTGGAACGATGCGGCCCGAGGTATTGGGAACGAACAGCTCCGGGCGCTTTTCGCCGACAAGGTAAGCCTTGCCCGCCATGACCGGCCCGCCCGTCTCGCGCGCGCCGCCAAAGATGGAGCCGAACAGCGAGCCGACGCCCCCGCCCCCAGTCAGCAGCTTCAGCAAGCCGGAGGAAATGGCCTCAGCCGCCGCGCGCTTGAAGCTGCTAACCAGCACGTCGCCAAGCTTGCCGCCAAAGACTATGGCGTCGCCAAGCCCGCGCGACAGATCATCGGCGAACTTACTGCTCGTCCGGCTAATCTCGCTGAAAACGTCCTTGAACTGATATCCTGCCTCCAGCCCTTCCTTGATGGCCTTCGTGGTCGCATTCCAGTTATCCATGACCCGCTGCTCGCTGTAATCGGCGGCGAATGGGTCGGTCAGGCTGACTGCGATGTCGCTAGGCTGCTGTGCAGGCGCGCGGCCCGCCGTGGCCCTACGCGCGGCCTCCCGGCGGGTTTCGGTCTCAACGGTGTTGGTGTTTTTCAACCCCTGCAACGCCTCGTTGAGGCTCTTCTGCGCTTCATCGATCCGCGCCTGAATGCCGGACGCATCCCGGCTGGCGAACGCCTCAAAGAACGATGCGCCGAGGTTGGGAGTATCGCCCCGGCTGGAGCCGGTAATCCGGCCCGCCGCCTGCGCAGCCGCCACGCGCGCCCGCGCCACCGCAAGCTCGGCCTGCGCCAGTCGGATCGTCTCCTGCGCCTCGTCTCGCTTCGCAGCGAAGCCCTTGCGGCTCAGCTCAATCGTCTTTTCGGTCGTCTCGTTGTAGCGAGCCGCCAGCGCATTGACGGCCTCCATGGCCTTCGTCTGCGCATCGGTTGCGGCGGTCAGGTCGTTCGCACCATCGGCGGCCTTGCGGCTATTGAACCAAAGCGCGCCAAGCAGCGTGCCAGCGGTCAGCAGCGTTGCGCCGAACGGGCCGGACAGGAACGCTCCCAAACGCCCTGCCACCCCGGTCAGGCCCGTCATGGCCCCGGCAACCTGTCCGCCTTGCTGCGCAAGCACAACGAACGGGGAGGAGCCGGACGCAAGCGAGGTGCCGATGTCTTGGATTTGGAACCCGAGGTTCCGCATGGCGAACTGACTGCGGCGGGTGGCATCCTCAACCTGCTTCATGGACCGGTCGTAGCGGCCCGATGCGCGCTCGGCGGTGGTGCCGAGGTTGTCGATAGCGTCCGCGCCCTTCTTCAGCTCCCGCTCCAGAAGGGCGGTGCTGGCGTTGATGCGAAGCAGAAGCTCTTGGACTTCGGGGGTCGACTGCATCGTTAAGCCCCCTGCGGAGCGCCGGCGCTATCGCCGCGCGGGTTGAAGCCCTCGATCTCGCGCACCTCGTCGCGGGTGAGGATGTCATTCGTGACTGCGACCGCGTGATTGCTCCAGCGGGTTGCCGGGTCGCCTCGCAGGAAGCCGGACAGATCAAGCTCCAGCTCATAGCCGCTACCAGCCGGAAAGACCGACCGCGCGAACTCGGCTTCAATCTTCCGCGCCCATGGCCCCAGCGTGAACTGCGCAAACCAGCGCCCGGCGGTCTCGCTATTCGTGAAGGTGTTGTGCGAGTAATCCTGCACCAGCGGCGGCGGCACCTGATACAGGCGGCACATCTCTTCAACGCCGAACTTGCGCGTCTCCAGCAGCTCGGCGTCTTCAGGGGAAACCTGCATGGCGGTGAAGGTCAAACCGCCGTCGAGGATAAGCGCGCGGCCCGCGTTCGCAGATCCCGCGTGCCGGTCTTCAAACTGCTTGCGCAGCCGGTCGCGCGCCTCAGCGCCAATGGCGCCGGGGTGCGAGATGACACCGGACGGGTGCGCACCCTTGTCGAGAAAGTTGCGGGCGAAAGTGTGCGCCGTCATGGCGCTCTGCACCGCCTCGGATGCCCGCGACAGGCGCGAACGCCCCACAAGGCCGTCGTCGCTGCGGTCGCGCAGGTGGATAACCTCGCCCTGCAACAGGCGGCGGGTGCGCCCGATGCGCCCCATGTTCCCCACCTGCTCGGAAACGTCATAGACAAGCCGCCCGTTGGCGAGCTGCGAGACCGTCACCCAATTCCAAGGAATGAACCGCAGGCCCTCCAGCCGCCCGTCCGCGCCGACGATAACCTCGGCAAGGCCGTTGCCGGTCAGCAGCGCCGATGCGGTCAGCAGCTCCAGAAAGTCCGGCCACGTCTGCTGCTCATTCACGCCCGCGCTGTAGAGCCTCAGCAGGGCATGATCGGCCACCTCCACCCGCCGCCCGGCCTCCCGGCGATAGACGCCGACAGGAAGGCTAGCGAGCGCGCTGGCGATAGCCTGCACGCACGCGGTAACGACTGCGAGGTTCTCGGCGGCGCGGGCGCTAATCAGCGGGCCGCTACCGTGCAGAGCCTCCAGAGCCGTCCAAGACGCGCCAGAGCGCAGCTCAGGGGCAAGCCATTCGGCGATGCGGGTGCGAAGGGGGCGGGCCGCCATTAGCCAATCTCCGCCAGCACAAGCGCACGCATCCGGCGGCGGTATTCCGCCCCCCGGTCCATCGCGCGCAATGTCGCCTCGGTCCCGTCATAGGCGGGCCATGCCGAAACGACGCTGATCTCTTTCAGGTTGACGCGCTTCAGGGTGCGCCGCTCCCCTCGCCATTCGTCGCCGCCCTTGGGGACGGTGAAGCCGAACGACATGCCCCCCAGGTCGGCGCGCTCGGCAAGCGCCAGCACGTCCCGGCCCGCCGAACTATCGGGCAGGTCGAGACTGAAATGCAGGCCCCGCGTATCCTCGGCAAGGCGAAGGGTGCGCGAACGGGTGCGCCCCAAGACCTTGCCGGGGTCGTGATCCAGCAGCGCCAGAATGTCGCCGCCAAGGCTATCGAGGAACGCGCCGGGGGCGATGTTCTCGATGATGCCCCCAATCCGCGCCTCGGCCCCGAACGTCGCCGCATAGCCCTCCAGTCGGCGGCCTGAAGCGCGAAGCTCCAGAGCCGCCGACCGGCGCTCAATACCGTCCGGGGGGGAGACAGACGGCAGAGAGGTGGAAGGCGTCACGCAATCACGTCCTTGGACGCGGCGAACGACTCGGCGTAGCGCACCGCAATATCGGCGGTGAGCATGGCGCGAACCTGCACGTTGCCCTTGCTGTAGGCCGTGCTCTCATACGGATTGACCAGCAGGTCGAACGCCGACCAGTAGCCAATCAGCAGGTCGCTCCAGTTGCCATAGAGAATGGCGCTCAGGTTGCTGCCGCTGCCCTTGGTGAGGTTGCTCGGCACGTTGGAGCTGAACTCCACCCGCTCGCCCTTGAAAATCTCGGCAAGGCCGTAGGGGCGGTCGTTGCCGTCCTTCAGCTTCAGGGCGGCGGTCTTCACCTTGTTGTTGGTGAGGAAGCCGCGTGCGTTCGCCGGGGCGTTGGCGATGTCGCACTTGCTCATAAGATCGACGGGCGTGTCGATCGTCATGGCAAGGCCGTTGGTGCCCATGGCGACGCTGCCGATGCCGGACGTATTCAGGATGCCGGTCGGCTGCGCATCGGCCCCGGTGCCGGTGATAGCGGCAAGGTCGATGGCGTTGGCGAGGATCGAAGCGAAGTCCGCGCGCACAAGCTGCTCCACATCGACGCTCGGCTGCTGGAGCATGTTGCGCGACAGCTCGGTCAGAGCGCCGACGTGCTTGGGCGAAAGCGAGACCTTGCGGAACTCGTGATCGCTGCCGGTCAGGGCGGTATTCTCGGCAACCCATCCCGACGTGGCGGAGGTCTTCAGCCCCGGAATGTCGAGATTGCCGCGAAGGCCGTTCAGCACGGTCGCGCCAAGCGCCTGCACGCGCATCGCGGCGCGGAGACGGTCAAAGAACATCCCGCCGTCCAGATCGGTCTGGATGAGGTTGGAGCCGGGGCCGCCGGACGGGGCGGCGGTCGTCAGCACGCGCTGCTCGAACACCTCCAGCGGGATAAGCACGCCCTGAGCCTCGCGGCCCGAACGCTTGGCAAGCTCGCCCTGAAGCTCGCGCTCGCGGCCCCAATCGACGCCAGCGATGCCGGACGCGCCAGCGACCGCGCGAATGATGCTGAAGCTGCGCAGCTCGCGCGACAGGTTGGCATCGCCCCCGGTGAGGGTGACGCCCTCGGCACGGCGGTCGGCTTCGTCGATGATGCGCTGCCGGTCGAGCTTGGCGTCAAGCGCGCGAAGCTCAGTCTCGGCGGCGTTGAACGCCTCGGAATTGTCGGCGGTGTGAGCTTCGTTCATGCGCGCAAGAATTGAGGCGCGCTGCTCCAGCAGGTCGGTAGTCTTAGCCATGATCGGCCCTTTCTATCGGGCCGGGGCGCTAGGCCCCGGCGCTGAGACTGCGGACGTCTCCCGACGTGCGCGAACTGTGCGGCGTTGTCCGATTGAACCCCCAATGAAACCGTCGAGATACGGCGGGTGCCGGGCATCGGACTTGTCGTTGTTGGCCGCGCCGCAGCAGCCTCAAAGAGCGGCACCCCTATCAAACCCTAGGCGTCTCCATCTGTGACGCGGATTTCGATCCACTCGCGCACGCGCATCAGCGGCTTGTCCGCATTGACGCGAAGCTGGGTGCCGATGGTGTAGAGGTCTAAGACGGTCGCAACGGCTGTGGAGCCGTCCGGCCCATAGCGCCGGTAAAGACCGTCAAGATCGTTGGTAAACCGGATGCCCGCCGGAGCCTTAAAGATCACTGCAAAGCGCTCGCGCTCGGCGTCGCCGACATGGCGCTGCCACGCCGCGAAGTCTTCATCGCTCGGCCATGCCTTACGCTCCGCCAGCGCGAAGCTAAGCGCGTGGCCACCGAAGCCGATTGACCAGCCATAGGTGCGCGCCGGGTCCATGCCCTGATCGGAGAGGATGCGAAGACACGCCAGCTCCGCCACCTGTCCGGCGTCAAAGCCAGCAGGCCCCTTCTCCAGCGAGTTGTGGATGTGGCCCCGCTTCCGCCACAAGCGAACGCGCTCAGCCGTAACGCCAGCAATGGCTTCAAGCTCGCCCGGCTGGAACGTAGCGGTCTCGAAAATGGGTCTGCGAATAATCATGATGCGGCGACCGTAGCACGTGCAACGGTGCCGTGTCAACTGCATCGTTTCAGGTGAAACGCCCGCCGTCGCCAACCGGCGGGCGAAGGGTCACGCTTCCGTGTATTCGACCGGCTCGGCGTCTCCGCCGTCCTCCAGATCGGCGTCACCGTCGATCTCGTCGAGATGGTCAATAAGGCTCTGCACAAGAGCTTCCAGCTTGGGGCGGGGCAGGCTGGCCATGGCCCCGGACAGCCTAGCCACGGAGCGCCTGCTGAAGCCGCTGCGCCTCAGCGAGAATGAAGTCGGCGGCGTCGTTGGAGCCGCCGTTGTGCAGTGCGAATGCCTCCACCTTGCGAAGGAAGGCCGGGAGGTCAGGGGCCGGGGTGCACAGCAACCGATCCTTGGCCTCGTGCAGCGGCTCGGCGAGGGTGCCGCAGGCGTTGCTTGCGTGGGTCCAGCGGTCCCATTCCTCTGCGCTCGCTCGCGTGCCGTTGGCGTTGTGG
>CAZZAW010000076.1:7055-10417 GCA_964652405.1 uncultured Ramlibacter sp.
CCGCGCTAGCTGCATCGTGCTCTTCATTCCGCGCCAGATAGTCGGCGAGCGCGGAGTTGAAGGCGTCGGCGATGGTGTCGGGGTTGGCGGAGACGGACTCCACCCGTAGGGTATCGGTAGCCATATGCACCTCTCTCTTAGGTGTTGTGGTCAGGGGCGGCTCGGCGTTGGCGCGCCGGGTCGTCCCGCTTCAATACACGCACGGAATGGAGTCGCCGTCAATGTCGGTCACTGTTCGGGTCTTCATCGAGAAGGGCGAAGCTCTGGATTATGATTTTCCAGCGCCCCCCAGGGTCGGCGACATTCTGCTGCTAGACCCAACGCCTGACGGTCTCGTTCACCGGGTCCAGTATGCGGGCTTCAACGCGATGTCACAGAACGGCGAAGCCGATGCATGGGCATACGTCGTCGTTGAGGAGGGCGGCGACATTGCGCCGTCCGGCATCTATGAACGGATGCGCCACGGCTATTAGAGCCACCCCAGCCCATCGCCCCGATACTCAACCGGGGCCGCCGCCCGCTCGGCAATCCCCACGGCCATAATCGCCGTCACAAGCCCGTCGATGCGGTCTAGGCTCTTGGCCTTCGTCGGCTTGCGATTGCCCGCCGGGTCCGTCTCCACAATCAGGTTGCCCGCCTGCCAGCGCAGCAGGGGGTTTCCGTTGTGCTGCATCCGGCGCTCCAGCACCGCGCGCTCGAAGGCGTCGCAGGCCGGGCCGTAGCTTTTGAAGCCGGGGACATACTCCGTCATGGGAAGCTCAATGCCTTCATCGCTCAGCAGCTTGGCGAGGTCTTCAAAGCGCCAGCGGTCGAAGGCGATGCCCTGCACGTTGTAGAGCTGGCGCACGTCCGCCAGCCGCCGCGCAATGGCGAGCCGGTCGGTTGCCCGCCCCGGCGTCGTCTCGATCCAGCCCGCATCGGCCCAGATCGGATAAGGCACCCGGTCGCGCTCGGCGCGCTCGCCAATCGTGTCGGCGGGTGCCCAATGCCACGTCAGCAGCCGCCCGGTCTTGGGGAACCACAGCGAGAAGGCGGTGAGGTCGCGCGTGCTGGAGAGGTCCAGCCCCCCGAAGCATTCCTCGCCCTCCAGCTCGGCGGGGTCGAACGGCTCGGCGTTCGCCTCCCAATCGGCCTGCTCGATAAAGCGCCCCTCAGCGGCGATCCGCTGATTGAGGTGCAGCAGCCGGAAACTCGGCTCGAATGACGGGGACCGCATGGCCCGCGCCGCCGCGTCGGCGAACTGCTCTTCATTGAGGAAACTGCCCAGCGCCGGGTTGGCCGCCTGCCATGCCTCCCGGTCGTCGAGCGCGCATTCCAGCGGGGCCGTGTGACACTGCACATAGACGGTCGGCGTCGGCTCGGCGTCCAACATCTCGCTGAAGAAATGGAGGTCATCGGCGGCCTGCGTCGAGATGGTGACGCCTAGCGCCTGCGCACGCTTGCCCATGCCGGTGGCGAGGTTGTCCCAAAGCTCGCGAGACCGCCATTGCGCCACCTCGTCGGCAATCCAGAATGACGGGGCTAGGCCGTGCGCCTTCCGCGCGTCGCTTGTCAGCGCCGCCCAGATCGAACGGGTTTCCTCGTCTTCAATCTGCCGGTGCCAGTCCCTGACATTCACCCGCGCCGCCATCCACGGCACCGCCTCGATATAGGCCCGCGTCATGCGGTAGAGCACGCTCGCTTGCTCCCGGTCGAGCGCCGCCGCGTAGCACTCCCCATAAGGCTCTGCCATCGGCCCCAAGAGGTGCGCCAGCGACAGGCCCGCCAACAGTCCGGACTTGCCGTTGCCCCTCGCCACAGACAGCGCCGCCAGCCGGACCCGCCGCCGCCCCAGGTCGTCGGTCGATCCGTAAACGCCCCGCACAAACTGCTCTTGGAAGGCGTGAACCTCCATCAGCTCGCCCGCCTTCAGGCCGGACACGATGGGGAGGCTCTGGAGGAACGCCAGCACCCGCTCAGCCGGGGGCATCCCTTCCTTCTCCCAAGGGTGCGCCACAATGGCCGGGGCCGCTTCCGCCGCCTTCCTCAGCCGTGCCGCGCCGGGTCCGCGCTTGCCCATTTCGGTTGCTCCAAGAAACTAATTGACTGCGAAGGGTGGCGGGCGGTGTTCACGCCTCAGCCCTGAGCGATTTTTCGCCCATGGATGATCGGGGTCGAGGGGCGTTCCGTCCGGATTGCACCCCTTGCGGGGCCGCGTCGTCTTGACCGCGCCAGCCTCAGCGCCCCGCGCCGTTTTCGCCGAGTGACATGGGGTGCAGTAGCTAACGAGGTTGGCCGGGTCGAAGGCCCCGCCGCCCATGCGGATCGGCGTCCGGTGATCTACCGTGTCGGCGATGGTGACGCGGCCCATGCGCTCGCACCCGTCGCACAGGGGATGCGCCGATAGGTGAAGCCCGCGCAGGCGCTTCCACGTCCTTGTGTTGTAGGGCCAGCCGCCTGCCACGCTATCGCCTCTCCGAACCGCCCGAACGGGCCGAAAAATCGCGCCCGAATTTTTTCCCGGTCCTCTGAGTGCAGATTTTCGGGCCGCCGACGCTCCAGAGCCGCCGCGATGCCCTCGCGTAGATGCTAACCTTGAAGCCTTGTTGGTGTTGATGGTGATTGGGAGGGCTCAGCGCTCCAAGGCATAGGACGACTACCCCTGCCGAGTGGTGGCAAGGGCAGTCCGGCCTATGCCTCGCTTCGTTCATGGCGACCGGGCCGGGACGAGCGACACATGGCGCTTCCGGTGCGGCGATGCCCGGCAGCTCGGCTGTTGCTATACGGGGCTTTCCGCCGCCCCGCCGATCCCCGCTCAGCCTTTCGGACTCGGGTGCTGCTTGATCGGACCCCTTCTGGTCGCAGCCGTAATCGCCATCCCCGCCAGAGTATTGAGCCAACCCGGGGCAGGCGGCCCGACGCGGCGCGCACAACATCGCGCACCCGTATCGGGACTTAATCGCTATGGTAGTAAGCAACGCGCACGCATGGGATGCGACAAAAGAACGCACCCCAAACAAACGGTGTTCAAACTGGCAACTTGTGGTATCTGGATACCGCCTCGCCGCCTGCGACGAGACACAGGCCGATCCCCGCCAGCCAACCCGGGGGTCGGCCTTTCCTTTTGTCCCGTGACTGTCACGTGACGCGGTGTGACACGGCGTGACACTGGCGCATTGGGCATAGGCTCAGGGTTAGACACCGCCCGCGCAACCGATTGATTCGCAAAGGCTCGAAAACGGGGGGTTAGCCAGCGCAAGCCATTGAGGCGCGCGGCTTTCCACAGTCCTGTCGGGTGCGCCACCTCTTCCGCCGAGACAAAGCGCCGGCCCTGCGCGATCAGGCCGGGCGCAGATCGAGCTTCGGGCCGACGCAACCCGTCG
>CAZZAW010000077.1:0-10383 GCA_964652405.1 uncultured Ramlibacter sp.
CGCAAGGTGCTGTACGTCAGGCTGGCGCCTGGGGCAGGCCTTCCTTCATCGTCCGGGGATGCCCGTCGGCGTAGCGCAGCAGCGCCGCCGTCGGCATGAACGCGAGCCAGGGAGTGATGTAGAAGATGCTGAGGTACCAGTAGCGGGTGACGAAACCCTCGCCATGGCCCAGGTACCAGCCGCAATACAGCGCGTCGAGCAGAGCGAAGGGCACCGTGTAGTAGAGGGACAGCCAGAACGCCCGCCGCATGCGCGTCTCCGGGCGGCCGGTCCGCAACACCACGATGGCCGCCAGCGAGGTGGCGACGGACAGCAGCACGCTCGCCACGGCCATGGTCACGGTCGAATACTGCTGGTAGTAGTCGGGCAGGCCGATCAGCCAGAAGGCGAACCAGACCGTGACGGCCTGGAACAGCAGGACGATGTGTTTGCGGAGCGTCATGGAGGATGCGGCCGAGTAGGGACCGCCCGACGATACCGGTCGGGCTGGGCCCGCCCTGTCCTGTTGTTGACACGGCCGGGCCACCGGCCTGCCGCTACAGCTCGGCGTCCCCGATCAGCCCGTGCTTCAGGGCGTAGCGCACCAGCTCGCTCTGGTTGCCCAGTCCCAGCTTGGCCATGCCGTTGGCCTTGTGGGTGCTCACGGTCTTCACCGAGAGGTTCAGGGCCGCCGCGATGTCGCTCACCGAGGCTCCGGCGGCCAGGCGGCGGATCACGTCGAATTCGCGGTCGGTCAGTGATTCGTGCGGAGCCGCCTGCGCGCCCGGCATGGCGCCCAGCGCCAGCTGCTCGGCCACTTCGGCGCTGATGTAGGCGCCGCCCCCTGCGATCTTGCGGATCGCCTGCTCCAGCTGGGCCGGCGCACTTTCCTTGGTGAGGTAGCCGCTCGCGCCCGACTTGATGGCGCGCACCGCGTACTGGGTTTCCTGGTGCATGGACAGCACCAGGATGCGCAGCCTCGGCTTCTCGGCCTTCACCAGCTTGATCAGCTCCATGCCGCTGCGGCCGGGCATGGACAGGTCCTGCACCAGCACGTCGAACTCATGCTCGCGCACCCGCTGCATCACCTCGGTGCCGTCCCCGGCCTCGGCCACCACCTCCAGGTCAGGGGCCGCGGAGACGATGCGCTTGAGGCCCTCCCGGACGATGGCGTGGTCGTCGGCGATCACGATGCGGATCATGCGCGGGCCTCCCTTGCGGTGACCGGGATCCGGGCCTCGACACGGGTGCCCTCCCCCGGCCGGCTGGTGATCTTCACCTGGCCCTTGAGCAGGTGCGCCCGCTCCCGCAAGCCCACCAGGCCCAGCGAGTGGGGCTTGCGCGGGCTCTCCATGTCGAAGCCGGCGCCGTCGTCCTGGACACTGAGGGCCAGCTCGCCGCCGGCGCGCGCCACCCGCACCTTCACGCGAGTCGCGCGGGCATGCTTGCCCACGTTGACCAGCGATTCCTGGACGATGCGGAACACCCCGGTGGCATAGGGCTCCTGCAGTTCCAGGTCCTCATCCACCTCGAGGTCGCACGCCACGCCCGTGCGCTGGGCGAAGTTCTGCGCCAGCCACTCGATCGCCGGAGCCAGGCCCAGGTCATCGAGCAGCAGGGGCCGCAGGTCGGCGGCAATGCGGCGGGTCGCGGCCACGCTCGTGTCCAGCATGGACAGCATCTGCGACAGCCTGGCCATGGCGCCTCCCGGGTCGGCCTCGAGGTTGTCCCGCACCCACAGGGTGTCCATCTTCAGCGCGGTGAGCGATTGGGCGAGTTCGTCATGAAGCTCCCGCGCGATGCGGGTCTTCTCCTGCTCGCGGACCCCCGCAGCCTCGGCGGCGAAGGCCGCCAGTTCCTCCTGCGCCCGGACCCGCTCGGTCACGTCGCGCAGGATCACCGTATAGATCTTGCCGTCGGGTGTGTCCAGCTGCGAGATCGAGGCGTCCATGGGGAACTCCTCGCCGCTGGCGCGCAAGCCGTAGACCATGCGGTCTCCGGTGCGCGCCCCCATCCGCCGCGACGTCACTCCGGTGCGGCCAAACTCGCGCACCTGGTCCTGGTGCCCGTCGCGGAACCTCCGGGGCATCAGGAACTCGAGCTTGCGGCCTTTCACCTCCGCCGCCGGCCAGCCGAAGATCTTTTCCGCGGCGCGGTTGTACAGCACGATGACCTGGTTCTCGTCGACGGACAGGATCCCGTCCATGGCGGAGTCGAGCAGCCCCGCCAGCCGCGCGGCTGCGTTGTCGTGGGTCAGGTAGGAATCCGGCACGGCTGCAATTTACCGCACACGCCGCCGGCGGTCTCCTCCTTGACCCAGCGCAAGGCCGGTCCGAGCGGGCCGCCGTAGCCTTGCTCCCGATGAAACGACGCATCCTGCTCATTCAGGGGCATCCCGACCCGGCCGGAGGCCATCTCGCCCAGGCCCTGGCCGGTGCTTACGCGGCCGGCGCCACCGCCGCCGGCCACGAGGTCCGACGGATCGAGGCTGCCCAGCTCGACTTTCCACTCCTGCGCAGCCAGGCCGACTGGGAACGGGGCGCCCTGCCCGCCGGGCTGGAGCAAGCCCAGCAGGACATCGCCTGGGCGCAGCACCTCGTCATCTTCTTTCCGCTCTGGCTGGGGGACATGCCGGCCCTGCTGAAAGGCTTCCTGGAACAGGTCGCCCGGCCCGGCTTCGCCTTCAAGTACCGCCAGCAGGGGACCGCATTCACCGAAAAGGGGCTGAAGGGCCGGTCTGCGCGGGTGGTGGTGACCATGGGCATGCCGGCGCTGGTGTACCGCTGGTACTTCCGGGCGCACAGCGTCAAGTCGCTGGAGCGCAACCTCCTCGGTTTTGTCGGCATTGCGCCGGTGGACGAAACCCTGATCGGGTCGGTCGGGAACCTCGATGCGGCGGGTGTGGCGAAGTGGATGCAGACCTTGCGCCGGCTCGGCGAGCGGGGTCAGTGATCCGTGGCCATCGCCCCATCCACCGGTCCGCGCCTGACCTTCCTCGGGGGGGCCGGCACCGTCACGGGCTCCCGGTACCTCCTCGAATACGCTGCCCGGCGAGTGTTGGTCGACTGCGGGCTGTTCCAGGGCTTGAAGCAGCTGAGGCTGCGCAATTGGGACCGCTTCCCGGTGGATCCCGCATCCCTGGATGCAGTGGTCCTGACGCACGCGCACATCGACCACAGCGGCTACCTGCCGGCGCTGGCCGCGCAGGGGTTCGCCGGCCCGGTGTTCGCGACCGCCGCCACCTGCGAGCTCGCTTCGTTGCTGTTGCCGGATGCCGGGCACCTGCAGGAAGAAGAGGCCCTGTTCGCCAACAAACACGGATTCTCCAGGCACCGCCCTGCGCTCCCGCTGTACACGGAAGCGCAAGCGCGCCGCGTACTGCGCTTGCTGCACCCGCTGGAGTTCGGCGAGGCGTTTGAGCCGGTGCCCGGCCTCAACATGCATTGCCTCCCTGCAGGCCACATCCTGGGGGCTGCGAGCGTGCACGCGCGCTGGGCGCAAGGCTCGATCCTGTTCTCGGGCGACCTCGGCCGCAGCCACGACATCCTCATGCGGCCGCCCGCCACGCCCCCGGCTGCCGACTACGTGGTGGTGGAATCCACCTACGGCGACCGACTGCACGCGCACGAGGATGCGGCATCCACACTGGCCGGGGTGGTGGCCCGCACGGCGGCCCGGGGCGGCGTCGTGGTGGTCCCCGCGTTCGCGGTGGGCCGGGCCCAGGCCCTGCTGCACCTGATCGCGCAGCTCAAGGCGCACAGGCGCATGCCGGACGTGCCGGTGTTCCTCAACAGCCCGATGGCGGCAGACGTCACCGGGCTTTATCACCGTCACCGCAAGCACCACCGGCTGTCCGAGCAGGAGTGCCGCGCCATGTGCGAAGGCGTGCGCGTGGTGAACACGCCGGCCGAGTCGCAGCGCCTGAACGAGATGCGCATGCCGGCCATCATCGTGTCGGCCAGCGGCATGGCCACCGGCGGCCGGGTGGTGCACCACCTGAAGGCTTTTGCCCCGGACCGGCGCAACACCATCCTGCTGGCCGGCTACCAGGCCGCGGGCACGCGAGGCGCGGCCCTGGCCGCCGGCGCACGGGAGATCAAGATCCACGGCGAGTACGTCAAGGTGCGTGCCGAGGTGGTGAGCCTGGGCTCCCTCTCCGCCCATGCCGACCAGGCCGAGCTGCTGCAATGGCTGGGCCAGCTCCCACAGCCGCGCCGTGTCTTCATTACGCACGGCGAGCCTGTGGCCTCGGACCAGCTGCGCCTGCGGATCGAGGAAACGCTGGGGTGGCCCACCACCGTGGCCGAGCACCTCCAGAGCACCGGGCTGTGAACACGCCCTGATGCCGGCTCAGGAATCCGCGCCGGCAGCGCCGTCCCCCGACGCCAGCACGGCCGTCAAGGCGCTCGAGAACATGGCGGCAGCCCAGAACAGGAAGAAGGCGCAGGCATAGACCGCCTGGCGCGACCAGCCCAAGGCATGTCCAGCCCATTCCAGCTCCAGCGGGTCGACCAGGGCGAACACCACGGCCTGCAGCACACAAGCCGCCACGAAGCCTGGCCAGGCGATCCACATCAGCTTGCGCGTCCGCATGGCGCCACCCTCAGCGGGGCTGCGCCACGGGGGTGGCGGCATGGTTGCGGGCCTGGTGGGCCGGCATCAGGGCGCGCTCCCGGGCGAGCTGCTCGTTGATCTGGATGCCTCGCCGGTAGTAGTCGCTGGCCACCAGGGGGTCGGCGCCCCGTACGGCGATCACGGTGGTGACGACGCCGGCCACCACGACGGCCGCCGGACCGGCGATCAGCAGCCAGACCTGGCCGTGGCGCCACCAGGGACGTGTTTCGGGAGGGGAGGCGGGGTCTTGCATGGAAGTCCTCTCTAGCGCGGCACCAGGAACACGGACCGCTCGCTCACATGGGCGTCGCCGCCGCGGGCCTGGATGCTGAAGTGGATGGGATGGGAGCCGGATGCGGCCGAACCATGGGGAACCTGCAGGCGCACCGGTACCCAGAGCGACTGAGCGGGGCCCACGGTGACCTCATCGCCCGCGGCCACCGCGAGGCCCGGCAAGCCTCCAGCCGTGATGCGGTAACGCTGCACCTCTTCGGTGGCGTTCATGACCTGCAGGCGGTAGACGTTCTCCACCTTGCCGCCTGCGACGATGCGGGCCAGCGCGGCGCGGTCGCGCACCACATCCACCTTGAGCGGCGTGCGCAGCGCCAGGCTGAGCGCCAGCCCGAACGCCAGCGCCGCGAGGATGGCGGTGTACACCAGCACCCGGGGCCGCAGCACGCGGCGCAGCAGCTTCGGCTGGTCCCAGCGGCCCGCCAGCGCGTTCTGGGTGGTGAAGCGGATCAGGCCACGCTCGTAACCCATCCTGTCCATCACGCTGTTGCAGACGTCGACGCAGCCCGCGCAGCCTATGCATTCGTACTGCAGCCCCTTGCGGATGTCGATGCCGGTTGGACACACGTGCACGCACAGGTCGCAGTCGATGCAGGACCCCAGGCCCTTGGCCCGGTAATCCACCTTGCGCCCACGCGACCCCCGCGGCTCGCCGCGCGCCGCGTCGTAGCTCACGATCAGCGTGTCCTTGTCGAACATGGCGCTCTGGAACCGCGCGTAGGGGCACATGTACTTGCAGACCTGCTCGCGCATGAAACCCGCGTTGCCGTAGGTCGCGAAGCCATAGAAAAACACCCAGAACACCTCCCAGGAACTCATCCGGGCCTGGAGGAACTCGAGCGCCAGCTCGCGCACCGGGGTGAAGTAGCCGACGAAGGTGAAGCCGGTCCACATCGCCAGGCCGATCCACAGGATGTGCTTGAACCACTTCTTGACCAGCTTTTCCAGGCTCATGGGGCTGGCGTCCAGCTTCATGCGGGCGTGGCGGTCGCCTTCCACCTTGCGTTCTATCCACAGGAACATCTCGGTGTAGACGGTCTGCGGGCACGCGAAGCCGCACCACAGCCGGCCCGCCACGGCCGTGAACAGGAACAGCGACAGCGCGCTGATCACCAGCAGGCCGGTGAGGTAGATGAAGTCCTGCGGGTACAGCACATAGCCGAAGATGTAGAAGCGCCGCGCCGCCAGGTCGAACAGCACGGCCTGCCGCTCGCCCCAGTGGATCCAGGGCAGGCCATAGAAGACCAGCTGGGTCAGCCACACGAACGCCCAGCGCCAGCGGGAGAACAGGCCATGGACCTCGCGCGGGTAGATCTTCTTCTGCGCCTCGTAGAGCGAATGCTCCTGCTCGGGCTCCTCCGACGGCAGCGGGACGATAGGAATGACTTTCTGGTTCATGGGGCAAGGCCGGTGTTCACCCGACCACCCCATCGTGCCCGCCTGGAGGTGCGCCGTGTTTGCGCTGGATCATGTGGGCGTCACCACGCGCCGTAGTGCTCCACCAGTGCCCGCCACAGGGCCAGGAGCTCGGCGCGGGCGGCGCGGTCTCCGGCGCTCTTCCAGACCGCGGTCTGCACCAGCACCAGGCGCAGTTCCGGATCCACCAGGATGGCCTGGCCGCGCACCCCCAGCAGCGCAAAGCGCCGCTTGGCGCCGGGGAAGGTCCAGAACTGGTAGCCGTACCCGAAGTAGGCGCTCGCGATCTGGGGCTGGACATGGGGCCTCGTCGCGCTCGTGGCCTCCCTCAGCCAGCCCGCGGGGACCACCTGCCGGCCGCCTGCCTGCCCGTCGTGGGCCAGCAGCATGCCCAGCCGGCCGAAGTCTTCCAGCCGCGCGTGCAGGAAGGCGAACACGGCCTCCTGCCCCGCGGCGTCCAGCAGGAAACTGGCGTCGGCCGCGGCGCCCATGGGCTGCCACACGCGTGCGCTGAGGTACTCGGCCACGGACTGCCTCGTGGCGCCTTGAAGCACCAGTCCCAGCGCCTGCGTGTCGGCGGACGAGTAGTAGAACAGCGCTCCCGGCGCCACCCGGCGTTCGCGGTAGGGCAGCAGCACCGCCGCGCCGCCGGCCGTCTGCTGGGCGATGGTGCCGGTGATCAGGGCGCCCAGGTCGTCGGTACCGTCGTACTGCTCGGCGAAACGCACGCCCGAGGACATCTGCAGCAGGTCGCGGACCGAGGTCTCCCCATAAGGGCTGCCCGCCAGCGCGGGCGCATAGGCCGCAGCCTTGTCGTCCAGCGAGCGGATGCGGCCCTCCTCCAGCGCGATGCCCACCAGCAGGCCGACCACGGACTTCGCGATCGAGGCCGACAGGAAGCGCGTGGCCGGGCCCTTCCCGTGCTGGTAGCGCTCGGCCAGGACCGTGCCGTCCTTGATGACCAGCAGGCCGGTCACCCGCTGCCGGGCCAGGTAGTCGTCCAGGCGCAGCTGCTGGCCTTCGTGCGCGTAGGTGAAGGCCGGTGGCGCTGGCGCGCGCGGCAGCGGCTGCGAGGCGGGTCCGGCCTTGACGAGGCGGTGCGGCAGGCGCCGCTCCAGGCCGCCGCCGAAGGAGTCCAGCAGCTGCTCGAAATCGTCGCCGGCCACCAGGTGGGTGGCCAGCGAGGGCGGCGCGGCCACTGCCGGCCCCGCCACGAGCAAGGCCAGCACGAGGCTGGCCAAGGCAACGCGGACCGGCTTTCCCATGGGGTGCTCCTGGCGGGTGGGCACCCGAGGGTATCGCGTCTGCCGCCGGCGTGTCAGGGTCGGACCGGAGCCGGCTTGTTCGACAAACCCCACACGTAGGCCGACAGCACGTGGATCTGCGCCTCGGTCAGCTTGCCGGCCTGGGCGGGCATCTGGTTGGTGCGGCCGGCGCTGATGATGTTGATGATGGCCTGCTCGCCCCAGCCGTGCAGCCAGGTGTCGTCAGCCAGGTTGGGCGCGCCGACTGCCTGATTGCCCTTGCCGTCGATGCCGTGGCAGGCAGCGCATGCCGTGTACTTGCTCTTGCCCAGCTGCGCGCGCACCGAGTCGTGCGGGCTGTTCGACAGGCTCAACACGTAGTGGGCGACGTTCTTCACGTCCTCTGCCGACCCCACGGCCGCCCCCATGGGCGGCATCACGCCGGTGCGCCCGGCCTTGATGCTCTCGGCGATCTTGTCGGGCGCGCCGCCGTGCAGCCAGTCGTTGTCGGCCAGGTTGGGAAAGCCCTTGCTGCCCCGCGCATCGGAGCCGTGGCACTGCGCGCAGTTGTTCATGAACAGCCGGTCGGCAATAGCCATGGCATTCGGGTCTCCGGCCAGTTCCTCCGGCTTGCGGGCCGTGAACTGCGCGTACAGCGGGGCGAGTTCCTTGTTGGCCTTCTCCACCTCGCTGAAGTACTGGCCCTGGGAACTCCACTTGAGCTCGCCGCCGTACGTCCCCAGGCCCGGGTAGGCCACGAGGTACAGCAGCGAGAACACGATGGTGATGATGAACAGCCACACCCACCACAGCGGCAGGGGATTGTTCATCTCGGTCAGGTCCCCGTCCCAGACGTGGCCGGTGGTGTTGTCGGCGCTGGCCTTGACCTTCTTGCGGGAGGTCACCCACAGCAGCAGCAGGCAGGCTGCGATGCTCACCAGGGTGAGGCCGGCCACGTAGACCGACCAGAAGGAAGCGTTGAAGTCGCTCATGGCTCAGTCCTCCTGCGTGAACGGGATGCGGCCGGCTTCGTCGAAGCGCTGGCCGTTGCGGCGGGCATAGGCCCAGGCCGCGATGCCGATGAAGGTGGCGAAGGAAGCCAGGGTGGCGGAGATGCGCAGGGTGGTGACGTCGAACTCCATGTGTGTTCTCCTCACTTGAGCGCCAGGCCCAGCGACTGCAGGTAGGCCACCAGGGCATCCATTTCGGTCTTGCCCTTGAGCTGGGCAGGCGCCTCGGCGATCTCCTTGTCGCTGTAGGGAACGCCCACCGCCCGCAGCGCCCTCATGTGGGTGGCGATGGTGTCCGCCGGGGCCGCGTTCTTTTCCAGCCAGGGGTACGCCGGCATGTTGGACTCCGGCACCACGTCGCGCGGGTTGTTCAGGTGGATGCGGTGCCACTCGTCGGAGTAGCGGCCGCCCACGCGGTGCAGGTCGGGGCCGGTGCGCTTGCTGCCCCACTGGAAGGGGTGGTCGTAGACGAACTCGCCGGCCACCGAGTAGTGGCCGTAACGCAGCGTCTCGGCGCGGAACGGGCGGATCATCTGCGAGTGGCAGTTGTAGCAGCCCTCGCGCAGGTAGACGTCGCGGCCGGCCAGCTGCAGCGCGGTGTAGGGCTTCACGCCTTCCACGGCCACGGTGGTCGATTTCTGGAAGAACAGGGGCACGATCTCCACCAGGCCGCCGACGGCGACGACCAGCAGGATCAGCACGATCATCAGGAAGTTGTTGGTTTCGACCTTCTCGTGCGAGAAGCCGGGGGTGGGGCTTGCGTTGCTCATGATGCTTGGCTTTCGGTCTTCAGGCCGGCTGGGCGGCGGCGACGGGTACCCGCACCGACCGGCCGTTGGCCACGGTCATCCAGGTGTTCCAGGCCATCACCAGCATGCCGCCCAGGTACAGCACGCCGCCCAGGACGCGGATCACGTAGAAGGGGTAGCTCGCCTTGACGGACTCCACGAAGGTGTAGGTCAGGGTGCCGTCGGCGTTCACGGCGCGCCACATCAGGCCTTGCATCACGCCGGCGATCCACATGGCGGCGATGTACAGCACGATGCCCAGGGTCGCGATCCAGAAGTGGACCTCGATCGCCTTGACCGAGTACATCTTCTTCTGGCCGAACAGGCGCGGGATCAGGTAGTACAGCGAGCCCATGGAGATCAGGCCCACCCAGCCCAGCGCGCCGGAGTGCACATGGCCCACGGTCCAGTCGGTGTAGTGCGACAGGGCGTTGACGGTCTTGATCGACATCATCGGACCCTCGAAGGTGCTCATGCCGTAGAAGGACAGCGAGACGATCAGGAAGCGAAGCACCGGGTCGTCGCGCAGCTTGTGCCAGGCGCCCGACAGGGTCATGATGCCGTTGATCATTCCGCCCCAGCTGGGCGCCAGCAGGATCAGCGAGAACAGCATGCCGATGGATTGCGTCCAGTCCGGCAGCGCGGTGAAGTGCAGGTGGTGCGGGCCCGCCCACATGTAGGTGAAGATCAGCGCCCAGAAGTGGACGATGGACAGGCGGTAGCTGTACACCGGGCGCTCCGCCTGCTTCGGGATGAAGTAGTACATCATTCCCAGGAAGCCGGCGGTGAGGAAGAAGCCCACTGCATTGTGGCCATACCACCACTGGATCATCGCGTCCTGCACGCCCGCGTAGGCCGAGTACGACTTCATCCAGCCGGCCGGAACCGCGGCGCTGTTCACCAGGTGCAGGATGGCCACGGCCAGGATGAACGATCCGTAGAACCAGTTCGCCACGTAGATGTGGCGCACCTTACGGATGCCGATGGTGCCGAAGAACACCACCGCGTAGGCCACCCACACCAGCGTGATCAGGATGTCGA
>CAZZAW010000078.1:0-629 GCA_964652405.1 uncultured Ramlibacter sp.
CTTCCTGTTCGACGACCTGCGCCAGCGCGTCAAGGACGGCAAGGTCGCCTTCAACTTCAACCTCGAGCTGGCGCAGCCGGGCGACCGCCTCGACAGCGCCACCACGCCGCTGCCCGAAGGCCGCAAGAAGGTGAACCTGGGCGTGCTGAAGATCACCGCCGTGGCGCCGGATGCGGGTGGCCCCTGCCTCAACATCACCTACAACCCGCTGGTCATGCCCAAGGGCGTGGAGCCCTCGGCCGATCCGATGCTGGCCGCCCGCGCCGCGCCCTACGCCGTCTCGCTGGGCCGCCGCCTGGCGGAAGGCTCCAAGCAGCAGTGACGGGCCCTTGGGGGCAGCCATAAACTGCCCCCCATGCAGCCTGACTTGTTCTCCCGCCGCCGGGCCCTGCTCGGCGCGCTCGCCGCCCTGGCGCTTCCCGCGTGCGCGCAGCGCGGCCCCCTCACCGCGGCCGCGCTCGCCTCCACGGTCGACGCCGCCTACCGCCCGCTGTTGCAGGAGCACGCGATTCCCGCCCTGATGGTGGGCGTGCTCGAAGGCGGGCGCTCGCACTTCTTCCCCTATGGCACGGCCACGCCCGACACGCTGTTCGAGCGACCCTTGCCGTTCGCCTGCGAGGGCGAACAGC
>CAZZAW010000078.1:639-6226 GCA_964652405.1 uncultured Ramlibacter sp.
CGCTGTTCGAGCTGGGCTCCGTGAGCAAGTGCTTTGCGGCCACGCTGGCGTGCCACGCCCAGGCCGCCGGCCGGCTGTCGCTGGCGGACACACCGGGCAAGCACCTGCCCGCGCTGCGCGGCAGCGCGCTGGACCAGGCGACGCTGCTGCACTACGGCACGTACACCGCCGCGGGGCTGCCCCTGCAGTTTCCGGAAGCGGTGGCGACCGACGCCGCCGCGCTGGCGTGGCTGCGCGGCTTCCAGCCCACGGCGGCGCCGGGGACGGTGCGGCGCTACTCCAATCCCAGCATCGGGCTGATGGGCCATGCCGCCGCCGCGGCGCTGGGCCGCGACTACGCCACCGCGTGCGAGGCCGACCTGTTCCCGGCGCTCGGGCTGCGCAACACCTATGTGCGCGTGCCGGCGCACGCCCTGCCCGCCTATGCCTGGGGCACCAGCCGCGACGGCAAGCCGGTGCGCGTGAACCCCGGCGCCTTCGACGCCGAGGCGTACGGGGTGAAGTCCACCGCGCGCGACCTGCTGCGCTTCGTCCAGGCGCAAGTGCAGCCGGGCGGGCTGCCCGCGCCCCTGCGCGAGGCGGTGCGGGCCACGCAGGCGCCGCACTTCGAGGTGGGCGCCCTGGTGCAGGGCCTGGGCTGGGAGCAGTACCCCTGGCCGACCTCGCGTGACCGTTTGCTGGATGGCAACTCCAGCGCGATGGCGCTGGAGCCGCAGGCCGCACGCCGCATCACCCGCGCGCCCTGGGAGGCGGACGCCACGCTGTTCAACAAGACCGGTTCGACCAACGGCTTCGGGGCCTACGCCGCGTTCGTGCCCAGCCAGGGCGTCGGGCTGGTGATGCTGGCCAACCGCAACTTTCCGAATGCGGCGCGCGTGACGGCCGGGCTGCAGGTGCTCTCGGCGCTGACGGGCACGCAGGTGCTGGCTTGACGCCATGACCACGAAAACCTTCACCTCCGGCCGCATCCGCAAGGCGGACTGGCAGCCCGCCACGAAGCAGCTCGACCTGCATTTCGACAACGGCGCCGTGCTGGCCTACAAGCACGTGCCCGAGGAAGTGTTCCGCCGCCTGTGCAGCGCGCCGAACCCGGCCACCTACTGGGAGGACCGCATCGCCGAGGAGTACCCCAAGGGCACGCCCGCGAAGTCGGGCGCGGGTGGTGACGGCGAGAAGAAGTGGAGCGACCTGTTCGGCGACCTGGGCGCCGAGGACCGATGAAAACCATCCGCGACCTCAACGCTCCGCCGCACGTGGTCGGCCGGCTGGAAGCCATCATCGTGCGCGGCTCCCCTCGCCTGCCGGCCACGCGCATCGAGGAGACCACGGCCCTGGCCGGCATCGGCCTGGCGGACGACCGGCTCGGCAAGAAAGGCGAATCCGAACTCTCCACGCGCCAGGTCACGCTGATCCAGGCCGAGCACCTGCCGGTGATCGCGCAGCTCGCGCGCGTGGACGAGGTGGACCCGGTGCGCTTGCGGCGCAACCTGGTGGTTTCGGGCATCAACCTGCTGGCGCTGCGCAATGCCAAGGTGCGGATCGGCGATGCGGTGCTGGAGATCGTGGGCCCCTGCGCGCCCTGCTCGCGGATGGAAGAAGAGATCGGGCCGGGTGGCTATGCGGCGATGCGCGGGCACGGAGGGATGTGCGCCCGCGTGCTCACCACGGGGAGGGTGCGCGTCGGTGACTCGGCCGCTGCGGTCAACTGACTGAGGCCTCCTACACTCCCGGCAAAAGCATTCAGGGAGAAACCATGAGTCAAAGAGCAAAGCAGCGGCACCCGTCGGGCCATGTGCTCGGCCTTGGCATCTCGCTGCTTGGAATGGGTACGGTCCTGCTGCTCTTGTCCTTCGTGCTCGGCAGCTCGGCGGGGTCCCTGCAGGCTGTTGCCAAGGGCCTTCGATCCGTGGCGCCCAATGCCATGGCCATCGGCACGTTGTTTGTCCTCCTCGGCTGGATCCTTCGGCCCCGCCCTGAAGCCAGAGCTTTCGGCAAGCCCGGCCCTTCCGAGTGGTTCCCGCACGATTCGACCGACTTCGCCGTTCGCGATACCCAGGTCAACGGCAACGGACGCGATGCGGTCGCCTCCACACTGGAGACTCGCATCCGCTCGGGCCGGCGTCCGCCGGCCAAGGCCTGGAGCCGTCAGGTCTTCGAAGACATCGAGTGGCGGCGCTTCGAGTCGCTGTGCGCCACGCTGTTCGCGAAGGCCGGCTTCGAGGCCCGCACGCAGTCGCACGGCCCCGATGGCGGCGTGGACATCTGGCTGCATTCGCGCCACGCCCAGGGCCCGGTGGCCGTCGTGCAGTGCAAGCATTGGCAGGGCAAGCCGGTGGGCGTGAAAGAGCTGCGCGAGTTCTTCGGCGTGATGGCCTCTCACAAGGTGGGGCGCGGCACTTACGCGACCACGTCCACGTTCACCGAGGACGCGACCCGTTTCGCGCGCGACAACGGCATCCATCTGCTCGATGGCGAGCGCCTGCTCGCGCTGATCGCCAAGCGCACGCCCGAGCAGCAGCAGGCGCTGCTGGACCATGCGTACGAGGGCGAGTACTGGCGTCCCACCTGCGCAAGTTGCGGCGGCAAGATGGTCGAGCGCTCACCGCGCAAGGGCGGCGCGCCGTTCTGGGGCTGCGCGGCCTACCCGAAGTGCCGCGGCACGCTGCCGATGCGGCAGGCGTAAAGCCACGCGCCGCCTGCGGGCTCGCTGTGGAATGATCGGGCCGATGCCTGCTTCCACCGCCTTCTCCACCCTCCCCCTCTCCCCCGCCACCCTCGCCAACCTGCAGCGCCTCGGCTATGCCGAGATGACGGCCATCCAGGCGGCGGCGCTGCCGCCGGCGCTGCTGGGCAAGGACCTGATCGCGCAGGCCAAGACGGGCAGCGGCAAGACGGCCGCGTTCGCGCTCACGCTGCTGGCCAACCTCAACCCGCGCCGCTTTGCCGTGCAGGCGCTGGTGCTGTGCCCCACGCGCGAGCTGGCCGACCAGGTGACGGCCGAGGTGCGGCGCATCGCCGCGGCCGAAGACAACATCAAGGTCGTCACGCTCACCGGCGGCGTGCCGCTGCGCGGGCAGGTGGCCACGCTGGAGCACGGCGCACACGTGGTAGTGGGCACGCCCGGCCGCGTGCTGGACCACCTGGACCGCGGCAGCCTGCAGCTGGACGCCCTCAACACCCTGGTGCTGGACGAGGCCGACCGGATGCTGGACATGGGCTTCGCCGACGACGTGGTGAAGATCGGCAGCCAGTGCCCCGGCACGCGGCAGACGCTGCTGTTCTCCGCCACCTACCCCGAAAGCTGCCAGCAGCTGGCCGCGCGCTTCATGCGCGACCCGGTCACGGTGAAGGTGGAGGCGCAGAACACCGCCGGGGTGATCGAGCAGCGCTGGTACGAGGTGGACGAGCGCGACCGCATCGACGCGGCCGGGCGGCTGCTGGCCCACTTCCGGCCCGCCAGCACGCTGGCGTTCTGCAACACCAAGGTGCGGGTGCGCGAGGTGGCGGCCTCGCTGCAGCGCCAGGGCATCGTGGCGCTGGCCCTGCACGGCGACCTGGAGCAGCGCGACCGCGACCAGGTGCTGGTGCGCTTTGCCAACCGCAGTTGCTCGGTGCTGGTGGCCACCGACGTGGCCGCGCGCGGGCTGGACATCGCGGGCCTGGCCTGCGTGCTGAACGTGGACGTCACGCCCGACCCCGAGGTGCACATCCACCGCATCGGCCGCACCGGCCGCGCGGGCGAGACCGGGCTGGCCCTCAACCTGGCCAGCATGGACGAGATGGGCTCGGTCGGGCGCATCGAGCTGCTGCAGAAGCAGGAAAGCGTGTGGCACCCGCTGGCCGGGCTGGAGCCCGCGGCGGGCGGCGCGCTGGTGCCGCCCATGGCCACGCTGCACCTGCAGGGCGGCCGCAAGGAAAAGATCCGCCCCGGCGACGTGCTGGGCGCGCTGACCAAGGACCTGGGCTACACCCGCGAGCAGGTGGGCAAGATCGACGTGAACGAGTTCTCCACCTACGTGGCCGTGGAGCGTGGCATTGCCCAGCAGGTCGCCGCGCGGCTCAACGCCGGCAAGGTGAAGGGCCGCAGCGTGAAGGTGCGGGTGCTGGACGACGTCGAGCTTTCCTGAACCGCGCCCGCTGTACATTCGGGCCCTTCACGAGGAGCACCCCATGGCCAACCGCGACCAGCGCAGCAACAAGATGGCGAAGAAACCGAAGAAGGACACGACCTTGCCCAGGGAAGGCAGCGGCACGTCGGACCGGCCCACGCCGCCGGTGACCACGGTGCTGCCCAAGGGCAAGCTGAAGAACAAGCAGTAGCAGGGCCGCGTCAGCGCGCCACCGCGCCGGCCAGCGGCACCTGCCGCGCGCCGGGCGGCGCGTTCGGGAAGTCGCGCAGCGCCGCGTCCACCAGCGCCGCCGCGCTCGCGCCCGAGGTGCCGCTCACCTGCGCCTGGTAGATCACCTGGCCGCTGCCCAGGTCGCGCAATTGAAGGTCCACGCGCTGCGAGGCAGGCGGCGCGCCGCCGCCGCCGATGGGGATGCTCAGGCCGATGCCACCGAAGCCACCGCCGCTGCCGCCTCCCACGCCGATGCCCACCGAAGGGCCACCCCAGCCCCAGCCGCCGCCCCAGGGCGAGGTGCGCGGGTCCAGCGTCGCCGTCATCTGCAGCGACAGGCGCCCCGCCGCGTCGTCACGCCGCAAGCCGGCGCGGGCCAGGTGCGCGTCGGCGGCGGCTTCCAGCTCGGCCTGGCGCGGGTTGCCCGCCTGCGACGGCAGGCGCTCGTGGCGATACGTCGCGCCGGCCGCCAACTGCGGCGGTGGGGTGAACACCTGCACGGTGGCCTGCGGCGGCGCGGTGGCACAAGCCGCCAGCAGTGCGGCCAGCGACAGCGCAGCCAGGGGGCGGCGGAAGGAAAGGCGCTCCATGCCGCCATCTTGCACCCACGGTCGCGTTGGTGCTGTAGGAACGGACGCCCTACGATGGCCCCCATGAAGCCCCGCATCAGCCTCATCACCCTGGCCGTGGACGACCTCGAAGCCGCCGTGCGCTTCTACCGCGACGGCCTGGGCTGGCCGACCGAGGGCATCGTCGGCCGCGAAATCGAGCACGGCGCCGTGGCGTTCTTCGAGCTCGGCGGCGGGCTCAGGCTGGCCCTGTGGCCGCGCGCAAGCCTCGCAGCCGACACGGGCCTGGAGGCCGGCCCGCGCAGCAGCACCGCCTTCACCTTGGCGCACAACGTCAACTCGGCCGGCGAGGTGGACGCCGCCATGGCGCAGGCCCAGGCGGCCGGTGCGCGGGTGGTCAAGCCAGCCCGGCCGACCGCGTGGGGCGGCTACGCGGGCTACTTCACCGACCTGGACGGGCACCTGTGGGAAGTGGCCTGGAACCCGGCCTGGCCGCAGCCCGACTGACAGGCCTGGTTCCACCGCGTCGGCAGGAAGGTCGGGCGCGCGCCGGGGCGCTCGTCCTACACCGCGGGCGCGGCGGCGCGGGTTCACTGGGCGACTTCGTTTCACCCAACCCCTCATTGAAGGATTTTCCAGATGCAACGCACCCTCCTCATCGCCGCCGCCAGCCTCGCC
>CAZZAW010000078.1:6326-10306 GCA_964652405.1 uncultured Ramlibacter sp.
CCAGTCGTCCTCCAGCAGCGGCGGCGGCGACCCCACCAAGCAGATGCAGAAGCAGGCCGACGCCGACTACAAGTCGGCCAAGGCCCAGTGCGACGTGAAGCAGGGCCAGCAGAAGACCCTGTGCGAGAAGGAGGCCAAGGCCGCGCACGCGCAGGCCGAGCTGCAGGTGGAAAAGCAGAAGGCCATGGGCGCGAGCGGCGGCGGGTCGCAGCAGTCGTCGTCGAGCGGCGGCAGCAGTGGCAGCAGCAGCGGCAGCAGCAGCAAGACGCAGTAACGGCGCTCGCGGCAGGGATGCCGGGTCCAGCCCGGCATGACAGCGTCTAGCGCTGCTGCGCCTCGATCTCGGCGCGGAGGCGTTCTTCCTGCGCGCGCAGCTCCGGCGTGAACTCGGCGCCGAAGTCCTCGGCCTCGAACACCTGGCGGATCTCGATCTCGGAGTCGCTGACCATGGGGTTGGGGCAGCGCTTGACCCACTCGATCGCCTCCTGCAGCGAGCCGCAGCGCCACAGCCAGAAGCCGGCCACCAGCTCCTTGGTTTCGGTGAAGGGCCCGTCGATCACGGTGCGGTCCTTGCCCGAGAAGCGCACGCGCGCGCCCTTGCTGCTGGGATGCAGGCCCTCGCCGGCCAGCATCACGCCGGCCTTCACCAGCTCCTCGTTGTACTTGCCCATGTCGGCCAGCAGCTGCTCGCTGGGCATCTCGCCGGCTTCGCTCTCGCGGGTGGCCTTGACCATCACCATGAATTTCATGTCGTTCTCCTTGGACGGGTGGGTGGCAGGAGCATAGGAAAAAAGGCGCTCCTGCAGCCACGACGAACCAGCCGGGGCGAAATCGACACGGATCAGCGGAAAACCTTCGCGCTCCTCGATTGATAGCAGCCAGCGCCCGCCGCAAGCGGGCTAGCGGCCGTTTTCGCTCTTGAGCAGGCGCATCAGCCCAGCGATGGAGGCCGCGCCGTGCTGCTTGATGAGCTCGCGGGTGGCCACCACGGTCGGGTGGTCCCGGTAGTGGCCGAGCTGGCCCAGCGGGTTCAGCCGCGACTGCCTGGCCCAGGCCGCCAGCTGCGGGTGCTCGGCCCGCGCCCGGTCACTGGCCATGAGCGCCAGGTAGGAGGACAGGTAGTCGCGGGGGGTGTCCCAGTAGAGCAGCGGCGAGCACAGGCGGTTCTTCTCGGCATCGTCCCCGACCAGGGCCTCCACCACGCCCAGCAATTGCAACTGCAGGCTGGCGAAGCCCCACACCGTGGGCTGCACGGTGACGCGGCCGGGCTCGTAGATGGGCCGCAGCGGCGGGTGCGCCAGGCCGGCGGCGGCGCAGTGCACGTGCACCGTGCCGTCATCCGTGGGCACCTCGCCCTGGTCCAGCACGATGCGGCCGCGTTCGATGCGCCGCACGCGGCCCAGGCGCACCACGTCCGTGATCTGCCGCAGCAGCGCGGCCTCCGCCTCACTCATGATGGCGCCGTGCATCATGGTGGGCGCCACCGAGCGGTCCACGCGCAACAGGAAGCCTTGGGCCTCCAGCCGGGCGAACAGGTCGTCCATGCTGGCCGCCTCGGCGAACGCCTGCGTTTGGATGCCGATGCCGGCGTAGAAGTCGGGCAGCATCTCGCGCGGCTGGTGGTACTTGCGGTTGAGCCACCAGCCCTCGCGCGGCTTGACCCAGCAGATCGCCGCGGGCGGCACGCCCTGCTGCAGCAGCCAGACGCAGGTGTCGGCCGCGGTCTTGCCCGCGCCGATCACCACGTAGCGGCGCGGCTGGTCCTGCACCCGCGTCACCTCGCCCGCCGGAATGCAGCGCACGCCCGCGGCCACCTCGAACGGCGGCTTCGCGGTGGCGGGGATGCTGCCTTCCACATAGGTGGTGTCCACCAGCTTGCGGGCAACCTGCACCGCCACCCGGGCACCGGTCAGGCGCGACACCAGGGCGTGTTCGCCGCCCTCGCCGCCCACGTAATCGGCGCAGGGCAGCCAGCGCACTCGCCCGGTGGGCAGAAAGTGCTCCTGCAGCACCCGGGCGTAGTAGTCGCGCAGTTCGTCGGCGCCGGCCATCTCGTAGAAGCCGGCGTTCAGGCCCGAGCGGTTCACCGTGTCGCGCCCCAGCGGCACCGAGTCCACGCCGTAGAAGGCCGAAGGCTGGTGCAGACGCACGAAGGGATAGGCGTCGATCCAGTGGCCGCCCGGCGCGTGGCGCCGGTCGACCAGGGTGACGGTGGCCTGGGTGTGCGCCAGCAGGGCGTCGGTGAACGCCATGCCGGCGGCGCCGGCGCCCACGACCAGGTAGTCGGTGTGCAGGCGCTCGTCCATCACGAACCGTAGAACAGGTAGTCGGCGGTGTAGGGCACGTTCTCAGTATGGCCCACCGAGGCCGCATCGCAAACCCGGGCAGGCAGCGTGCCGCCGATGGTGTTGACGCGCTGGATGCTGGTCACCCGGGCGAAGCGGCCCTGCCCGCCCGCCGGCTTGGCGGCCAGCAGCAGCCAGGGGATGGCGTCGGCCTGCGGCGCGTCGGCGCGGGCTTCCACCGCGCCCACGATCTTGCTGCCGTCGGCCGCTTCCCAGTGCGGGCCGCCGTAGTGCGTGCCCACGGGCTTGCCGGTGCGGTCGTACAGGTCGGCCTTGGGCGCGACGAACACCCACTTGGCGCCGCCCGGCGCGGTGGCGTCGGCGCGGCACTCGTAGATCTGCGAGCCCTTGGCGGCGATGTTGTCCAGCAGTTGGCCGGCCTTGGGCGCCAGCGCCTGCGGCACCGCGGCGGCGGCGGGCGCCTGCGCGACGTTGGCCACCGCCAGTGCGGCGATCTGCTTGCCCATGGCCAGCCCGGTCTCCACCGAGAAGCGGTAGTGGATGCCTTCCCACACGCGGGCGTTGGCCACTTCCTGCATGAAGGCGTCGGCGCTGGTCCAGCGGCGGGTGGCGCCGTTGGCCGTGGGGCTGCTGGTGGCCAGCTCGGGCATGCGGCCGCGGCCCACCTCGGCCTTGAGCAGCTCGCCCACCGCGGCAGCCAGGATGCTGTGCGCGCTGGGGTACTCGGGGTGGCCGGGGTTGTCGATCAGCGGGGTCCAGCCGGCTTCCATCTCGGTGGCGGCGTTGTTGTCGCGGTCGCCGTTGCGGATGGCGGTGACCGGGCGCCAGAAGCCGTAGTGGTACTTGGCGTCCAGCACGGCGATCAGCGCGTCGTCCATGGCCTGGCTGGCCGCGGCGAACAGGCGCGCGTTCTGCACCACGGTGCGGCCGGGGGCGTTGGCGACCGAGCGCACGACGCCGGTGTAGATGGGCGGGAGCGAGAACTCCCAGAACTTCGCCACCTCGGTCTGCTCGGGCGTGCGCACCTTGCTGTTGCGCGCGCCCAGGGCCTTGACCTCGTTGTAGTCGCGCGCCCACTCGGCGCTGCCCAGCGCCGGCGGCGGCGCGGGCCGGAACTGCGAGGCGTTCTGCATCAGCCAGGGCTTGCGCTGCGGCCACTGCGGCGCGGCCACCGCGACGGTGGGCACGTACTCGCCGGGCGTGGTGTGCGGGCGGTAGGCCTCGGGCGTGGCGGCGCCGTCGGTGGCGCGCCAGGCCAGCACGCGGGCGGCGGCCTGCTCGCCGGTGGCGATGCCGGCCGTCTTGGCCGGGCCGTCGGGGAGCTTGCCCAGCGCGGCCTTGTAGGCGGCATCGATGCCGGCGGCCTGCTGCGGCAGCAGGCGCGCCAGGCTGGCGCGGTTGGCCGCGGCGATGGCGGCGTCGGCCGCGATGCCGGTGGCATCGCCCAGCTGCAGCAGGGGCACGGCGCCCACGGCCTCGTGCACGGCGGTCTGCACGATGGCCATCACGCGAACGGCGGGCGGCGTGCCCATGCGCGATTGCACGAGCAGGTCGCCGGCGACGGCATTCCAGTCGGTGACGGTGTCGGCCTGGGCCTTGGGCGCGAGCACCGCGAAGCAAGCCGCGGCCAGGCAGGCGGCGGAGAATTTCTGGAGGGAGTTCATGGAGGTTTCC
>CAZZAW010000079.1:0-10210 GCA_964652405.1 uncultured Ramlibacter sp.
AAAAGCTCACCAGCAGGTGGTGGGCGTCGCAGAAGCGCTTGAGCGTGAGCGGGCCGCGCGCCAGCGGGTGGTGGCGGCGCATCACGCAGACGTACTGGCCGTCGTAGAGGCGTTGGTGCTCGAAGGCGGCCATGCCGCCGGCCTGGGCCTGGGCAGTCAGGTCGGCCAGCACGGCTGGAAAGAAGCCCACCGCCAGGTCCATCTGGCCGTCGTCCAGCAGGCGCCGGGGGTCGCGCGTGGTCAGGGGCAGCACCCGCATCGACACGCCCGGCGCGTCGCGCTCGATGATTTCCACCAGCCCCGGCATCAGTTCGGCCGCCGTGGCATCGGCCATGGCCAGGACGAAGGTGTTGGTGGCCTCCGAGGCGGTGAACTGGCCCGGAGCCAGCGAGGCCTCCAGCTGGCGCAGGGCGTCGCCCACGGCCGGCCAGAGCGCCAGCGCCCGGGGCGTGGGCTCCACGCCGTAGCCGCTGCGGTTCACCAGCTGGTCGCCCAAGGCATCGCGCAGCCGGTTCAGGGCGTTGCTCACGGCCGGCTGCGTCATGTTGAGGTTGCGGGCCGCCCGGGTCAGGTTGCGCTCGGCCATCACCTGGTCGAACACCCGCAGGAGGTTCAGGTCCAGCGTCCGGAAATTGGTGGCGGTGGTGGTAACCATTCAATCTATGAATGATAAGCATCACCAATCTAAATTGGATAAATATCAGGGTCAACCCTAGTATTGCGGTCAGGCGCCAGGCAATCCAGCCGCTAGGCGCAGGAAAGGAAGAACACCATGACCAGCTTCGCCCCCGCCGATTACCCCACCGAGCATCCTGGCGTGGCCCGCTTCGAGCGCGCCGTCGCCGCCCTGCGCGACCTGGCACGCCGCTTCGATGGCGCCCGCGGCGCCGCCACCCTGCTGCTGGCGGCCATCGTGGCTGCCCTGGTGGTCGTGGCCAACGAAGTCGTCGAAACCTGGACCGAAGGCCACCTGCTGGCCGCCTGGGCGGTGATGTGGAGCCTGGCGTTCGCCGCCATCGGCCTGTTCGCCCGCCCGCTGCGCCGCGCCACCCACGCGCTGAGCGGCTGGTTCAAGCGCCTGGGCGCGGCCTACCGCCAGTCCGTGGAAGACGAAAAGCTGTGGCAGGCCGCGCTGAGCGACGCCCGTGTGATGGCTGACATCAGCCGCGCCACCGGCGTGCCGTACGGCTACAAGCCTTACGTCTGAGCGCCGACAGCCCAGCAAAAAGCCGCCCGAGGGCGGCTTTTTTCATGGCGCGGCGCCGGCTCAGGCCGCCAGGCGCTTTTCGATTTCGGCCTTGGTCTCGCCCAGTTCCCTGGGCAGGTGGTATTCCAGCTGCTGGAACAGTTCGGCGTGCAGTTCGAGCTCTTTCTGCCAGGCCGCCTTGTCGATGCTGATCACCGACTTGAACTGCTCGGCGCTGAAATCCAGGCCGGTCCAGTTCAGCTCTTCGTAGGTGGGGCTGACGCCGAACACGTGCTCGTTGCCCTGGGCCTTGCCCTCGATGCGGTCGATCATCCACTTGAGCACGCGCATGTTCTCGCCGTACCCCGGCCAGACGAACTTGCCGTCCTCGCCCTTGCGGAACCAGTTGGTCGTGTAGATGCGCGGCAGCCTGGCGCCCGAGGCCTGAAGCTTCCTGCCCAGGCCCAGCCAGTGCTGGAAGTAGTCGCTCATGTTGTAGCCCGCGAAGGGCAGCATGGCGAAGGGGTCGCGGCGCACCACGCCCTGCTGGCCGAAAGCCGCCGCCGTGGTTTCGCTGCCCATGGTGGCGGCCATGTAGACGCCTTCCACCCAGTTGCGCGCTTCGGTCACCAGCGGCACGGTGGTCGAGCGCCGGCCGCCGAAGATGAAGGCGTCGATCGCCACGCCCTTGGGATCGTCCCAGGCGGCGTCCAGCGCGGGGTTGTTGACTGCGGCCACGGTGAAGCGGGCGTTCGGGTGCGCGGCCTTGGCGCCGGTTTCCTTGGCGATCTCGGGCGTCCAGTCCTTGCCCTGCCAGTCGATCGCGTGCTTCGGGGCCGGCCCCATGCCTTCCCACCACACGTCGCCGTCGTCGGTCAGCGCGACGTTCGTGAAGATCACGTTCTTGTCCAGGCTGGCCATGCAGTTGGGGTTGGTGTCGGTGTTGGTGCCGGGCGCCACGCCGAAATAGCCGGCTTCCGGGTTGATGGCGTACAGGCGGCCGTCCTGCCCGGGCTTGATCCAGGCGATGTCGTCACCGATGGTGGTGACCTTCCAGCCCTCGAAACCCTTGGGCGGGATCAGCATGGCGAAGTTGGTCTTGCCGCAGGCCGAGGGGAAGGCGGCGGCCACGTGGTACTTCTTGCCTTCGGGGTTGCTCACGCCCAGGATGAGCATGTGCTCGGCCAGCCAGCCCTCGTCACGGCCCATGGTGGAGGCGATGCGCAGGGCGAAGCACTTCTTGCCCAGCAGCGCGTTGCCGCCGTAGCCCGAGCCGTACGACCAGATCTCGCGGGTCTCGGGGTAGTGGACGATGTACTTGGTCTTGTTGCAGGGCCAGGAGACGTCCTTCTGGCCAGGCTCCAGCGGCGCGCCCACGGTGTGCACGCAGGGCACGAAGTCACCGTTCACGCCCAGCACGTCGTACACGGCCTTGCCCATGCGGGTCATGATCTTCATGTTGACCGCCACGTACGGGCTGTCGGACAGCTCGATGCCGATGTGCGCGATGGGCGAGCCCAGCGGGCCCATGGAGAAGGGCACCACGTACATGGTGCGGCCGCGCATGCAGCCGTCGAACAGCGGCTGCAGGGTGGCGCGCATCTGCTGCGGGTCCATCCAGTTGTTGGTGGGGCCAGCGTCTTCCTTCTTCTGCGAGCAGATGTAGGTGCGGTCCTCGACCCGGGCCACGTCGCTGGGGTCGGACCAGGCCAGGTAGGAGTTGGGGCGCTTGACCGGGTCCAGGCGCTTGAAGGTGCCGGCGTCCACCAGCTGCTGGCACAGGCGGTTGTATTCCTCCTCGCTGCCGTCGCACCAGTACACGTCCTGGGGCTTGCACAGGGCGACCATGTCGGCCACCCAGGCGATCAGCCTGGCGTTCTTCACATGCGCCGGCGCATTCAAGTTGAGACCCTGCATCACGGGTGAATTCATCCAAAAGCTCCTGAAGTTGAAAACCTGGTTTCAGAAAGGAGGAGCTGGGATCCGGGGTTCCGAGCGCGCCTTTTTGAAACCGGGCTTGGCTCAGTCGGCGGGCGGGGCTGCGGGGTCGGCAGCGCTGGATCGTGAGGGGTGTTTCACAGGTCCGCGGGTCGGCTGGGAAATCCGATTCTAGGCAAGCGCCCCGTCCGCGGGCCTGTTGCTGGGCCCGATTCCATGCAAAACCTGCATAGGGTTATGCATTGGCTCCAAGGAGCCATGCGCCTGCCGGGCGCTATGAAAAAAGAAGCGGCCTGCGCCCGCCGGGAGCGGGCTGCAGGCCGTTTTGGCTGGAGAACCGGGTGGCGCTCAGGCCATGTAGATGGCGATGAAGGCCAGCAGGAACATCAGCACGCCGCCCACCACGGGCAGCACGATGGGAATGGCGGGAACGATGGCCTCGACGCCATCCTGGGGCTGGTGCTCGTCGCCGTGGCTGTGGCGGGGTTCGGGGCTGGACATGGATCGCTTTCCTGTAAATGACTGGGGGCGATTTTACCGGGCCGGCCGGCGCGGCTCGTCAGAGCAGGGCGTAGGTGGTGGTCGCCCGGCAGGCGCTCTTGCCGTCCTGGGCGCCGCGGATGTCGATCTCGCCGAAGGCCAGCGACTTGCCGGCCCGGACCACCCGGGCCTGCACCAAGGCGTCCTGCCCGGACAGGGGCTTGAGGAAGCTCGAGTTCATCTGCACGGTGGTGCACGGCCGGAATTCGCCGAACTGGTTGATGAGCGCGAGCACCATGGCCGTGTCGGCCGCGGCCATCATGGCCTGGCCGCACAGCATGCCGCCCACGCGCGAGAGCTGGCCGTTCTGCGGCAGGCGCAGGGTGACGCTGTCGGCGTCGAACGCCTCCACCACCAGCCCCAGCGCCTGCACCCAGGGGGCGAAGTACTCGGGCAGGGCCGCTTGCAGGGTGTCCTTGGTCATTTCTGCTCCTGGGCCTGGAAGCCCGCCTGGTGCAAGGCGTCCAGCACCGTCGCGATGTGCTCGCGGCCCCGGGTCTGGATCACCAGCTCGATCTCCACATTCTGCGCGGCCAGCGTGGTGAAGGCGCGCTGGTGGTGCACCTCGTCCACGTTGCCGCCGGCTTCCGCGACCGTGGCCGTGATCCTGGCCAGCGACCCAGGCACGTCCCGCGCGCTGACGCAGATGCGGGCCAGGCGGCCGGCGCGGACCATCCCGCGCTCGATGATGGCGGCCAGCAGCAGCGGGTCGATGTTGCCGCCGCCCAGCACCAGCCCGACCTTGCGGCCGCGGAAGCGCTCCGGGTACTTCAGCAGCGCCGCCAGGCCGGCGGCGCCGGCCCCTTCGACCAGGGTCTTCTCGATTTCCAGCAGCATGACGATGGACTGCTCGATGTCGCCCTCGTCCACCAGCACGATGTCGTCCACGTAGCGCTCGATGATCTGGCGCGGCACGCTGCCGGGCGTGCCCACCGCGATGCCTTCGGCGATGGTGCTCTGCCCCTGCGGCAGCGTGGCCTTCTTCACGGCGTTGTACATGTTGGGGAAGCGCACCATCTGCACGCCCACCACCTCCAGCTGCGGCTTGACCGACTTGGCGGCCAGCGCGATCCCGGCGATCAGGCCGCCGCCGCCCACCGCCACCACCAGCGTGTCCAGCTCGGGCACCGCCTCCAGCATCTCCAGCCCGGCCGTGCCCTGCCCGGCGACGATGGCCTCGTCGTCGTAAGGGTGGACGAAGGTCAGCGATTGCTCCTGCGCCAGCTGCAGGGCGTGGCCCCGGGCTTCGTCCAGCGTGTCGCCGTGCAGCACGATCTCGGCGCCGAAGCTGCGCGTGCGCTCGACCTTCACGCCGGGCGTGAAGCGCGGCATCACGATCACGGCCCGCAGGCCCAGCCGTTGCGCATGGTAGGCCACGCCCTGGGCATGGTTGCCCGCGCTCATGGCGATCACCCCGCGGCGGCGCTCCTCCTCGCTCAGCTGCGCCAGCTTGTTGGCGGCGCCGCGCTCCTTGAACGAGGCCGTGAACTGCAGGTTCTCGAACTTGAGGAACACCTGCGCGCCGGTGATGTGCGACAGGGTGCGCGACTCCACGCAGGGCGTCGCCAGCACCTGGCCCTGCAGCCGGGCGGCGGCGGTGCGGATGTCGGCCAGATCGATCATGGCGCGATTGTCGCGGCGAATGCGCGCCGCCGTAGGGCTTTCGCCACAATCAGCGTCTTCCATGTAGCATCAGGCCGAGTTATCGTCAGGCGTCCGCGTTGGAGGCTTCGAATGGTCAAGCGTTCGGCAGATGTGCAGGTGCTTCCCTCACCGGGGCTCAAGGACGCGCCGGTGCTGGACCTGATGTGCTCGCACTTCGTGCTGACGCTGGCGGCCAAGCAGGGCGGCAAGTTCAACGTCCGGCGCGACCTCAACGGCCTGCTCTCGCTGGCCGGCCGGCACCTGGTGTGGCCGGCACCGGCCCTGGCGCGGCTGCGCGAGTTCCTGGGCCGCCGCTGCAAGGACAACGAGTTCTGGCGCGGCCACGAAGCGCTCTCCACGCGTGAGTTCCTCGAGCGCCACGGCGTCTGGCGAGGCCCCTACGAAGAAGGCACGCTCTTCTTCTACCTGGACGAATACGCCAAGGACCAGCCCAAGGACCTGCTGTCGGTCCTGGCCGTGACCGGCGACTGGCTGACCCATGCGCTGAAGAAGCAGTCCACGCTGGTGGAAAAGAACATCGACGCGCTGTCGGGCCTGCTCCAGCTGAACCGGGCCGAGCGGGCCCTGCTGCTGTACGGCACGCTGGCCCGCTACCAGCGCGACCTGCGCAGCATCCTGGTGGAGTTCAAGGTCAACAACGCGCCGGAGGCCTATGCCGCCATCGCCGAAGTGGCCGGCGTGAACGCGGCCGAGGTCGGTGAGGCCCTGCGCGCCGGCTCGCGCCTGGAGCGCATCGGCCTGGTGGAGAACCTGATCTCCGAGCACAACATCACCGACCTCGCCGACCTGATGAAGGTCAGCGAGAAGCTGCCGCCGGTGCTGATGCGCGAGTACCGCGACCAGAGCGAGCTGATGGCCGTGTTCACGCGCCCGTCGGCCAAGAGCGCCCTCACGCTGGCCGACTTCCAGTTCGTGCACGAGGACGCGCAGGTGCTGTGCTCGCTGCTGCGCAATGCGGTCGCCCGCAAGGAGCCGGGCGTCAACGTGCTGCTGTACGGCCCGCCGGGCACCGGCAAGACCGAGCTGGCCAAGGTGGTGGCGCAGGCGGCCGGGTTGGAGCTGTTCGAGGTCGAGTACGCCGACCGCGACGGCAACTCGCTGTCCGGGCGCGACCGCTACCGCTCGCTGCAGATCGCCCAGGTGTTCCTCAAGGGCAGCGCCCAGGCCGCGCTGTTGTTCGACGAGGTGGAGGACGTCTTTCCTCCCATCAGTTCCGAGGCGGCGCAGCTGATGGCGCGCGCCGAGCAGGTGGTGGCGCCCTCCAACGGCAGCGTGAGCGGCAAGGCCTGGGTCAACCAGATCCTGGAAACCAACGCCGTGCCCACGCTGTGGGTGACCAACCGCATCGAGCAGATCGACCCGGCGTTCCGCCGCCGCTTCGCCTACCACCTGGAGCTCAAGTCGCCCCCGCCCGGCGCCCGCGAGAGCCTGGTGCGCAAGACGCTGGAGGGCGTTCAGGTCTCCGATGGCTTCGTCGCCAAGCTGACCGAGCGCAAGGGCCTCACCCCGGCGCAGATCCGCACCGCGGTGCGGTTCGCGGGACTCGCGCACTCTGACGCCGGCACGCTGGAGGCCTTGATCGAGCGGCAGCTGCGCAACGCGGACGAGGCGCTGGGCAACCGCAGCGCGGGCGCCGGGGACCGCCGCAGCGTCACCACCTACGACCTGTCCATGCTCAACGTGGAAAGCCGGTTCGAGGTGCCCCGCATCGTGCAGGCGCTCAAGGCCTGCGGCCACGGCACGCTCTGCTTCTATGGGGCTCCCGGGACCGGCAAGACCGCGCTGGCCGAGCACATCGCCCGCAGCCTGGAGCGGCCGCTGCTGGTCAAGCAGGCCAGTGACCTCATGAGCAAGTTCGTGGGCGAAACCGAGCAGAACATGGCCGCCATGTTCCGCGAGGCCGAGAACGAGAAGGCCGTGTTGCTGCTGGACGAGGCCGACAGCTTCCTGCAGGACCGGCGTGGCGCCCAGCGCACCTACGAGGTGACCGAGGTCAACGAGATGCTGCAGGGCATGGAGCGCTTCAATGGCATCTTCGTGTGCACCACCAACCTGCTGGACCGCATCGACCAGGCGGCGCTGCGCCGCTTCACCTTCAAGATCCGCTTCAACCCGCTGACCGCGGAGCAGCGCGAGCGCATGTTCGTCACCGAGGCCCTGGGCGGCGACGCCGCGCTGCTCACGCCCGAGGCGCGCGGGCGGCTGGCCCGGCTGGACCAGCTTTGCCCCGGCGACTTCGCCGCCGTCAAGCGCCAGGTCGACATCCTGGCCGCCGAGTTCACGCCGTCCGAGTTCCTGGACCAGCTGGAAGCCGAGCACCGCATCAAGCCCGAGGTGCGGGAAGCGCGCAACATCGGCTTCCTGCCCTGATCAGGCGCGCAGCGCGCGCAGCACTTCCTCCCCGTACGCCTCCAGCTTCTTCGCGCCTATCCCGCTGACGCCCTGCAGATCGTCGAGCGACCGCGGGTCGAGCGCCGCGATCGCGGCCAGCGTGGCGTCGTGGAAGATCACGTAGGCCGGCAGGTTGTGGGCCCGCGCCACCTCGGCGCGCCAGGCCTTGAGAGCCGCGAAGCGCTCCTGGCCGGCGTCCGTCAGGCCCGCGGCCACGGCGGCCGCCGGCGACTTGCCGGCCGCGCTGCGGCGGCGCGTGCCGGCCGGCAGCGACACCGACTCGCGCAGCATCACCTGGCGCTCGCCCTTGAGCACCGCCCGCGAGCCCTCGGTCAGCTGCAGGGTGTTGAAGGCCTGCGCGTCCACCGCCACCGCGCCGATCGCGATCAGCTGTCGCAGCACGCCCCGCAGCTGGGCCTCGGACAACTCGGCGCCGATGCCGAAGGTGGAGAGCGCGTCGTGCCCGAACTGCTTGACCTTCTCGGTGGCCTTGCCGCGCAGGATGTCCATGACATGGCCGGCGCCGAAGCTGATGCCGCTGTGCTGCTGCACGCGGTAGATGGTGGACAGCAGCTTGCGGGCCGCGTCGGTGCCGTCCCACACCGCGGGCGGCGAGAGGCAGTTGTCGCAGTTGCCGCAGGGCGTGCTGGCTTCGCCGAAGTACTCGAGCAGGCGCACCCGGCGGCAATCCGTGGCCTCGGCCAGGGCCAGCAGGGCGTCGAGCTTGCCGCGCATCACCTGCTTGAAGTCCTCGCCCGCGGGGCTCTCGTCGATCATGCGGCGCTGGTTCACCACGTCCTGCAGGCCATAGGCCATCCAGGCGTCGGCCGGCAGCCCGTCGCGGCCGGCGCGGCCGGTTTCCTGGTAGTAGCCCTCGATGTTCTTGGGCATGTCCAGGTGCGCGACGAAGCGCACGTCGGGCTTGTCGATGCCCATGCCGAAGGCGATGGTCGCCACCATCACCAGCCCTTCCTCGCGCAGGAAGCGGTCCTGGTGGCGCTGGCGCACCTCGGCGTCCAGGCCCGCGTGGTAGGGCAGGGCCGCGATGCCCTGGTCGCTCAGGGTCTGCGCGATCTCCTCGACCCGCTTGCGTGACTGGCAGTAGACGATGCCGGCGTCCCCCTCGTGCTCGCCCTCGATGAAGCGCAGCAGCTGCGTGGCAGCGTCCTTCTTCTCGACCAGGCGGTAGCGGATGTTGGGCCGGTCGAAGCTGCTGACGAATTGCCGGGCCTGCTCCAGCTGCAGGCGTTCCACGATGTCGGCCCGGGTCAGCGCGTCGGCGGTGGCGGTGAGCGCGATGCGCGGCACGCCGGGGTAGCGCTCGTGCAGCACCGTGAGCGCCCGGTACTCCGGCCGGAAATCGTGGCCCCACTGGCTCACGCAATGCGCCTCGTCGATGGCGAACAGGGACAGCCGCCCCTGCTCGAACATGGCGTCGAGCTGCGCCAGGAAGCGCGGCGTGGTCACGCGTTCGGGCGCGGCATAGACCAGCGTCACGTCGCCGCGCAGCATGCGCTTCTCCACCGCGTTCGCCTCCTCGCCGCTGAGGGTGGAGTTGAGGAAGGCGGCTTCCACGCCGGCCTCGTGCAGGGCGCCCACCTGGTCGTGCATGAGCGCGATCAGCGGCGAAACGACGATGGCCACGCCATGCCCGGCTCGCTGGCGCGCGATGGCGGGGATCTGGTAGCACAGCGACTTGCCGCCACCGGTGGGCATCAGCACCAGGGCGTCGCCCCCGGCAATGACGTGGTCGACGATGGCGGCCTGCGGGCCGCGGAACTGCTCGTAGCCGAAGACTTCGTGAAGAACGGAAAGGGGTGACAGCAAGATGGTGCCGATTGTCCCTGAGGGATGTGTCCTTAACGCCGCCTTCTTACAATCGGTGCACCATGAAGCCCATCGCCTACACCCGCGGCCAGGCCCTGCCGGCCCTGCTCGAGCAACGCATTGCGGTCCTCGACGGCGCGATGGGCACCATGATCCAGCGCTTCAAGCTGACCGAGGCCGATTACCGGGGCACGCGCTTCCAGGACCATCCCAAGGACCTGAAGAACAACGGGGAGCTGCTCAGCCTCACGCGCCCCGACGTGATCCGTGACATCCACGAGGGCTACCTCGCCTCGGGCGTGGACATCATCGAGACCAATACCTTCGGCGCGACCTCCATCGCGCAGGACGACTACGGCCTGGGCCACCTGGCCTACGAGATGAACGTCGCCTCGGCCCGCATCGCGCGCGAGGCGGCCGACAAGTTCTCCACGCCGGACAAGCCCCGGTTCGTGGCCGGCGCCCTGGGCCCGACGCCCAAGACCGCCAGCATCAGCCCGGACGTGAACGATCCCGGCGCCCGCAACGTCGACTTCGAGCAGCTGCGCGCCGCGTACTTCGAGCAGGCCAAGGGCCTGGCCGAGGGCGGCTGCGACCTGTTCCTGGTCGAGACCATCTTCGACACGCTCAACGCCAAGGCGGCGCTGTTCGCCATCGACGAGT
>CAZZAW010000080.1:0-10200 GCA_964652405.1 uncultured Ramlibacter sp.
CGGTGGTGACCGTCATCGACGGCTACCAGATGGCCCGCCAGGGCCGCGCCGGCCCCGCGCTGGCGGCCGCGGGCCTGGGCTCGTTCTTCGCCGGCTGCGTGGGCACGCTCATCCTCGCGGCCTTCGCCGCGCCGCTGACCGAGGTGGCGTTCAAGTTCGGCCCGGCCGAGTACTTCTCGCTCATGATCCTGGGCCTGATCGGCGCGGTGGTGCTGGCCTCCGGCTCGCTCATCAAGGCCATCGGGATGATCCTGCTGGGTCTGCTGCTGGGCCTGGTCGGCACGGACGTCAACTCCGGTGTGGCGCGCTATGCCTTCGACATCCCCGAGCTGACGGATGGCATCGGCTTCATCGTCATCGCCATGGGCGTGTTCGGCTACGGCGAGATCATCAGCAACCTCGGCAAGCACGAGAGCGAGCGACAGGTCTTCACCGCCGAAGTGCACGGCCTCATGCCCACGAAGGAAGACTTCAAGCGCATGGCACCTGCCATCCTGCGCGGCACGGCGCTGGGCTCGGCGCTGGGCATCCTGCCCGGCGGCGGCGCGCTGCTGTCGGCCTTCGCGGCCTACACGATCGAGAAGAAGACCAAGCTGCAGCCGGGCGAGGTGCCCTTCGGCAAGGGCAACATCCGTGGCGTGGCGGCACCGGAATCGGCCAACAACGCCGGTTCGCAGACCTCCTTCATCCCGCTGCTCACGCTGGGCATTCCGCCCAACGCGGTGATGGCGCTGATGGTGGGTGCGATGACCATCCACAACATCCAGCCGGGTCCGCAGGTGATGACCAGCAACCCCGGCCTGTTCTGGGGCCTGATCGCCTCCATGTGGATCGGCAACGCGATGCTGATCATCCTGAACCTGCCGCTGATTGGCATCTGGATCAAGCTGCTGACCATTCCCTACCGCTGGCTGTTCCCGGCCATCGTGCTGTTCTGCGCCATCGGCGTGTACTCCACGAACAACAACACCTGGGACATCTGGATGGTGGCCATCTTCGGGGTGATCGGCTACACGTTCATCAAGCTCGGATGCGAACCGGCACCCCTGCTGCTCGGGTTCATCCTGGGCCCCATGATGGAAGAGAATCTGCGCCGCGCGCTGCTGCTCTCGCGCGGCGACTGGAGCGTGTTCGTGACGCGGGGGCTTTCGGCCACCCTGCTGGCGATCGCGGCGCTGCTGCTGATCATCGTGCTGCTGCCGGCGGTCAAGAGCAAGCGCGAGAACGTCTTCCACGAAGAAGACTGACCTCGCGATCCGGCATGCGTCGCCGAACGGCACCTGCGGGTGCCGTTTTTCATGGCTGTCACAATCGCGGCTCCGAGGGGAAGAGCCTGCCCGTGACCACCACCAGCCTGCCGAACGCGCACCCGCAGCGCGTGGCCCTGCACAACGAGATCCATGCCCGCCCGCCCGAGGCCATGGCCGCGCCGCTGGCCATCTCGCACATCGTCATGGTGTGCGACGCGCAGCAGCGCGAAGCCAGCCGGGAGCACCTGGCCTCGCTGCTGCGCGACCACCACCTGCCCCTGCCGGACGCCGCCTCCACGCACGTGCGCATGGACCTGGGGCGCTTTCGCATCCGCTGGGAACTGCACACGGAGTTCGTGACGTGGACGTTCTCCCGCAGCTTCGACGCCACGGGCTTCGGCGAGCGTGAGCCCTGCACGGCGGCGGAACTGGTGCCGGTGGCCTGGCTGGCGGACCTGCCCGGGCGCAGCCTGGCGGGGCTGCACCTGTGGACGCTGTCCAGCCAGGCCTTCGCGGACGGCTCGCTGGTGCGCCACATCCTGCACGAAGACACGCTGGTGGGCTCGACCATTGCCGACGGCCATGGCGAGGTGTACACCGACTTCGCGCTGCATCCGGACGGCTTCTCGCGCATGGTGCTGCTGGCCGGCGCGGTGACGCCGCGGCGCCTGGGACGCCTGGTGCAGCAGCTGCTGGAGATCGACACCTACCGCATGGCCGCCCTGCTGGGGCTGCCGGCGGCGCGAGAGGCGTCCGCGGTGCTGGGCTATGCCGAGCGGGAACTGGCGGAACTGGCCGGCGCCATCCGCGTGGCCGCCCGCAACGACGAACCGCAGCTGCTGGACCGGCTCACCAAGCTGGCTGGCGAAGTGGAAAGCCAGTACGCGGCGACCCACTCCCGCTTCTCGGCCAGCGCGGCCTACTTCGAACTGGTGGACCGGCGCATCGCCGACATCGCGGAATCGCGCCTGGCCGGCCTGCAGACCTTGGGCGAATTCATCAACCGGCGCCTGTCGCCGGCCCGCAGCACCTGCGAGTGGGCCACGCGGCGGCAGGACGCGCTGTCGCAGCGCGTCTCGCGCATCAGCAACCTGCTGCGCACGCGCGTGGAGATCGAGCAGCAGCAGAGCAGCCAGGCCCTGCTGGGCGCCATGAACCGGCGCCAGGGCCTGCAGCTGAAGCTGCAGGCCACGGTCGAAGGGCTGTCCGTCGCAGCCATCACCTACTACATCGTGGGCCTGGTCACCTACCTGGCCAAGGGCGCGCAGGGGCTGGGCTGGCCGTGGAGCGCGGAGTCCACCGCGGCCGCAGCCATCCCGGTGGTGGCCCTGGCGGTCTGGGCCTCGCTGCGCCGCCTGCACTCCCGCGTGCTGCGCGACTGAGATGCCGGCCATCGACCGCAGCCGCCTCGTGCCGGGCCTGGTCATGGCAGCCGTGGGCGCGATCGCCTTCAGCGGCAAGGCCATCATCATCAAGCTCGCCTACCGCTACGACGTGGACGCCGTGACGCTGATCATGCTGCGCATGCTGTTCGCGCTGCCGATCTTCGCGGCCATGGCCTGGTGGGCCAGCCGCGGCAAGCCGCCGCTGACGCGGCGGGACTGGCTGGGGGTCACCGGGCTGGGCATCAGCGGCTACTACCTTGCGAGCTTTCTCGACTTCCTGGGCCTGCAGTACATCACCGCCTCGCTCGAGCGGCTGATCATCTACCTCACGCCCACCCTGGTGCTGCTGCTGGGGTGGCTGCTGTACCGCCGGGGCTTCAGCCGCGGCCAGCTGGCCGGCATGGCGATCAGCTACTCGGGCGTGCTGCTGGTGTTCGGGCGCGAAATCGGCACGGTGGGCCCGGAAGCCGCCTGGGGTGCCTTCCTGGTGTTCGCCAGTGCCGTGAGCTATGCGGTCTACCTGGTCTACAGCGGCGAGCTGGTGCAGCGGCTGGGCTCGTTGCGGCTGGTCGGCCTGGCGACGTCCGTGGCGTGCCTCTGCTGCATCGCGCAGTACGCGGTGCTGCGGCCGCTGGGCACCGCGCTGGCCGTGGCGCCGGAAGTCCTCTGGCTGTCGCTGCTGAACGCCACCCTGTGCACGGCGGTCCCGGTGCTGCTGGTGATGATGGCCATCGAGCGCATCGGCTCTTCGCTGGCCGCCCAGACCGGCATGATCGGCCCGGTCTCCACCATCCTCATGGGCGTGGTCATCCTGGGCGAGCCGTTCACCGCCTGGATTGCCGCAGGCACGGTGCTGGTGATCGCCGGCATCTACGTGTTCTCGCGGCAGTCATAGCCCTGCGCGACAAGGGTCGGGGGCCTTCCGGTATCGTCGCCCGATGACCTCTTCCCCGCGCCTTTCCGTGCCCAAGGACAAGCTCAGGTTCGTGCTGCTCGAGGGCATCCATGCCTCGGCGGTGGAGACCCTTCGCGCCGAAGGCTACGAACAGGTCGTGAGCCTGCCCAAGGCGCTGGCCGGGGACGAACTGCGCGCAGCGGTCGCCGACGCGAACTTCCTGGGCATACGCTCGCGAACCCAGCTCACCGACGAGGTGCTCGCGGCCGCGCCCAAGCTCACGGCCATCGGCGCGTTCTGCATAGGCACCAACCAGATCGACCTGCGCGCTGCGTCGCGGCGGGGCATCCCGGTCTTCAACGCGCCGTTCTCCAACACGCGCAGCGTGGCCGAGCTGGTGATCGCGGAAGTGATCCTGCTGATGCGCGGCATTCCGCACAAGAACGCCGTCCTGCACCGAAACGGCTGGGTCAAGAGCGCGGCGGGGTCGCACGAGGTGCGCGGCAAGACGCTGGGCATCGTCGGCTACGGCCACATCGGCACGCAGGTCGGCGCCCTGGCCGAGCACCTGGGCATGCAGGTGGTGTTCCACGACATCGAGCCCAGGCTCACGCTGGGCAATGCGCGGCAGCTGCACTCGCTGGAAGCGGTCCTGCAGCAAGCCGACGTGGTGACGCTGCACGTGCCCGAGACGCCCCAGACGCAGGACCTGATCGCCGCGCCGCAGCTGGCGCGCATGAAGCCTGGCAGCCACCTGATCAATGCCTCCCGCGGCACCGTGGTGGACATCGAGGCGCTGGCCGCGGCGCTGGAGCGCGGGCACCTGGGCGGCGCCGCCATCGACGTGTTCCCGGTGGAGCCGCAGGGCAACGATTCGCGCTTCGAGTCGCCGCTGGCCCGGTTCGACAACGTCCTGCTCACGCCGCACATCGGCGGCTCCACGCTGGAAGCCCAGGAGAACATCGGCCGCGAGGTGGCCGCCAAGCTGGTGCGCTACTCCGACAACGGCTCCACGGTCTCGGCCGTGAACTTCCCCGAGGTGTCACTGCCCGAGCCCGCGGGCCTGAGCCGGTTGCTGCACATCCACCGCAACGTGCCGGGAGTGATGGCGGCGGTGAACGAGCGCTTCTCCGCCGCGGGCATCAACATCGCCGCCCAGTACCTGCGCACCCAGGAGGACGTGGGCTACGTCGTGATCGACGTGGACAGCGCGGCCAGCCAGGTGGCCCAGGACGAGCTGTGCGGCATCCCGGGCACCATCCGCTGCAGGGTGCTGTACTGATGAAGCGCAGGGACTTCGTCGCCGCAGCGTCCGCTGTGCTCGCGGGACCCGTTCCCGCGCTCGCACAAACCTTTCCGGCGCGGCCGGTCCGCATCGTGGTGCCCTTCGGCGCGGGCGGCGTCGCGGACCTGACGGCGCGGGCCCTGGCCCAGCGGCTCGCCGAAAGCCTGGGGCAGGGCGGGGTGGTGGAGAAGCGGCCCGGCGCGGGCGGGATCGCGGCCGCGGAAGCCGTGCTGCGCGCCGAGGCGGATGGCCAGACCTTGCTGCTCATGAGCAACGGCACGGCCGTGAGCGCGGGCTTGTTCCGCTCCCTCCCGTTCGACGCGCGCAAGGATTTCGCGCCGGTCGCCACGCTGGGGTTCTTCGACATCGCCGTGATTGCGGATGCCGGCAGCCGGTTCCAGAGCCTCGCCGACCTGCTGGCCCTGGCCCGGGCCCAGCCCGGCACGCTGAACGTGGCCACCATCAACATCGGGAGCACGCAGCACCTGGCGGCCGAGCTGCTCAAGAGCGCGTCCGGCGCCGACTTCCAGGTGGTGCCCTTCAACGGGTCCCCGGCGGTGCTGACAGCGCTGCGGGCCGGTCAGGTCGATGCGGCCGTGGAGATCCTCGGCCCCGTGATGGGCCAGGTCGCGGCCAGGGCGGTCCGTCCGCTGGCGGTGATGGGCGCGCAGCGCGCGCCCGGCCTGCCGGAGGTGCCCACGGTCGCGCAGAGCGGGGTGCGCGGCTTCGACGTCGCCTCGTGGAACGCGCTGGCCGCACCTGCGCGCACTCCCCCGGCCGTGATCGCCCTCCTGAACCGTGAAGTGAACAAGGCGCTGGCCCATCCCGCGTTGCGCCGGCAGTTGGCCGAACTGCACGTGCGGCCCGCCGGCGGCACGCCCGAGCAGCTCGCGGAACTGCTGGGGTCGGAAATCCGGCGGTGGTCGGAGGTGATCACCCGGGCGCAGGTGCCGCGCCAGTAGCCGCGCTGTCCTGCCGACTCAGCGCGGGGATTGCGAGACCTTGCGCGATGCGCGGGGCGGTTCAGGGCGAAGGTCCGCGCTGCGCGCATGCTCGCGGAACTCGCGCTCGGTCATGGTGTAGACCGCCACCCGCGGGTAGCTGCCTTTCATCTCGGCTTCCACGATGTACTGGTCGGCCGAATTGGGCCGCGGACCGCTGACCCACCAGCGCTGGCCGTCCCGGTCGCGAAAGCTCTGGCCGGTGAGGGAAGAAGGTGGAACGAAGGGCTTGCTCATGAGAGCCATCGTGTACGACAGGACGCAAAAAGCTGCCGGAGTCCGGCTCACGCAGCCGTAGGCCGTTTCCTACGCCGTTTGACGGGCGGCGTGGCGGAAGAGGGCCGCAGAGACCAGCCACATGGCCGCGAAGACCAGGCACACCGCCCAGGGCACCGGCAGGCCCGCCGCCCACGCGCCACAGGTCGCCAGCGCCTGCGCGGCCGCAGTGATCGCCATGGCCAGCGCCATCCCGCGGGGCCGCCACCGGCTGGCCAGCGCGCCCAGCGCAGCGACCAGGAGGACGCCGTGGAACAGGCGATTGGCCGGGTGCCCGCCATCGCCGATCACCCCGACGGCCGCCTGGGCCCACGCCAGCAGGAAGGCCGCCGCGAGCGCCAGCACCACGCCCAGGCGCCAGGCGCGGCTGCTGGATCGGCGGGCCGCCAGCACAAGGAACGTGCCGCCGCCCACGACGAGGAAGGCAGCCCAAGCGAAGTCTTCAGCACCCCAGTTCATGGCGGCACTCTAGCCTGCCCGGCTGCCCGGCAGGTGGGCGAATTGTTGCAAGCCGCACCAGTGCTGGCGGTGGTTTGCGCCATACCGGCTTACCCACAAAGCTGTCCACAGAAACTGTGGGAAACGTCCTACGGCCAGGCTCAGGTCCCGCAGAAGGTCTGGTAACAGGCTGTCACCGCCGCAGGGGCAGGCTCTGCGTAGGCGGCGTGGTCGGGCTGAACCTCGTACGGGTGGCGCAGCGCGGCCAGCAGGCGCTCGAACGGTGCCAGGTCCTGGCGCTCCGCGGCAGCTTCCAGGGCTTCTTCCACGCGGTGGTTGCGCGGGATGATCAAGGGATTGGCGCGGTCCATGCCGGCCGCCCGGCTCCCGGCCGGGGTCGCCGCATCCGCGGCCGCCCGTTCACGCCAGCGCGCCAGCCACTCGCGAACCGGTGCCGGGTCGGTGAACAGCGCCAGCAAGCGCGCCTCGTCACCCGAGGCTGCATCCGACAGGCGCCGCCAGCCCAGCGTGAAGTCCACCGCCTGCCGGTGCAGCAGATCCAGCCAGCCGTTCGCCAGCGCGGCGTCGGCCTCGTCATGGGCCGCGTGATCCGTCAGGCCCAGCTTGCGGCGCTGCCCTCGCAGCAGGGCGGCCTGGTACAGGCCGGGGAAGCGGTCCAGTACCGCCGTGGCCGGGCCCACCGCGGCTTCGAGGGCCGCTTCGCTGTCGTCCGCCGCCATCAGCGGCAGCAGCGCTTCGGCCAGGCGCGCCAGGTTCCACTGCGCGATGGCGGGCTGGTTGCGGTAGGCGTAGCGGCCCTGGTGGTCGATGGAGCTGAACACGGCCTGCGGGTCATAGGCCTCCATGAACGCGCAGGGCCCGTAATCGATGGTCTCCCCCGAGACCGTCATGTTGTCGGTGTTCATCACGCCGTGGATGAAGCCCACGTTCATCCAGCTCGCCACCAGGTCGGCCTGGCGCTGGCTCACGCGCTCCAGCAGCGCCAGGTGGCGCGCCGGGTGCCCGGACAGGTCAGGGTCGTGGCGGGCGATCGCGTAGTCGGCCAGCTGCCGCAGCTTGTCGATCTCGCCGCGGGCCGCGAAGAACTGGAAGGTGCCCACGCGCAGGTGGCTCGCCGCCACGCGCGCGAGCACCGCGCCGGGCAGCAACTTCTCGCGGATCACCGGCTCGCCGGTGGCGGCCACGGCCAGCGCGCGGGTGGTCGGGATGCCCAGCGCATGCATGCCCTCGCCGACCAGCACTTCGCGCAGCATGGGCCCCAGCGCCGCCTTGCCGTCGCCCCCGCGCGAGAACGGCGTGCGGCCCGAGCCCTTGAAGGCGATGTCGCGGCGCCGTCCCTGCCGGTCCATGACCTCGCCCAGCAGCAAGGCCCGGCCATCCCCCAGCTGAGGCGAGAAGCCGCCGAACTGGTGGCCGGCGTAGGCCTGCGCCAGCGGCTCCGCGCCCTCGGGGACGGTGTTGCCCGCAAAGATGGCGGCGCCCTGGTCTCCGCGCAGCGCGGCGGTGTCCAGCCCCAGTTCATCGGCCAGCTCCTCGTTGAGGTAGAGGAGGCGGGGCGCCGGCACCTCGGCCGGCTTCCACGGGACGTACAGGCCCGGCAGGTCACGGGCATAGCTGTTGTCGAAGCGGAACAGGGGGCGGGCTGCGGCGGTCGGCATCACCCTAGTGTGACAAGGTGCGCCGCCCCCTGTTCCGGCAAGGTTGATCGCCGCTCAGCGGCGGCGTGCCAGCCGCTCGGCCACGGTCACGCGCGGTTTGCCCGCCATGCCATCCAGGCGCTTGCCCATGGCCGCGGCGAGCTGGTCCAGGCGCTGCTGCGCCGGCGGGTGCGTGGCCAGCGAAAGCGTGAACAGCGGGTTGTCGGGCGTCTCGGTGCGCAGCTGCTGCAGCACCGAGGCCAGGCCGTAGGGATCGAAGCCGGCGCGCGCCGCCAGCGCCACGCCGTTGCGGTCGGCATCGAACTCGTCGCCCTGGTCCAGGCCGCTCGCGTACAGGTTCTTGCCCAGCGCCAGCAGCTGCGCCTGCAGGGCACCGCCCAGGTTGTTGCGCAGCTGCGAAGCGACCAGCGAGGTCGCGAGGCCGGCCCTCGCCTTGGCCCGCAGCGCGTTCAGGTGGTGCTTGTCCACCACGTGCGTGATCTCGTGCGCCAGGATGCCGGCCAGCTCGGCCTCGTCCACGCGGTCCACCAGCCCCTTGGTGACGAACACGTAGCCGCCGGGCGCGGCGAAGGCGTTGAAGCCCGGGTCGTCCAGCACGGCGAAGCTCCAGGGCAGCTGGGGACGCGAGGACTGCAGGCTGATCCAGCGGCCCAGCTGGTTCACATAGCGCTGCAGCTGCAGGTCGGGGTGCAGCGGCTTGCTGCCCAGCAGCACCGCGGCGAGCTGGCGGCCGATCTCGATCTCGCGCGGTTCGTCGATCACGTCGCCCGCTTGCGAGAGCAGGGCGAACAGGTCGTTGGCGGCGGCGCCCGGCGCGGCGGCCGGCGCGGCTGGCGCGAGCAGGCTGCCCAGCGGGTTGGCGATGGCTGCGCCGCCGCCGCCCCCGATGACGGAATTGAGCACGCCCAGGGCGCGGTTCTGGGCCGGGACGCTGGCGGTGGCCAGCAGCAGGGCGGCGCCCAGCATGGCAGGGAGCATCTTCTTCATGGCAACTGCCCCTGGCCGGCAGGGGCGGAGGGGCGTGCGGGTGCGGGCAGCGGCTCGATGCTGACGGGGGCCAGCGCGGCCTCGGCGGCAAAGGCGCGCGCCTGGCCTTCGTTCTGCCGCAGCGCTTCCATCTGGGCGACCGCGTTCAGGTCGGGCTGCGCCTGCGCCAGGTCTTCGGCACCCAGGCCGCGGATCCCGATGGTGGAGGTGGCGGTGGTCACCGGCCGGCCGTTGCCCTTGTTGAACAGGTTGGTCACGCTGCGCAGCGCGCCGGTGGCGGCATTGCCCGTCGAGGCCGGCGCGCCCACGTCGAACAGGTGCACCCAGCCCGTGGCACCCGCGGCATTGCGGACCTGGACCCAGGGGCCCTGGCGCTCGCCCAGGCGCGTGACCGGCGCGTCGGCCGCCAGCGGCGCCAGGCTGCGCGAGCTTTCCGCCGGGGCTTCGCGCAGCTCGGTGGCGCGCTTGATCACCGCCGCCTCGCCCTGCGCCTGCGCAGCGAAGCTCCAGAGCGCCAGCAGGGTTGCCCCCAGCAGCTGCAGCGCGGGCGCCAGCCCTGCTCGTATCATCGTCCGCTCCTCTTGGACTCCATCGAAGGCAGGGATTGTATGGACTTGGGTTTGCACGGCAAATGGGCGCTGGTGGGCGGCGCGAGCAAGGGCCTGGGATTCGGCTGCGCGCAGGCGCTGGCCCGCGAAGGCGTGAACGTGGTCATGGTGGCGCGCGGCGCGCCGGCGCTGCAGGCGGCGGTGGACAAGCTCCTGGCCGACCCGGCGCGTCCGAAGGACGTGCAGCTCGTCCCGGTGGCCGTGGACATCACCACGGCCGAAGGCCGCGCGGCGGTGTTCGCGGCGCGCAAGGATTTCGACATCGTGGTGACCAACGCGGGCGGGCCGCCGCCGGGCGACTTCCGCGACTGGGACCGCGAGGCCTGGATCAAGGCGCTGGACGCCAACATGCTCACGCCCATCGAGCTGATCAAGGCCACGGTGGACGGCATGGCG
>CAZZAW010000081.1:0-10187 GCA_964652405.1 uncultured Ramlibacter sp.
CGTTGGCGCGCAGCATGCCCATCAGGCCGCCGGGCATGTTCTTGTCGCAGCCGCCCACCACCAGCACGCCGTCCATCCACTGGCCCTGCACGCAGGTCTCGATGCAGTCGGCGATCACCTCGCGCGAGACCAGCGAGTACTTCATGCCCTCGGTGCCCATGGCCATGCCGTCCGAGATGGTGGGCACGCCGAACACCTGGGCGTTGCCGCCTGCTTCCTCGATGCCCGCCACCGCCGCATCGGCCAGCTTCTGCAGGCCGCTGTTGCAGGGCGTGATGGTGCTGTGGCCGTTGGCCACGCCCACCATGGGCTTCTTGAAGTCGCCTTCCTGGTAGCCCATGGCGTAGTACATCGAGCGGTTGGGCGCGCGCGACTTGCCCTCGGTGATGTTCTTGCTGCGGCGGTTGATCTGGATGGTCTTGGTCTCCATGGCGGCGCTCTCCGGCAAAGGGATGGAAAGCCGCGAGTATGCGGCCCGCCTCTGATTGCTTCCAATCCCTTTTTGCGGCGGATTAATATCCTTCGTATATGAGTCAAGCCCTGATCGAGCTGCGGCTGTGGCGCCAGTTCCTGGCCGTGGCCGAGGATCTGCACTTCGGCCGGGCCGCCGCGCGGCTGCACATGACCCAGCCCCCGCTGACCCAGGCCATCGCCCACCTGGAGCAGTTGCTGGGGGTGCGCCTGTTCGACCGCACCAAGCGCAGCGTTCGCCTGACCGAGGCAGGCGCCGCCCTGGTGCCCGAGGTGCGCGCGCTGCTGGCGCGCGCTTCGGGCCTGCCCGCGCAGGCGCAGGAGGCCGCCCGAGGCACGGCGGGCCGGCTGCGGCTGGCGTTCGTATCCACCGTGGGCTTCACGCTGCTGCCTCCCTGGGTGCGGGCGTTCCGGAGCCTGCACCCGCAGGTGCGGATGGAGCTGACCGAGGCGACGGGCGACGTGCAGCTGCAGGCCCTGGAGCGCGGCGACATCGACGCCGGCTTCCTGCTGCATTCGCCCGGCTTCGCGCCGCCCGGCCTGCCGCGCCTGGCGATCACGCAGGAGCCCCTGGTGCTGGCCATTCCCGACCAGCACCCGCTGGCCGCGGGCCGCGCGCCCACGCTGCCGCGCGTGCTGGGCGAACCGCTGGTGATCTTCCCGCGGCGCATCCTGCCCTCGCTGCACGACGCCGTGTTCGGGCTCTACCACGCGGCGGGGCGCGAGCCCCAGGTGGCGCAGGAGGCGATCCAGATGCAGACCATCGTCAACCTGGTCTCGGCCGGCCTCGGGCTGGCCTGGGTGCCGGCCAGCGTGCGGCAGTTCCAGCGCCCGGGCGTGGTGTACCGCGAGGTCGCCGGCACGCGCCAGGGCAGGGTGCCCGCCTGCGAGACCAGCCTGGTCTGGCGGCCCGAGGCCGGCGCCACCCTGGGCCGCTTTGTCGAGTTCGCGGGGCAGCAGCTGGCCGGGCGGTGAAGCCGCCCGCCGGGTAAGGCAAATGGCCGACAGGCGCTTGCTGCCGCCGCCGACACGACGGCGCCGGACGAACGGTTCTGATAAGGGCTGTGTAACTCATCCTGGAGAACCGACCCATGAAGCTCATCCCGATCGCCCTTGCCGCCGCTGTGGCGTGCGGCTCCGCCCTGGCCCAGGCCCCCGATGCGGCGCAGCGCGCCGAGAACCGCGCCAAGGCTGCCGAGGTCGCGGACAAGGCGACCCCGGGCCCCGCCCAGCGTGCGCAGAACCGTGCCAAGGCGGCCGAAGTGGCCGACAAGGCCACGCCCGACGCCAGCCAGCGGGCCCAGAACCGCGCCAAGGCCGCCAACGTGGCCGAGAAGGGCGTCGATGGCGCCAAGCGCGCCGGCCAGGCCACCAAGCGGGGCGTCTCCCGCGCCGCGGAAGCCACCGGCAACGCCGCCCGCAGCGCTGCCTCGAAGGTGCGCAACACCGGCGAGAACATCGCGCGCCGCCTGCCGCCGGCCCCCGCCACGCAAACCGCTGACGGACGTGTGGGCGGCAGCTCGGAGATGGGCGCAGGCCCGGGCGTCAGCACCGCCAGCGCCGGCGACAGCGGCCGCCGTTCGCGGATGGACGACGCCTACGCGAACTGGCAGCGGCAGGGCAATCGCTGAGCCCGCCCCGGCGGCTCAGCAAAGCCGGCAGCGCTACAGGCGCCTGCGCCGCGGCACCACCTGCAGTTGGACCTGGACCTGTGAAGCCTGCGCGCCCGCATTCACGGTGCGCGCAGGCAGGTCCAGCAATTGGTCGGCCTGCCACACGCGCACCTGCGCCGTGCCATCCGGCAGGTCGGTGAAGACCACCTTGCCGTCATCCCCGGTCCGGTCCGTCCACGGCGAGTCGCTGACATAGACGTGGGCGCGCATCGAGGCATGCAGGTGGCATCCCAGGAGGATGGCCCCCGGCTGGTTGACCGTGACCTCCGCCGTGCGGGCGGCCTGGCCTTCCTGCTTGGCCGCCAGCCGAAGCTCGAAGCCGCCGGACGTGCCGGCGGTGAACTGGGTCATGCCGGCGCTGGTCCCGCGGACATGGTGCTCCCAGGGGTCGTTGTTGACGAAGGTCAGGCGTCCGCCGACCGGCACCACGGTCACGGCCGGGGTGAAACGCATGCCCGTCTGGGCGACGACAGCCTGGGCCGGAAGCGGCGCCCGGGTGGAGGCAGCGGCGCTCGGGATGACGACCACCACCGCATCCGGCACCGGCCTGCCTTCGCGGTCCACGACGGTCACGGCGACGGTCGCGGCCTGAGCCGCGGAAGCCGTCACCAGGCACAGCATCGCGGCAAGCGCGCGCCAGCGAAGCGGCGTGGCCATCAGGGCTCCAGGGCCATGGCGCGGACCGTCTCGCCCCCGCCGACCGTGCCCAGCGCCGTGGCGGCACCCGTCTGCAGATCGATCGTGACCCAGCGGCTCGGGCCGCTGCCCGAGTTCAGCGCGGCGAAGGCGATGTCGCTCACCGCCTGGATGTCGAAGGCGGCGGTCTGGAACGGCATGCGCAGGTTGCCCACGGTCAAGAGGGAGCCCGTGTTGGGCGAGACGGCGGGCGTGACGCCCTCCCGGCTGCCTTGCGTGACCAGCGTGCCGGAAGCCGCGTCGAGCGCGTAGTTGGTGGTGATGCGCGGGTTGGCCTTGTTGTAGCTGTAGGCTGCGCCGACCACCACGGGATTCTTCCCGGCCTGCGCGTCGCCGGCGGCGTAGGCCAGCTTGCCGTCGATCTGCAGGCCCGGCGTGTCGGCGTTGGCGTCGACCACCGCGCCGGTGTCGGGATGCAGCCGCAGGTTCTGCCCGCTGTTGCCCACCACGCGGATGCGATCCACCACCGGATTGAAGTCGAACCCGAACTCGTTGCCTTCCAGGCGGGCGGCAAACGGCTCGCCCACCGGCTTGGCCGCCGCGGTGTCCTCGTCGAGCGTGTAGAGACGGCCGGAACTGCCCAGCGCGTAGAGCGTGTCCTTGGCGACGCGGTAGTCGATGCCCAGCACCTGCTCGCCCGGCTGCAGGCCGGTGATCGGCTTGGAGAACAGGATGCGGCCCGGCTGGCCGGCGTTGAACTTGATCAACCGGTTGGAAACCGTCACGGCGACGGCCTTCTCCGCGCGTGCCACGCCCTCCGACGGAGCGGCGGACATGCCGGCGCAGCCGGACAGGATGCCCAGGGCTGCGAGGGCGGGAAGGAAGATGCTGGGTTGCTTCATGCGGAGGTCCTTGTTGAGTTGCGGTCGCCTGTCGGGTACGCAGGCTGCGGCCCGGCGGATTCGCAGGCCCCGCAGGCGGCCGGCACCTGAACGCCGGGATGCAACTCCAAAGTACTCAAAGATGGGGCAAGTCCCTGCCGCCGTTCGATCAAAATCCCCCCATGCTGACCTTCCCCCAAATCGACCCCGTCGCCATCAAGCTCGGCCCGCTGGCCATCCACTGGTACGGGCTGACCTACCTGGCGGCGTTCGCCCTGTTCATGCTGCTGGCGCACCGGCGCCTGAAGCACGAGCCGTTCGCCTCGGTGCAGGGGGCGGGCGCCTGGCAGCGCAAGGACATCGAGGACATGCTGTTCCTGGGCGTGCTGGGGGTGATCGCCGGCGGGCGGATCGGCTACTGCCTGTTCTACAAGCCCGGCTACTACCTGTCGCACCCGCTGGAGGTCTTCGCCATCTGGCAGGGCGGCATGAGCTTCCACGGCGGCATGCTGGGCGTGATCGTCTCGCAGTGGTGGTTCGCGCGCTCGCGCGGCAAGCCGTTCTGGCAGGTCATGGACTTCGTGGCGCCCTGCGTGCCGCTGGGCCTGGCGGCCGGCCGGGTGGGCAACTTCATCAATGGCGAGCTGTGGGGCCGCGCGGCCAGCCCGTCGCTGCCCTGGGCAATGGCGTTCCCGCAAAGCGGTTCGCTGGTGCCGCGCCACCCTTCGCAGGTCTACCAGTTCCTGCTGGAAGGCGTGCTGCTGTTCGTCCTGCTGTGGCTGTACGCGCGCAAGCCCCGGCGCCAGGCGCAGGTGTCGGCCGCTTTCCTCATGGGCTACGGGGTGCTGCGCTTCGTCGCGGAGTTCTTCCGCGAGCCCGACGCGCACCTGGGCCTGCTGTCGCTGGGCATGAGCATGGGCCAGTGGCTGTGCGTGCCCATGGTGCTGGCGGGCATTGCGCTGTGGCTGTGGGCCGAGCGCCGGCCCCAGCCCGTGGTGGCCGCCTAAAGCCTTCTTCTAGGTAGTTCCCCTCGTGAGCGGCTGCTCGCCGCCACTTCATAATTACGCGTAATTACCGAGAATTACGGATGCGCGCGGTTCCCAACTCCCTGCACGACGAAGTGGCCGACCGCCTGCGCGAGCGCATCTTCTCGGGCGAGCTGGCGCCGGGCAGCTTCATCGACGAGGCGCGCCTGGCGCAGGAGATGGAGATCTCGCGCACGCCGCTGCGCGAGGCGCTCAAGGTGCTCACGGCCGAAGGCCTGGTGCGGCACGAACCGCGCCGGGGCTCCTTCGTGGGCGAGGTGACCGAGCAGGACCTGGACGAGATCTTCCCCGTCATCGCGCTGCTGGAAGGGCGCTGCGCCCACGAGGCGGCGCTCAATGCCACCGATGCCGACCTGGAGGCCCTGCAGGCGCTGCACGACAAGCTGGCGCGCCATGCCAGGGCCCGGCGCATCAACGACTACTACGCCGCGAACTTCGCGATCCACGAGGCCATCATCCAACTCGCCGGCAACCGCTGGCTGGCCCAGGTGATCACCGACCTGCGCAAGATCGTGAAGCTCGCCCGCCTGCAGCAACTGCACGCGCCGGGCCGGCTGGAGCAGAGCCTGTCGGAGCACCTGGCCGTGTTCGCCGCGCTCAAGGCCCGCGACGCCGAGGGCGCCGAGGCCGCCATGCGCACCCACCTCACGCGCCAGCGCGTGGCCCTGCGCGAGCTGGCCCGCAGCCAGCGCTCGCGGCTGGCCTCATGAGCGAATCGGTGTCGAATCTGCCTGCAGCGCCCGCCGCGCGGGCGCTGGCAGCTATCAAATCAGGAGCGACCATGGCATCCCCCGCCGAACGCCCGGTGGCCGAGCGCCTGCGGGCCACCTTCCGCCGCGGCCAGGAGGCCCTGTCGCCGCGTGAGCTGCGCCACCTGCTGGCGCAGCTGCAGGACATCGTGGACCCGCGCGTGAGCGAGGTCGAGGGCGGCCGCCGCGCCAAGGAGCTCGAGGCCTGGTACGCCAAGGCCGCGCCCGAAGAGCGGCGCGACCTGTGGCTGCTGATGAGCGAGTGCTTCAAGGCCGACCCCGAGAAGGTGAAGAAGGCGCAGGCGCAGTTCGCCGCCGCGGTGGGCACGCCCGACGAGGCAGCCGCCGAGGTGCTGTACCGCCGCGCCACGGTGTCGCCGCGCCGGCGCATCCTGCAGCGCTTCTCGGCGGACAACGACGGCGTGCGCTTCCTGGTGGACCTGCGCGCCGAGCTGCAGCCGCACCTGAAGGCCGACCGGCGCCTGCGCGCGCTGGACGTGGAGATGGAGTACATGTTCTCCACCTGGTTCGACGTGGGCTTCCTGGAGCTGCGCCGCATCGACTGGGACTCGCCCGCCTCGCTGGTGGAAAAGCTGATCAGGTACGAGGCGGTGCACGACATCCGCAGCTGGGCCGACGTGAAGAACCGGCTGGACAGCGACAGGCGCTGCTACGGCTTCTTCCACCCGCGCCTGCCGGGCGAGCCGCTGATCTTCGTGGAGGTGGCGCTCACCGGCGAGATCGCCTCCAGCATCACGCCGCTGCTGGACGAAACCGCGGCGCCGGCCGACCTGTCGCGCGCCACCACGGCCATCTTCTATTCCATCAGCAACACCCAGGAGGGCCTGCGCGGCGTGAGCTTCGGCGACTCGCTGATCAAGCGCGTGGTGGAGACGCTGCGCGACGAGTTTCCCAAGCTGAAGACCTTCGCCACGCTCTCGCCCATTCCCGGCCTGCGCGCCTGGATGGCGAGGAACGCGCCCGCGGAACTGCTGGCCCAGCTGGAAGACCCGCTCGCGCTGCCGCCGAAATCGGGCGCGCGCCAGCAGCTCATGGGCTGGGCCGCGCGCTACCTGGGCCGCGAGCTGCAGGACGGCAAGCCGGTGGACCCGGTGGCCCGCTTCCACCTGGGCAACGGCGCGCGCGTGGAGCGGCTCAACTGGGCGGGCGACCCTTCGCCCAAGGGCGTCAAGCAGTCTTTCGGGCTCATGGTGAACTATTTGTACGACCTCAAGCGCCTGGACAAGCACCGCGCCCAGCTCGCGCAAGGACAAATCCCGATTTCAGGTGCCATCGAGGACCTGTACCTTTGATCCGCCAGCCAAGCGGCTTTTCCAACCACAAGCAGGAGACATTCCCCATGACGATCCACAGCCTCCAACGGCGCGCCTTGCTGCGCGCAGCCGCTGCCGCCGGCGCCGCCGGCACGCTGCCGCTGGCCTGGGGCCAGGCCCCCCGTTGGCCTGCCAAGCCGGTCAACCTGGTCGTGCCCTTCGCCGCCGGCGGGGGCACCGACGCGTTCGCACGGCCGCTGTCCGCGCAGTTCGCCAAGCAGACGGGCCAGAACCTGGTGATCGAGAACCGGGCCGGCGCGGGCGGCACGCTGGGCGCCAGCGTGGCGTCCAAGGCGGCACCGGACGGCTACACGCTCTTCATGGGCGCGGTGCACCACTCCATCGCGCCGGCCATGTACAAGCGGCTGGACTACGACATCGAGAAGGATTTCGTGCCGCTGCTGCTGGCCGCCAGCGTGCCGCAGGTGGTGGTGGTCAACCCCAAGAACATCAGCTCGCCCGATTTCAAGTCCTTCCTGGAGCTGGTGCGCAAGAGCCCCGGCCGCTACAACTACGGTTCGGCCGGCGCCGGCACCTCGCACCACCTGGCCGGCGAGCTGTTCAAGCAGCAGACCCGCACCTTCATCACGCACATTCCCTACACCGGCGCCGGCCCGGCCCTGCGCGACCTGGTGGGCGGGCAGGTGGACATGATGTTCGACGGCCTGGGCTCCAGCGCGGCGCACATCAAGGCCGGGCGCATCAAGGCGCTGATGGTCTCGGGCAACAAGCGCAATCCCGCCTTCCCCGACGTGCCCAGCGCCGCCGAGATGGGCCTGCCGGACTACACCGTCACCACCTGGTACGGCCTGTGGGCGCCCAAGGGCACGCCGGCCGACGTGCAGGCCCGCATCGTCGAGGAGATGCGCAAGGCCATGACCTCCGACGAACTGAAGGCCGTGTGGGCCGGGCAGGGCGCGGACTTCCCGAACATCGCGCAGCAGCAGTTCGGCACTTTCGTGAGCGGCGAGGTCAAGCGCTGGGCGCAGGTGGTGCAGGCTTCGGGCGCGAAGCTGGAATGACGGGCGAGGTCCGGCTGACGGGCGAGGGCCCCGTGGCCCGCGTTGTCCTGTCGCACCCGGCCAGGCTCAACGCCATGTCCCGCGCCATGTGGCGCCAGCTGCGCGAGGTGTTCGGACGCGTGCAGGCCGGCGCCTGGCGCTGCGTGCTGGTGGAAGGCGAGGGCGCGGCTTTCTGCGCCGGCGGCGACATCGCCGAGTACCCGTCCTTCCGGTTCCGGGAAGACAGCTTGCGCGAGTTCCACGAGACCGAGGTCTGGGGCGGACTGCAGGCCATGCTGGACTGCGAGGTGCCCGTGGTGGGCGCGATCCGCGGCGCCTGCATGGGCGCGGGCATGGAGATCGCCAGCTGCTGCGACATCCGGCTGGCCGCCACCAGCGCGCGCTTCGGCGCGCCCATCGCGAAGCTCGGATTTCCCATGGCGCCGCGCGAGGCCCGGCTGGTGTCCGCTGCCGCCGGCGAGCTCACCGCGCGCGAGATGCTGCTGGAAGCCGCCGTGCTGGAGGCCGTGGAGATGAAGCAGCGCGGCTTCCTGAACGACGTGGTCGACGAGGCCGAGCTGCCCGCTCGCGTGCGGCTCAGCCTGGACCGCATCGCCGCCCTGGCGCCCCAGGCGGCCCGCCTCAACAAACGCACCCTGCGCGCCCTTTCAGAGAAGAACCTGCCGCCAGCCCGCACCGCGCGGGCGCCAGATGTTACTGAAACGATAGCGAACGCCTACCGTTATGCTGCGGACCCGGAACACCGGGAAGGCATCGCGGCCTTCCTGGACAAACGCAAGCCCGCCTTCTGAGCCATGACCGACCAGAACCTGTTCACCGCGCTGCGCGCGGCCTTTCCCTCCGACCTCGACGCCACGGCCGTGGAAACCGACAGCGGCCTGGTCTACAGCTGGCGCGACCTGGACCGCGCCACGGCCATGATGGCCAACCTGCTGGCCTCGCTGGACCTGCCCGATGGCTCGCGCATCGCGGTGCAGGTGGAAAAGTCGGTCGAGGCCATGATGCTGTACCTGGCCACGCTGCGGGCCGGCTACGTCTTCCTGCCGCTCAACACCGCCTACCAGAGCGCCGAGATCGAGTACTTCATCGCCAACGCCGAGCCGGCGGTGGTGGTGTGCAGCCCGAACAACTTCGGCTGGGTCAGCAAGATCGCGTTCAAGGCCGGCACGCAGAACGTGTTCACCCTGGGCGACGACCGCACCGGCTCGCTGCTGGAGCGCGCCGCCCACCACAGCGACCGGCATGCCCCCGTGCCGCGCCGCGCCGGCGACCTGGCCGCCATCCTCTACACCAGCGGCACCACCGGCCGCAGCAAGGGCGCCATGCTCACGCACGGCAACCTGCTGTCCAACGCCCGGGTGCTCAAGGACTACTGGGGCTGGGTGCCCGGCGACGTGCTGATCCACGCCTTGCCCATCTTCCACGTGCACGGCCTGTTCGTGGCCATCCATGGCGCCCTCCTCAACGGCAGCAAGATGGTCTGGCTCGCGAAGTTCGACCCCAAGGTGGTGATCGCGCACATGCCCCGCGCCAGCGTGTTCATGGGCGTGCCCACGCTGTACGTGCGCATGCTGGCCGAGCCCGGCCTCACGCGTGAGGCGGCGAAGCACATGCGCCTGTTCATCGCCGGCTCGGCGCCGCTGCTGCTGGAGACCTTCAACGAGTGGAAGCAGCGCACCGGCCACACCATCCTGGAGCGCTACGGCATGAGCGAGACCGTGATGCTCACCTCCAACCCCTACGACGCGAAGCAGGGGGAGCGGCGCGGCGGCACCGTGGGCTTCCCGCTGCCGGGCGTGCAGCTGCGCATCCGCGGCGACGACGGCCACGACCTGCCCACCGGCGAGATCGGCGGCATCCAGGTCAAGGGCCCCAACGTGTTCAAGGGCTACTGGCGCATGCCGGAAAAGACCGCCGAGGACTTCACCGACGACGGCTGGTTCAAGACCGGCGACGTCGGCAAGATCGACGAGCGCGGCTACGTCACTATCGTGGGCCGCAGCAAGGACCTGATCATCAGCGGCGGCTACAACGTCTACCCGGCCGAGATCGAGGGCTACATCAACGAGATGCCGGGGGTGGCCGAAAGCGCGCTGGTGGGCGTGCCGCACCCGGACTTCGGCGAGGTCGGCGTGGCGGTGGTGACGCCCAAGCCCGGCGCCGAGCTGTCCGGCGAGCAGATCGTGGCCCGGCTGAAGTCGCAGCTGGCCAACTTCAAGATCCCCAAGCGCTGCTTCGTGGTCGACGAGCTGCCCCGCAACACCATGGGCAAGGTCCAGAAGAACGTGCTGCGCGAGCAGCACAAGGGGCTGTTCAGCTGAGCTCGCGCGCCTTCACCACGTAGCGCACGAATCCGTCGGCCTGCGTGAACCGGT
>CAZZAW010000082.1:0-10000 GCA_964652405.1 uncultured Ramlibacter sp.
TCTGAACCACGCGATCTGTTCTCCGATCTCAGTGGTCCGGAAAAGACCATCGCCCAGCTCCACACGGAACTGAAGCCGCACGAGCGGGCGCTGAAGGCGATCGAGCGAGTTCTGATCGACCAGCACCTTGTATGCGTGGCCTACTCCAGCGGCAAGGACTCTTCGGTTGTCGCGAACTTGCTGTTCAACGCAGCAATCAACATCATCGCTGTCGGCCACACCTGCCCTCCCCTGGTGATCAGCCACTCGGACACCGGCGTCGAAAGTCCCGTCGTCAGGGCAATCGCCGACAGCGAGTTGGAGAAGATGCGAGAGTTCGCCAAGCAACACCGCCTGCCGTTGCAAATTCGGATCTCCAGACCAACGTTAAGCGCCTGCTTCGCAACGCGAATCATCGGTGGTCGAGCGCTCCCGCCTTTCCCGCAGTCCCGGCAGGACTGCTCCTGGGACTGGAAGATAAATCCAATGCAGCGGACGATGAGCCATCTGGTGAGCACACGGGATGAGACCTCACCAGCAGTGGTGACCATGATCGGCACCAGGTCGGCCGAGTCGGCGGCGCGGAAGGCGAACACTGCAGCCCGCGGCGAAACCGCTCACGCGATTTGGTACAGCGAGTCGGGCGAGGCACGACTGAGCCCGATCCTGGACTGGGAGACGGACGACGTTTGGGAATACCTCGGCTTGTGCGCGACTGGAGAGATCCTCGCGTACTCCGACTTTGCGGAGACGATGCAGTTCTACGCCGATGCGGGCGCGAGCTCTTGCGTCATCGTTGCCGACATGCGTTCGGCGGGCAACAACAAGGGATGCGGTGCCCGAGGCGGTTGCTGGTCTTGCACGGCCGTCGCTCAAGATCGTTCTGTCGAGAACATGCTGGCCCAGAATCCAGGGCGATACCCGTACCTTGTTCCGTTGCTGGATCTGCGGAACTTCCTCGCAGACACGGCTTGGGACTGGCAGCTAAGAAACTACCTCTCACGCACCATCAACGCCGAGGGGAAAATCAAGGTCGGCGCAGACCAATACTCACCGCAAATGGTCGAGGACTTGCTGTACTACACCCTGGCCGCGCAAGACCGCGCCAACGAACTCGGGGCTCCAGCCCACGTGTGCGCAGTAGGGATACGGGAGCTGATCGCCATCGACTTCTTCTGGTCCTTGCGCGCATGGCATCCGCCATTCCACGCGCTCGCGATCTACTTCGCCCACTGCGCCGGCAACAGGCGGTATGCGCCGAAGATCGAGCGTCCACACAAGCCCTCCCCTGCCCCGGTAGTCGGCGAAATCCACGTCGGGACGGATTGGGATGACAACGTCAGCGAGCTGTTCCCATCCGGACTGCGACACCCGATCTGGGAGTTGTTTGTCGACAGCTGCGGTCCAGCGCTGCGCGCCAACAAGGCGGGGAAGATGTTCCTCGATCTCGAGGAGACGCCGGAGTTCGATGTCGACGCCGAGGCAGCATGGGACTTCTTGCAGTTCGCTGCGGAAGAGAAAATCGAGCAGTACCACCACAAGGACTGTCTCGATTGGACCATTGGCGCGATGACGTACCTCACCTTCGGTACGGTGTCGTTGGCCACCGGCCAAAGCAGCGCCATCGACAGCATGATCCGGCGTTCTCAGTGGCTGCAACGCCATGAACTTCACGGGCATCAGACGGCGGAGAGTCTTCGCACACGCTGCTGTTCGCTAACAGAAACTCAGGCCGAATTGTTTGCCTGAACGAGGAGGGGTCGCCGTCGCGCGGCCCCTCTTTTTTTTTGGGCTGCGGGTCTTGACCAGGAATCGATGTCTCCTAGCATGAATTTCATGAGCACCCGCCCTCCCCTTCTAACCAAGAGCCGCTTCAAGCTGGGACTGGAGTGTCCGCGCAAACTGCATTACGCGAGCAAGCCGCTCGAATACTTCGATACCAGCGCGGCGGATCCGTTCATAGCGAGGCTCGCCGAGGGCGGCTACCAGGTCGGCGAACTTGCGAAGATGATGTTCCCCGGCGCGGAGGACCTGTCCGACCTCGATCAGTTGGAGCAGGTTCGCATGACGAAGCTGCTGCTCGAGCGGGATAGCGTGGTGATCTTCGAAGCGGCGATTGAAGCCAATGGCCTGTTCGCACGGGTCGACATTCTCCAGAAGCAAGGTCCCTCGGTTGAAATCATCGAGGTCAAGGCGAAAGCCTTCGACCCACAGAGGGACTCGGTATTCAAGGGCAAGAAGGGAGCCTTTCGCGCCGAGGTGCTGCCCTACCTTCAAGACGTAGCCTTCCAGCGGCATGTCTTCGGTCTTGCCTACCCCCACCTTCGGACTGCATGCGCGCTTCTTCTCGCCGACAAGACTGCCACGGCGAGCGTCTCCGGCATCAATCAGATGTTTCCCGTCCATGTGGCCGGCGGCCGCATTCGAGTCGCGCCTCGAAAAGGCGTGACGCTGCATTCCATCGGCGCTCCACTTCTCACAAAGGTGCCGCTCGAAAATGTCATTGAAGAAGTCCTTGATGCCGACGTCGATCTCGGGCCATCGGGGTGCGTCCCGATGCGCTCAGCCATCGGTGTCCTCGCGGCGGCGAACGCCGCTGACCGCCCTCTTCCGCCTAAGGTGAGCGCTTGTTGCCGGAAGTGCCAGTTCCGGGTTGAAGGCGGTGACAGCTCGATGCGTAGTGGCTTTCACGAGTGCTGGCGCGAGCACACTGGCCTGGCTGAGGAGAAGCTGCGGCAGCCGCTAGTTCTCGACCTGTGGAACGCGAGGCGTGTGGGTCGATTCATCAAGGATGGCCGGTACCTTCTCAGCGATCTGACGGCGGACGACGTCGGCCACGATGGCGCGCCCCCGGACGACGGCGGCATAACGCTCGCGCAACTGCATTGGTTTCAGGCCAGCGGTCGCTGGCCTGGAGGCGGGGCCTTCTTTCTGCATCCGGCGCTTAGGCGCGAAATGCAGGCTTGGCGCTTCCCCCTTCACTTCATCGACTTTGAAACGGCGACGGTTGCCATTCCTTTTCACGAGGGAAGTCGGCCGTACGAAACCGTTGCGTTCCAGTTTTCGCACCACGTGCTCGAAGCGGACGGGTCGGCTCGCCACGCGAGTCAGTTTCTGCACGCCGAGCCCGGGGAAAATCCGAACCTCCATTTCATACGTGCGCTCAAATCTTCGCTGTCGCATGACGACGGGACAGTCTTCCGCTGGCACAACCACGAGAACACGGTACTCAACCAGATGGTCGACATGCTGGAAGCGCAGCGCTCCGCGATTCCAGATGCTGACGAACTGATCGCGTTCGCCCTGACGCTGATCGAGCGCGGAGCGGGTGAGTCTCGGCAAATCGGCCCACGCGCGATGGTCGACCTTTGCGCTCTCAGCCAGAAATACTTCTACCATCCGTTGACCAAAGGGAGTCCATCGCTCAAGAAGGTGCTACCGGCGCTCATGAGTAGTTCGGAGAAGCTGAAGCAGATCTACTCCAGACCAGCCTATGGTCAGTGCGGCGAGATTCCGAGCCTGAACTTCAGCGAACCGATCGCGTGGTGGCGGGAAGACGGGAATGGCGTAGCCGATCCCTACAAGCTGTTGCCTTCCGTCACGGCCGATGCGGCTCCTGGCTCGGTTCTGCATTCGCTCCGTGATGGCGGCGCTGCGATGGCGGCCTACGTTCGGCTGCAGTTCGAAAACATCCAGGCCTCCGAACGCGAAGCAGTCAAGAGCGCCCTGCTCCGCTATTGCGAGCTGGACACGCTGGCCATGCTCATGGCAGTCCAGGCGTGGTCGGCGTGGCTCACGCCGCTTTGACGTACGGTTGCCGCGCATAGCGGCTCCGGCCGACACTTGCTGCGCCGCGTCAGGTGTGTGCGCGCTGCAGTAGCGGCGCGGGCCGCTCAGGGGCTGCAGCGCAGACTTGACGCTTTGATTTCGCTGGCCAGCAGTTCCGACTGGGCCTTGTCCGGCGTGCGCTTCTGCTGGGCCAGCAACTTCAGCCAGGCGTCGCGGCATCGGCCAGGGCAGCGGCGAGGAGCAGAACGGCCAGCAGGCCCAGGGCGCGCAGGGTGCACGTTGGTCTCAGTGTGGTTGGCCGCCAGCAGCATTCGCGCTGGGTCAAGTTCGCCCACCCTGGCTGAGCGACGTCCCGCTCATGAACGCGGCGATGCTGGCGTGGGGCTCAAAAGCTGATTCGAATCGCCGGCCACCAGTGGTCACCCCGCTTCGCGAATAGCCTGCTACGGTGTGCTCCTTCGATGCGCAATTCCACCACGGGACAACCCAGGTGCGAGATGAGCCACGATATGCCCGGCAGCGATGGGCCTTGGGTTCCATCCGGAGTGATGCGGCCCTCGGGAAAAATCACGACGCAGCGCCCTGCCCTTACCACCTTGAGAACCTGGCGAAGGGCCATCGGGTTATCGCGTCCTAAGGGGATGACCCACCCGTATCCAAGCCGCGTGAGTAGATCGAGCACGACGCGAGACCACCAGGTGGTCCTGGCGTACAACGGTTCGCATGTGAAGACCAGCGGCTGCGGGCTCGTGAGGTCAACAACACTCCGTCAAGGAAGCTTTGATGGTTGCAGGTGAGAACGCAGGAGCCCTGCTGGATCGCTTCTCTAGTCGGGCGGCGCCGGTCCACTGTCACGCGAAACAAGCGAAGAAGTACTGTCGCAACGGCCCATCTGAACACGGTACCAACTGCCAAACGCACATTGCTCATCATTCGAGCATCATCTCCATGATTCAGGCGCGGAGCAGTCGTCCAACAGACGGATCCAGGCCCGTTGACTCCGGCCGGCCGTGATCGCCTCTCCGGTTCCATGGAGGCCCCCCGAAAATCCCATGACGGAGGGCTGCACCCGCAGCGGTACCCCTCCGCTTGCGGCGACGGCGTGTGGATGTGGCGTCGCCCTCGAATGCATTGCATCCGAACTGAATTGCATCCGCCCCTGCAAGCTGCTGATCGTCGGTGACTCGATACTTTCCCCGGAGGAGCCGCGCCTTCCCTGCGCGCACGAGGCCCAGCATTGCCCCTCGAACTTGGCGTGCAGTGACCGGTTCGTGATAGCTGCCCAGCGAAAGCCAGCACGCCAGGTCCATTGGACTCATGGGGCCTTCGACCTCCAGCGCCTTCTGGGCTCGCCATTGCACCCCTCGGACTGGCACCGTTCCAATACTGCGCACGTCGTATTTCACGCCGGCCTCGTCTGCGATGCGCATCAGCTCTGTCGCGTCGTACTCCAAGTGCCGGCAGACCAATCCGATCAGCACACCCATGAAGCGGGGCCCATGTGGAATATCCCGCGCTGAGATCAGCGTATGTGCGAGCTCATGCAGCATCACCCACGGGCTGCGCGCCCACCGGGGCAACGTGATCCGGCGCTCGCTTGTGTAAGCAAGCGCCCGTCTCTGCCCCCAAGCTGGCCGCTCGATTGCAGGCATGCCGGCCCCGGCGCGCCCGTACCGCCCGCGCTCGCTTCGCCAGATGGGCTTTACCCACGTGATGACGTCCGCGAGGGACTCCCATTTCGGGGCGTAGAAGTCTCGCCGCTCAAGGGCTGCAACTCGACGCTCCCACTCGTAGACGCGGCTTCTCTGTGTGTCACGCGGCATTTCGGCCTTTCTCAGGTGGTTAGTGGTTCATCCCCGAACCAAGCTACTTGAGAAAGTCACTCCGTCAACTGGAGACGTTCAGCGCTGAACATTGGCATCCGAATGGTGGTCAAGCCCAAGGTCCGCGAGATGGCACTGCGCGGCCGTCATGTCGACCTCGAATGAATCTCCGGCAGCTTCGCCATTCAAGACCTCGAATGCCACCGCGGGGGGCGTACTGGTCGGCACAGGTCCCAGGCACCTTAGCCGCGTCCCCTCCTCCACGACCTTGTTGTCGATCGCCTCGAACAACCGATTGCAGGGGAACATTTCCTGCAGCGACCAGGCTCTCGGGGCCGGCTTGCGTTTGCGGATGTGGCGAGGTTCGCGCTGAACTTCAACCGTTTCCCGTCGCGGTAGACCGCGAAATGCATCGTCGTACACGGCGGGGCGCGAATGGGGGTTGTTCACCAACCTGGACATCCAGGTGACGGAAACATCCCACCGCGCAGCCAGTTCTACGAACGACCATCCGCGCTCACGAATGAGGCCTCGAATCTCGGCGGCAGTCAAAGCCATCGGAACCCTCGTGTGTTAATGTCTAGTGCAACATTGGCGCGCGCCAATCAGGCGCAGCCGCCAAGTTGTTGCACTATACATCAACACAACGCCAAGGCAGAGAGGGCCGGTGTTCAGCGCTGAACACCGGCGGCAGGGCGCAGAGGTTGCGCGGCCGCGCGCGCTACCCTGTGCCGCTCTCGCGCCGCGCCTCGATTGCGTGCCTCGGTTCGGCGCATGCCCCTTCTAGAAATCTCTGTCGCGTTCGGCCGGCCTGCTGCCGCGGAGCTCGGGGCCTCGCCTGCGCACCCAAGCAAGACTCGTCAGCACGCCCCAGCGCAAGCAGAGCGCAACAGGCGGGCTCCAGAGGCACCAGAACAGACAGCATGCACTCGGATGTTCAGCGCTGAACACACGGTCGGCAGATGCGTTCGACCTTTTTGGTGAATCGCTGTTCAGCGCTGAACAAGCGGCTGTGCGTCGCCAAATGTGGTCCCGCAGACACAAATCTGGATCGCTCGTTCGATTTCGACCCTCGGCACGTGACGGATATCAATTAAAAGGTCAGACTAGTGCAGTTGAAATTCGGCGAATTCGCGCAAGAATTGCTCTTGCAAATGTGCAGCGCTGAACACTAGGAGAGACTTCAAATGGCCGATAGCCACGCAAAAATCATCACGATCTACAACGAGAAGGGCGGTAGCGGCAAGACCACGCTCTCGTGCCAACTCGCCAACACGCTCGGCCGACGTGGCTTCTCCGTGCTTCTCGCGGATCTGGACGTGCAGAAGACGTCCACGGCGTGGTCCGCATATGCCGAAACGCCCGAGGGATTCAAAGCCACGGTGTGGCCGGGAGCGGACTTCGGCCACAAGGTCTACAACGAAGTCTCCAAATTGCGAGACAAATTTGATTTCATCATTGCGGATTGCGCGCCAAGCGTCGACCAGCCGTCCACGTGGGCCATGCTCCTCGTCTCCGACCTGGCGCTGATCCCTACGAAGCTGTCGCCGCCGGACCTCGAGGCGCTCAAGGCGGCAAAACGCTTAGCGCGGCAAGCCTGGAACGACCTGCTAGAAAAGGCGCGCGAGCAGGGCGCGAACTTCGCGCCCTTCCCAGTGCGAGTGGTGCCGAACGGCGTGCGCCTCCACATGGCCGAAGACTGCGAGTATGTGGAGCTCCTCAAGAAGGATTCCGAGATTCCTCCCCTCATCGAAACCCTCGGGGACCGAAGGGCGTATCAGCGCTCGATGCTCGCTGGCTCCAGTGTTCACGCCGTACCGAACAGCAAGGATGCCGTCAGAGAAATCGAGGCCGTCGCTGATCGCGTCCTAACGCTGCTGAAGATGGGCGGCCGCTCGACGATGCGAAAGGTGGTCAACGCATGAAAAAGGGGACCGATCTCTCATCCAAGCGCGCGGCGCTCATGTCGGGGGAAGGGCCTGGCGTCGATCGCTTCGCGCTGGCCGCGAGCATCACCGAAACTCGCCCGACGGGCACTGGGGCCCGTGCAGCACCAGCTCCTTCACCCTCTGCGCCTTCCGATCCTGATGGCCTTCAGGTCGTTGCCGTGGAGGAGGTCGTCGAAAACCCGCTCAATGCGCGCCACGCCTACCAAGAGAAACGCATCAACGATCTTGCGGCGTCGATCGCTCAGCGCGGGCAACTGACGCCGGCACTTGCGTGCGACCTGAGCGAAGTGCTCCCGATTTTGGAAGGCTCACCGCTCGGCGAGGCGATTCGCCGGCTGGTTGCCGACTCCCCGCAGGCCAAGTACCTGCTGATCGGAGGCCACTACCGCAAGAAGGCGCTCACGAAGCTGGCCCGGCCGATCGAGCTTAAGCTGGTGAAGGTAGCTTCTCTGCTCGACCTCTACGCGCTCAGCTACGCGGAGAACGACGAGCGAGAGGACACCACGCCCCTCGACGACGCTCTGTCGTGGCAGAACCTGCTGGAACTCCAGATCGCGAAGACCCAAGAGGACATCTCGAAAGTCACGAACAAGCCGCGGACAACGATCGTCAAGACGCTCGCGATTCTGAAGCTTCCCCAAGAGATCCTGGACGTCTTCAAGGAAGCCGCCGGGAAGTACAGCTACCTGGCTGCGTACTCGCTCACGCAGCTGGTGCCGCACGTCACGCGCGACCGGCTGATGAACTACGCCCACCAGGTCGCTGAAGGGTCCGTGACCACTCGCGAGCTGGAAGCTGCACTCGCGGCAGCCACGGCCAACTCGCCTCGGAAGACGAAGGAGATCAGCCGCCAGCACAAGCTTCACGCGGACGGTCAGGAAGTAGGCGTGCTGAAAGAGTGGGACAGCGGACGCGTGCTGCTGGACATCCGCATCCAGGATCAGCAGGCTCGAGAGAGCCTGGTAGCGGAGTTTCGCAAGCGGTACGGTGGTGACTCCGACCCCCAGCTGCAGCTGAAGTAGGGCGCTATTAGCGAAGGACGCACGCTGATTGCGGCACCCCACGTAACCTGTTGATTTGCAACGGGAATTGCGCAAGCGAGCACCTACTCACAAAAATAAAACCACTGCAATCAAGGGCTTGCGCGTCTCTGTTCGACTGTTTTCAAGAGGCGAAGGCGTGGTCGCTCCGCTAATAGCACATGCTGATCCCCAAGGAGACGGGCCAACATGCGAGCCTCGCAGCGTTAGGACGCCAAAGACGGGCTCCGTGGTTGTTCCGCTAATACTCCGGACTCCTGCGAACCATCGAGGTCGCCACAAGGCTCAGTCTGCTGTGAAGCCTTCGTGTTATTAGCGGACGGGCCACGGACCAAAGGGCCGGCAAGATTCGCGAAGGGCAGGTGCGATCTGAGGCTTGGAAGGCACGCCGCGGAACGGCCCTGCGAAGACTAATAGCGGAGCGCGCACGGCGCACGCGGTGGCGTCCGATGGGAGGTCGCCACCCATAGCGGAGCGACCACGGGGACCTCGCCCTATTAGCGGAGCGACCACGCTTCGACTTCAACAACCGGGTGTGGATAACTTATTAGCGGAACGCCCACATGTGAGAGCAGCGCTATTAGCGTCGTGCGCGCTCAGCTATTAGCGGGTGCTTTCTCCGCTAGTAGCGCTTGGAGCACTATCCACAGGCCCAAACCCGCGCCAAGCTTGGCTCTCCGGCTGATCCTAGTCTTTGTCTTAGTCTTCTTTTTCTTAGTCAAGGCCGCGCCGTCACTGTTTGCGAAGGCCTCGCGACACGCGACTCCCATTTTTTTTTCAGCTCATTGAACAACCGAACTCCCAACTGCACCACGCGCCCACCTGTGGTCGCTCCGCTAATACTTCGCCTTGACGAGCTTCGGCTGAACGGCATACTCCCGTGCAACCTGAGAACCGCTCATGACACGTACCAGCAAGAATCCGGAGATCCCGACCCTAGTGGACGGTGAACCGTCATCTGCTGTGACCATTGTCGACAACGTGCAGCAGCCGGCGCTTAGCCGCGCGAAGGGCCACCGTGTTCGCGGTGGCGGTTCCGTCGATTGGGCGAAGGATCAAGCTGCCAAGGCGCTCCAACGCCGGCAGAGCGCCCAGGCCGCGGTAGTTCTGCAAGAGGTGCTGCCGCTTTGGGATGACGAGCATCGAGGTGTACCAAACCCGATGATCCGAAGCGGTCTGTTCGGAACGAAGGCAACGGGCAATCGACAGTTCATCAAGGGAGAGGCTGTCGCCAGCCTGTCGAATTTCTCTATCGTCTACAAGGGCGAAGAGTTGTTGCAGGACGACCTGAGCGTCTGGATGTCCCTGCTGAACATGGCCAGACACAAGCGCATCGGCGATGCGATCTTCTTCAGCGGGTATGAGCTCGTGAAGGATCTTGGCTGGCGCATGCACTCTGAATCGTACGATCGGTGCAAGG
>CAZZAW010000083.1:0-667 GCA_964652405.1 uncultured Ramlibacter sp.
CGCCAACATGCTCACGCCCATCGAGCTGATCAAGGCCACGGTGGACGGCATGGCGGCGCGCGGTTTCGGGCGCATCGTCAACATCACGTCGGCCGCGGTGAAGGCGCCCATCGACATTCTGGGCCTGTCCAACGGCGCGCGCAGCGGCCTCACGGGCTTCGTCGCCGGCGCCGCCCGCACGCGCAAGCTGGCCGCGGCGAACGTCACCATCAACAACCTGCTGCCGGGCGCGTTCGACACGGACCGGCTCAAGGCCACCATGCAGGGTACCGTGTCCAAGACCGGGCAGACGATGGAAGCCGTGTCGGCGGCGCGCATCGCCGGCATTCCGGCGCAGCGCTTCGGCACCATCGAGGAGTTCGGCGCCACCTGCGCGTTCCTGTGCAGCCAGCAGGCGGGCTACATCACGGGGCAGAACATCCTGACCGACGGCGGCGCCTACCCGGGGACGCACTGAGCGCCCAGCGTCAGCGTCGCGACGCAACGACGATCCCGCCCACGATGAGCGCGAACGCCGCGCCGTGGTACGCGCGCGGCAACTCGCCCAGGAAGGCGGCCGACATGAGCGCTGCGAACAGCGGCGTGAGGTTGGCGAAGATGCCGGCCAGGTTGGGCCCGGCGCACGGCGAGATGTCCGGGTTGGGGTTCACGTCGACCACGAACGGGC
>CAZZAW010000083.1:677-9945 GCA_964652405.1 uncultured Ramlibacter sp.
GGTTGGGCCCGGCGCGCTGCACGCCCAGGCCCCAGCAGCGGTAGGCCAGGATCGCCGGCCCGAGCGCGATGTAGGCCAGGGCCGCGGCGAGCGGCCACCCCCAGTGGATGGCCGACTGCGGCGCGGCCACCCATTCGCCGGCGGCGAACAGCGCGGACCACCCGAGCCCGAACACGATCTGCGCCATCAGGAAGGCGGCCCAGTGGGCACGCACGGAAGGGGCGTCGCCCGGCCGCGTGAGCAGCCAGCTGTAGAGCGCCCAGGCCGCGGTGGCCAGCAGCACGTAGAAGTCGCCCGGGACCAGGCGGACCTGCAGCAGCAGCTCCCAGTCGCCGCGGCTGAGCACCACCAGCACGCCGGCGATGGACAGCACGGCGCCCAGCACCTGGCGGGCGGTGATGCGCTGGCCGAACCACAGCGCCCCGAACCCCAGCATCCAGGCCGGCGAGCTCGCGGCCACCAGCGTGACGTTCAGCGGCGTCGAGGTCTGCAGGGCAAGGTACTGCAGGGCGTTGTAGCAACCCACCCCCAGCAGGCCCAGGACGGTGTAGCGCTTCCACGCCGGCCACATGGGGCTCCCCGGCTTCAGGACCCACGCCGCCAGCGGCAGCAGCAGCAGGAAGGCGAACACCCAGCGCAGCAGGTTGAGCGTCATGGGCGGCACCAGGTCGGCCACGAGGCGGCCGGTGACCGCATTGCCGGCCCACAGCAGCGGCGGCAGCGTCAGCAGGACGGCGGTCTGGAAGGTCAGGCGTTCTTGCATGCAGCCGCACACTGTAGCGGTGGATGCCGTCCGGCCCCGGCACCGCCTGCGGTTTCGTGGCAGGATGGCGCGCGTCAGACGCAACGAGGAGAACACCGATGACCCTGGCCGTGCAGATCGAACAGCATGGAGGCCCCGAGCAGCTGAAGATCGTCGACGTGAAGGTGGGCGAGCCCGGCCCGGGCGAGATCCGGATCCGGCACCACGCCGTGGGCCTGAACTTCATCGACGTCTACCAGCGCACCGGCCTCTATCCCAATCCCCTGCCGCTGCAGCTGGGCATGGAAGGCGCGGGCGTGGTGGAGGCAGTGGGCGCTGGCGTGACGCACCTCAAGCCCGGTGACCGGGCGGCCTATGCCAGCCAGCCGCCGGGCAGCTACTGCGAGGTTCGCGTCATGCCGGCCAAGTGCGTGTGCAAGCTGCCGGAGGCGATCGACTTCGAGACCGGGGCGGCCATGATGCTCAAGGGCCTCACGGCCCAGTACCTGCTCAAGCGCACCCTGCCCCAGGGCGGGCTGAAGGAAGGCGACTTCGTGCTGTTCCATGCCGCCGCGGGTGGCGTGGGCCTGATCGCCTGCCAGTGGGCCAGGGCCATGGGCCTGCAGCTGATCGGCACGGCGGGCTCGGAAGCCAAGTGCGCCCTGGCCCGCGAGATGGGCGCCGCCCACATGATCAACTACAGCACCGAGGACTTCAAAGCCCGCGTCATGGAGATCACCGGCGGCCGCGGCGTGAAGGTGGTGTACGACTCGGTGGGCAAGGACACCTGGGACAAGTCCATGGACTGCCTGCAGCCGTTCGGGCTGATGGCGAGCTTCGGCAATTCCTCCGGTGCCCCGGCGCCGTTCGCGCCCGGCATCCTGGGCCCGAAGGGATCGCTGTACGTGACGCGGCAGACCCTGTTCACCCACATCGCCACGCGCGAGGCCACCCAGGCCATGGCCGACGACCTGTTCGAGGCGGTGACCCGCGGGCAGGTGAAGATCCGCATCGACCAGCGCTACCCGCTGCAGCAGGTGCAGCAGGCCCACCGCGACCTGGAAGCGCGCAAGACCACCGGCAGCACCGTGCTGACCCTGTGAGCCTGCTGGCGGAACACCCGCACTGGCTGGCGCAGCTGCAGCGGCAGGCGGACCGGCCGCCGCTGCGTCCGCGCGTGCCCCTCTGGTGGCGCGAACACGCCATCGGCACGGTCGAACCCGATCTTTTGAATCAGATCCGCCTTCAGCCCGCTGCCGACGGGCGCCACCTGCTATCAAAAACGGAGCGCGGCGGACGGCCGGGCTGGCTGCTGGAGGGCGAGCTGACCCCCACGCTGGACCTGTTGGCCCGTGCGATGCGCGAGGCCGGGCTCGCCCATGCCTGGCGCGACGAGCAGCTGGCCGTGACCGGTGACGCCGGCGAGGTGCTGGGGACGGTGGAGCGTGCCGTGGTACGGCCGCTGGGCATCGCCACGCGGGCCGTTCACCTCATGGGGCTCGCGCCCGATGGCTGCCACTGGGTGCAGCTGCGCGCGCTGACCAAGCCCAACGACCCGGGGCTGTGGGACACCCTGATGGGCGGCATGGTGCCGGCCTGTGACACGCTGGAACAGGCGCTGGAGCGCGAAACCTGGGAAGAAGCCGGCTTGCGTCCCGGCCAGCTGCAGGGGCTTGCTTACGGCGGGCACGTCCTGTCGCGCGGTCCTTCGCAGGCCGGGGGCGGAACCGGCTACGTGATCGAACGCATCGACTGGTGGCGCTGCGTGCTGCCCGCGGGCGTCGTGCCGCGCAACCAGGATGGCGAGGTCGACGAGTTCCGCGCCATGCCGCCGGCCGACGTGGCGCAGCGCCTGCTGGCCGGTGAATTCACCATGGAAGCCGCGCTCATCCTCGCGCAAGCCGGACTCTGAGCGGCCCAGCCGGAAAAGCCGGGCTGAACGACCCCTCCTACAGGGGGTCGGCTTGGGTGCTTGCAAGGGGGGCGGCAACCCGTCGGTACATTGGTCCACAGCCAAAGACCGAACCGGAGCCAGGCGATGGCATTCAGAGCCTACATCGTTGAAGACAGCCCCACCATCCGCGAGAACCTGATCGAAGCCCTGCAGGAGCTCGCGGCGGTGGAGGCCGTGGGCACGGCCGAAACCGAGCACGAGGGCAAGCGCTGGCTGGCCCAGAACGACGGACGCTGGGACCTGGCCATCGTCGACCTGTTCCTGCGCGAAGGCAGCGGCCTCAACATCCTGGAAGCCTGCCGCCGCCGGCGGCCGACCCAGCGCCTGGTGGTGCTGAGCAACCATGCCACGCAGGACGTGCGCCGGCGCTGCGCCCTGCTGGGTGCCGACGCGGTGTTCGACAAGTCCACCGAGATCGACGCGCTGGTCGACTACTGCGTGAGAGCGCGGGAAGAAGTGGAAGCGGCGGCCGCCTGAAGCGGCGGCAGCGAATCACCGTTGCCCAGGCCCGAGGGCGAGACGCTGGGCACACCGGCCTGGAGCACGGCTTCGCCAAGGGTGCGGGCCCGGTGGGGATTGGAGGTGATCGCGCCCACCAGGTACAGCGCCGCCAGTTCGTGCGAGAGCACGGGCGCCGTGAGGCCGGTTTCCTGCTGCAGGTCCGCGAAGCTGCGCGGCCGTGCGGCGAGCTGGCGCAGCAGGAGCAGGTGCACATCTTCCAGCAGGCGATGCGGCAGCCGTGGGGCGCGCCGCAGGTAGATGGCGCCCAGGCGGTAGCGATGCGGCAGCAGGTTCTCGTGCGTGCGGGTGGCGTACTGCCACATCAGCAGCGACAGGCTGGTGCGGACAAAGTCCCCGGGGAAGAAGCTCGCCGCGGCGGGCCGGGCGCTCCAGTGGGCACCTGCCAGTTCGCGCAGCGTGGCGCTGGGCCGCACCGCGGTGTCGCCGCGCAGGTCCACCACGGCCAGCAGGCGACCCTTGGCGTGCACGTGGTAGATGCGGCCGCCCAGTTCGGCCTCGCGCTGCAACAGCTGCGACGCCAGGCACAGCTGCACGGTGAGCGGGCGCAGGGCCTGCTCGAAGCGCAACAGGGTCCCTTCCACGCTGCCGGCCGAGGCCGCGTCGAACAGGACCTCGGCGGAAATGGCGCCGCTGACCGGCAGCGACCAGGCCAGGGGCCGGCCCACCTCGGCGGGCAGGATGCGAAGCAGCCGGCCATCCGCCTGCCGGATCTCCACGCTGCCGTCGCCCATGCTGCGGGCTGCCGGACCGTGCACCCACCAGGCGTCCGCTTCCGACAGAGGCGCGAGTTCCCACACCACGGTGGCACGGCCCACGGCCGCCGTGGCCCGGGCGCGCAGTCCCTGGCGCACGGCTTCCTCCTGGCGCCGGTCGAAGCCGACCAGGCCCAGCCGCAGCACCGGGCGCTCCAGCACCGTGAGGCTGGCACCGGAAGGCGGTGGCGTGAAGGTTTGCATCCGGCAACGGGCGGTTTCGGGTGGAAACATGCTGCCGAGCCAGCGGCCGGCCTGCCGTCGGAGGCGCCCTACAGCAGATGTAGGAGAAAGCCGTCGCCGCTCAGCCTTCGGCCTCGGCCGGCTTGCGCAGCCGGTTGGGCGCCAGGGCGCCCGCCGAGTCGAGGATGGGGTAGGCGATGGAGCAGATGTGGGAGTTGATCCGCTTGAGGTCGGAGATCAGGTCGATGTGCAGGGAGCTGGTCTCGATGCTCTGCACGGTGTTGCCGGTCAGCCGCTCCAGGTGGGTGGCGGCATACGCGTGCTCGAGGTCGCGGAAACGCGCCTTCTCCTCCAGCAGCTTCTGTGCGTCGCGCACCGATCCGTTGAGGAACACGCTCATGCCCAGGCGCAGGTTGTCGATCAGGCGGGCATGCAGCTCGGCGATCTCGGCCATGCCGGCGTCGGAGAAGTTGCGGCCCTTCCTGATCTTCTTGTCCTCGATGTCGATCAGGATGCGCTCGATGATGTCCGCCACCTGCTCCATGTTGATGGTGAAGCTGATGATGTCGGTCCAGCGCCGGCTCTCCTCCTCGCCCAGGGCTTCGCGCGAGATCTTGGTGAGGTAGTACTTGATGGCCGAGTAGAGCTGGTCCACCGTGTCGTCGAGCTTGCGCAGCTCCTCGGCCAGGCGCAGGTCGTTGTTCTTGATCACGGCCAGCATGCCCACCAGCATGGTCTCCACCACGTCGGCCTGGTGCAGGGCCTCGCGGGCCGCGCACGAGATCGCCAGGGACGGCGTGGCCAGCGCGGAGGGGTCCAGGTGGTGGGGCCGGCCGGTGCCGGCCGTGCGGTCCGGCTTGGGCAGCCAGCGGGCCACCCAGCTCGCCATGGTCTGCGTGAAGCCCAGGAACAGGATGGCCAGCGCCACGTTGAAGCTGAGGTGGAACAGCACCACCGCCACCGCCGGCTCGCCCAGGTACGGCCGCACGTACTGGAGCCACAGCCCGATCAAGGGCGCTGCGAGCAGCACGCCGATGGCCTTGAACAGGAAGTTGCCCAGCGGCACCTGGCGCACCTCGACGGCCGAACGGGCGGTGGTCAGCACGCCCAGGATGCCGCTGCCCAGGTTGGCGCCCAGCACCAGGCCCAGCGCCAGGTCCATGGGCATGATGCCGGTGCCGGCCAGCGTGGCCACCAGCAGCACGATGGCCAGGCTGGAGTACGCCAGCAGCGCGAGCGTGGCGCCCACCGTGATCTCCAGCAGCAAATCGCTGGAAATGGAGGCGAGCAGCGCCTTGACCACCGGCGACTGGACCATGATGGCCGTGGACTCGGACACCAGGCGCAGCGCCAGCAGCATCAGCCCCAGGCCGATCAGGATGCGGCCGAAGCGGCCCACGCTGGTCGCCTGGCGGGAAATGAAGAGCACCACGCCCAGGAAGATCAGCAGCGGGGACAGCCACGAGAGGTCGAAGGAAAAGACCACCGTCATCAGGCTGGTGCCGACGTCGGCGCCCAGCATCACGGCCAGCGCCAGCGGCAGCGACACCAGGCCCTGCCCCACGAAGGCCGCGACGATGAGCGCGGTGGCGGTGCTGGACTGCACCAGGGCCGTGACGCCGATGCCGGACACGGCCGCCGTGTAGCGGTTGCTGATGCTGCGCGCCAGCACCTGACGCAGGTTGGCGCCGAACACCCGCAGGATGCCGGTGCGGACCAGGTGGGTCCCCCAGACCAGCAGCGCGATGGCTGCCAGCAAATTCAACAGATGCTTCATGCTTGAAGCAATCGATGATACGCGGCCCGGCGGCCGCGCAGGAACGGGACTAGCCCGCAGTGGCGGGGGCCAGGTACTTGTGCAGGGCCGCCACCACGGCCGCGCCCTCGCCGATGGCGCCGCCCACGCGCTTGACCGAGCCGGACCGCACGTCGCCCACGGCGAACACGCCCGGGAGGCTGGACTCGAGGTCGGCGCGGCCCGGCCCGCCGGTCACCACGAAGCCGGCGCGGTCGAGCGCGATGCCGCAGCCCTGGAGGAACCCGGTCTCGGGGGCGGCGCCGACGAACAGGAACAGGTTGCGCACGGGATGCGTCTGCAGCGATCCCGTGCCGCGGTCGCGCCAGGTCACCGAGGCCAGGCGCCCTTCGGCGTCACCGGCCAGCGAGGTGAGTTCCTGGCGGGCCTGCACTTCGATGTTGGACGCGGCCTGGATGCGGTCGATCAGGTAGCGCGACATGGTGGCCGACAGGCCGTCCCCGCGCACCAGCACGGTCACGCGTGCCGCATGCGAGGCGAGGTAGACGGCGGCCTGGCCGGCCGAATTGCCGCCTCCGACCAGCACCACGTGCTCGCCGCCGCACATGCGCGCTTCGATGGGCGAGGCCCAGTACCAGACGCCGCGGCCCTCGAAGCCGGGCAGGTTGCTGGCGTCGGGCTTGCGGTAGCGGGCGCCGCTGGCGACCACGACCGCCCGCGACCGGATGCGGCGGCCGTCGGTCAGCCTAAGCGCGAGCGGCGCATCCGGCGCGTCGCATTCCAGCGCCGCCGCCTGGGCCGGCACCATCACGCGGGCGCCGAACTTCTGCGCCTGCACGTAGGCCCGCCCGGCCAGCGCCTGGCCCGAGATGCCGGTGGGAAAGCCCAGGTAGTTCTCGATGCGGGCGCTGGCGCCGGCCTGGCCGCCATAGGCCCGGCAATCCAGCACGATCACCTGCAGCCCTTCGCTGGCCGCGTAGACCGCGGTGGCCAGGCCGGCCGGCCCCGCGCCGACGATGGCCACGTCGTACAGCTGGTCCTGCTCGCCCGTGTCCAGCAGGCCCAGGCAGCGGGCCAGCGCGTCCTCGTCCGGGTCCACCAGCAGGCTGCCGTCCGGGCAGACGGCCAGCACCTCGTGCGGGCAGTTGGCGTACTCCGCTGCCAGCGCGGCCGCCGCGGGGTCCGCCTCGGGCGCGATCACGTGGTAGGGCTGCCCGTTGCGGCGCAGGAAGTTCTCCAGCCGCACCATCTGCGGCGAGCCCGGCGTTCCGATCAGCACGGCCCCGCTGGCGGCCTGCTCGATGAGCGCGACGCGGCGCAGGATCAGCGCGCGCGTGATGCGCTCGCCCAGCTCGGCTTCGGCCATCAGCAGCGCCCGCAGCTGCGCCGGCGGGATCAGCACCGCTTCGACCTCCTCTTCGGCGCAGCCATCCACCAGGGCCGGCGCGCCGGAGAGCTGGCCCACTTCGGCGAGGAACTCGCCGGGCCCCTGGCGCACGATGGGCACCACATGGCCCAGGCCGTCACGCTGGCTGATGGCCACGACCCCGCGCAGCAGGATGAACATGCCGGGGCCGGGCTGGCCGGCGCGGAAGAGGAAATCGCCGGGGCGGTAGCGGCGCGGCTCGCCGAAGCGCGCGGCGCGCGCGAGGTCGCCTTCGCCCAGCACCGGGAACATCTGGTCGCGCCGGGCCTCCGAGAGGGGCAGGGTGGAAGTGGCCATGCCGCGAGCCTGCGCGGTCCGGCCCGCCGCGTCAAGCGCTCAGCGGGACCGGCGCACCCGCAGCAGCTCGTCGAGGATCAGGCCGATCGCGCCGGCGGTGATGGCCGCGTCGGCCACGTTGAAGGCCGGGAAGTACCAGCTGCGCTGCCAGTGGAACTGCAGGAAGTCCACCACGTAGCCGTGCAGCAGCCGGTCCACCACGTTGCCCACCGCGCCGCCCAGGATGCAGGCCAGCGAGAACGAGAACAGCTTCTGCCCGGCGTGCGAGCGCAGCAGCCAGACGATGAAGATGGCCGCGCCGACGCCGATGGCGGTGAAGAACCAGCGCTGCCAGCCCGAGGCCGAGGCCAGGAAGGAGAACGCCGCGCCGGTGTTGTGGGCGCGGACGATGTTGAAGAAGCTGGTCACATAGGTGCTGTCGCCCAGGCGGTAGTAGCCCAGGATCAGCACCTTGGTGAACTGGTCGGCGATCAGGATGATCAGCGCCAGGCCCAGCCAGGGCATCAGGCTCGCGGAGGAAGACTTGCCGGCCATCAGGCGTGCTTCCGGTCTTCACCGGCGCCGAACAGGTTGCTCACGCAGCGGCCGCAGATGGTCGGGTACTTCGGGTCTGCGCCGACGTCGGCCCGCCAGTGCCAGCAGCGCTCGCATTTGGTGTCCGAAGAGGCTGTAGCCCGCACGCCGAGCGCGTCACCTGCTACTAATTCGATAGCGGATGTGATGAACACGAACTTCAGGTCCTCGCCCAGGGCGGCCAGCAGCGCATGGTCTTCCGGCGGCGCCGTGACGGTCAGGTTGGCCTGCAGCGAGGAGCCGACCTGGCCCGCCGCGCGCACTGCCTCGATTTCCTTGTTGGCGAGGTCGCGGATCTCGCGGATGCGGTTCCACTTGGCCAGCAGCTCGAGGTCGGGCCCGCCGATCTCGGCGTACTCCTCCAGGAAGATGGACTCGGACGTGCCGAACACCTTCCAGGCCTCTTCCGCCGTGAACGACAGGAAGGGCGCCATCCAGCGCAGCATGGCGTGGGTGATGTTCCACAGCGCCGTCTGCGCGCTGCGGCGGGCGTGCGACTTGGGCGCGGTGGTGTAGAGGCGGTCCTTGAGGATGTCGAGGTAGAACGCGCCCAGGTCTTCCGAGCAGTACACCTGCAGCTTGGCCACCACGGGGTGGAACTCGTAGACCTCGTAGTGCGCCAGCACCTCGGCCTGGAACTGCGCCGCACGGCTCATGGCGTAGCGGTCGATCTCCAGCATCTCGGCCAGCGGCACGGCGTCCTTGGCCGGGTCGAAGTCGCTGACGTTGGCCAGCAGGAAGCGCAGCGTGTTGCGGATGCGGCGGTAGGCGTCCACCACGCGGGCCAGGATCTTGTCGTCGCCGGCGATGTCGCCGGAATAGTCGGAAGCGGCCACCCACAGGCGGATGATCTCGGCGCCCAGCTTGCTGCTGACCGCCTGCGGCTCGATGCCGTTGCCCAGCGACTTGCTCATCTTGCGGCCCTGGCTGTCCACCGTGAAGCCGTGGGTGAGCAGGCCGCGGTAGGGCGCGCGGCCGTACATGGCGGCGGCCGTGAGCAGCGAGGAGTGGAACCAGCCGCGGTGCTGGTCATGGCCTTCCAGGTACAGGTCGGCCTCGGGCC
>CAZZAW010000084.1:0-9890 GCA_964652405.1 uncultured Ramlibacter sp.
TCATGCACCTTCCAGACTTCGGCTTCCTTCTCGATGCGCGATTGCTGCTTCCTGGTGGCCTTGTCGAGGTACTGCAGAGGTGCTTGCGGTTCGTCGTGCGTACGACAAACCGCCTCATGCACCTCAGGTGAAACCACAGCGTCAGCGGTGCGGCTGTCAAAACGCGAGGTCTTTTCCAAGGCTGCCGGCACGAACAAGCCAGAGACATACTGCCTGCCGCCATAGAGCTCGCATGGATCCAGAGACACGAAGCCGCTAGACAGGCTGGCCTGCCGTTGCGGACTATAAATTTGATTCGAGCTTCTCACTTTGGCTCCTGAGTTGAAGGTCAGGAGCCCGGAAGCGCTTGCGTCAGCGCATGGGCTGACGATCAAGAGCGCTTTAGCCGAGGTCCTGGATACGGGAAATCACGCGGACGGTCGTGCGAATGCCCCGTTTGTCGTAGGAGAACCTCATGCTCATCGCCAGGACGGCCCTTTTGACTGTGCACACCGGACCGGGACCCAGGCGTGTGGGTCGAAGCCTGGGTAGCGCCTTGTGTCCAGGGGCGCGGCTGCAAAGGTGCGAATGGTGATGACCGGCTGGAATCATGGTGACCTGGCTTTGCATACAGCATAAGTCGAAACTGCCGGGACCACAAGCCAGACTACTAGCGGAGCAACACGAAAAACGCCGAGAGACCGCTCTTTGGCCTGACGTTCCCACGATAACAACCTCATCGAGCGAAGTTGAAGCTCAGATGCAGCAGCCCTGGATTCCTGCCTATACCGGAGGGCACGGGACGGTTCGTATGAGCAGTTAACGCAACAGTCGCCTGCCAGCAACTTGACCACCACGCCGCAACCCTAGCAGTCGTAAATCATTGGCAAGCATCAGTAGGCCTGATCTCGGCCCTTCGTATGCCCGCAACGCGGGCAGGAAAGTGTTGACCCAAGCAAAGATGCGAGTGCTATTGGAGTCGAAGGAAAGCCAGCACTTTCGGTCGAGTCCACCAATGTGAAGCCCAAGGCTTTCGCTGACCACAGGGTCGATCGAATTAGAAGTGAAGTTCCTCATGACGCGGGGTAGAGCTCATCGTTGTCTGGAAGCGCATTCCCAGATGAACCAGCCTGAGTCCAAAGAAACTCAGTTTGTCCCGCTATATTGATGCAAAACAAGAATCAAATAAATGAATAAAAAGCGCGAAAAGCAGCTACGTTTCCCTCGTAGATTGGTGGAAATTGAGGGCGAATATAGAGTTGCATTGATGAGATTGATGCATTAGTATCGCGCCCATCACGCCAACCGAGGGACATCAGTGCGGAATGATTGCGTAGCGTCGCAAGCGCCGATGGAGGCTCCGCAAGCCGGAACCTTTGGCCTAGCGATTTACACGCACCGCGCGGCACTGGGCATGACCCAGGCGGCCTTGGCCGAGGCTGCCGGCATCAGTGCGGCTTACCTTTCCTCCATCGAGAACGAACGCCGCCCTCCTCCGCGAGACGCGGTTATTGACCGCTTGGCGGCTGCGCTGGGCCTCGGTCCCGCCGCAACAGTCAATTTGAAAGTCCAAGGCCGCGCTGGCCGCAGCGGCTCGTGGCTGCACCTTCTTCCAGACGCGCCGGAGCACATCAGGCAGTACATGGGAGAGGTGTGGGAGATGCGTGAAGCACTGTCGCCCGAAAAAATTCAGCAGTTGCGCACAAAACTGCGGGGGGCGGCCATGTAAACGAATAGCGGAAATCCCCTTTCAGAGAAGTCCGCTACCCGCGTCTCAGGAAGGCTGCCCCTCCAATCGACTTCAGCACCGATAGGATAGCAGCGTTCCAGGGCGCAGGTAAGGACGACTTCACTCGCAGAGTGAAGCTGGACCCCACACCTGAGGAATGGAAATGATCTTGAGATCCTGGGCCGATTGCGCCCACGCAGTCATGCGCGCTCGCGAGCGCCGACTTGACCTGCGGGAGCAGCACGCTCCCATGCGTGTAGCAATACCACAGCGAATGGAGCGGAGCCGGCTAGCCGAGCTCATCAGTGACGGTTATGGACAGGGCCGCAACGATGGCTACTGTCCTTGGATTCGCATCAGGCGCCGCCTCATCTCACCGGTAAGCAATTTGGTGGTGCTGTCCACCCCGCTCTACGACTGGCGGTCGCTACACCTGTTGTCCGGTGACGAAGACCGTGCCGCCAACTTGGCGCTTTGGCTCGGTGCGACGGAGGTGCGAGAGCAGTTTCCCGCCTGGCCAGATCCCCATGAACACCCCATCTCGGGTCTGTGCCGGGACCGTGACCGACATTTGCCGACTGCCCCGGGACTGCGTGAAATCGCGCGCGAATGCGGGATCGTCCATGGCGTTTATCCCTCCACCAAAATCCCGTTTGTCGCAACGGTGGACTTGGCCTTGCGCGTGGGCGAACCCCCCCATGATCGTTTGGTCCTCTGGAGCTGCAAGCCGCTTGAGCTAATGCTGGCGGAAGGCAGCGAACGGCAGCTCGAGCGACTGGAACTTGAACGGCGATACGCGCGTGCGATTGGCGCACTGAACGTCGTAATCAACGGCAGTGAAGCGCCACGCAGTTTCTTCTCCCGCCTCGATTGGTTCAGGCCGCTGCATGACGAGATGCTGGTCTTTGCGGGCTCCGCCGCCTTGGAAGATTTTGTTGCGCAATTCCTTCACATATGTGGGTCGACGCCCCTGAATCGGGCTGTGAGAGCAGTCGGAGATCGCTACCGCCTGGGCCCCGACCTTGCTCACCGGCTTTTCCGGCTGGCATCCTGGATCGGACACATCGACCTCGACTTCACGAAACCCATCTCGATGAGCAGGCCCATCAACCGTGATGGCGGCGTCACGCGCAAACGGCTTCGCAGGGAACTGTTGGGGTGGGCAACATGAGTGGACAACAGATCGGGCTGGGCGACGTCCTGCGCTCCCATTCGTCCAAGGGATACACCGACCTTGGCCGCGTCGTTTGGTTGAGCAAGGAAAAAGATGCTTTCTGGCTGATTCCATTTCCGCGCAAGCCGGATGGCAAAAAGGCTGTCTACATAAAGGCTCCTGTGGAATGGCGCCTGTCAAAGGCCAACGAGTGTTTGAGGAAACCAGGCGAAGGCGGCGTTTCACTGAGCGCCATCGCGTTCAAGGCGCCGGCCGAGTGGTCGCTGTCCGATGAGGAGTTGTCCAAGCGCCATTCGGCAGCAGGTCTGAGCCGCAAATCCCGCCGCAACCTGCAATCGTGGAGGCAAAAGCGCGACGCCGACTACAAAATCATTGAGCCGATCATCCTGGCCAACGACAGGTATGTCCTCATCGAGATGAATCATGCTCCAGCCTTGGCGGCGCTCAGGGCCGCGGAACTTGGCGTCAAGACAGCCCGGGTGCTGCGGATTCTGCGCCTTTACATGATGGGCTGGGGCGAAAGAAATTGCCTGCTACCGGGGTGGGCTAACTGCGGCAACGCAGGCACGAAGAAGTTCTGTGAAACGAAGACAGGCCGCCCCAGCAAGCTAGCGAAGAGTGACCGCGCTCGCGCTGAATTTGCATGTCAGCAGGTCGACCGGGACAACCTCGCAGCGGGCTACCAGAAATACAAGGTCAAAGCGGGGTACAGCGTCCCCAAAGCGTATCTCATGACCATGGACGAGTTCTACTGCTCCTCCTTCGTGTGGCTATCGCCGACAAAAAAAGAAGTTGTACTGCTGCCAAAGGTGGAGCGGCCAACCTATGCGGAGTTCAAGGCACACGGCCCTGGCGAAAAGCCTGAGCATGCCGCAGCGCGTGTGAATCTTGGGGTGAACTTCCACGAGCGAAACGGACGCGCCTTGCCCGGCAGTGCGCGCGATGGGATGGAAGCTTTCGGTCAGTGCGGCTGGATCGACAGTACCAGCGAGGATCAGACGCCGGTCTCTTGTGCCTCCCGGCTGAAGGTTCTGCCTTCAACTTCCCGCACTATGGTCAAGGAAGGCTATACAGGTTACATCCTGGGCTTTCACTCCGGTTTCGAACACCCCAGCGTCCTGACAGGGCTCATGGCGCTGGAGAACTGCGCGGCGCCGAAAGTCGAATTCTGCAAACCGTTCGGCATCGATATCGCACCGGGCGACTGGCATAGCTTCATGCCCAAACGGGTTCGAGGCGACAACGGAGACCTTAAAGGTGAGAAGGGCATCCAGACGCTCTCTCAAGCGCAGATCACGTTAGAGATTGTGCGGTCCAAGGCGGCAGAGATGAAGGGACCGATCGAGGCAGAACACAAGAGCATCCATCGCGCAGCCGATCACACCAACGCTGGCTCGACGAAAGGGCGCAAGCGTCGCCGGGACGAGCCTAAGCGGGAAAACAAGGCCTGTCGCACCCACTTTGAAAACATGCACCATCTGATCCGAGCAGTCCTGTGGCGCAACAACGTCGAGCCGGTGCGAGAGTTACTGACGCTAGAAATGCGAAACGACGGGGTAGAGCCCACGCGCAAGGCGATCCTCGAGTGGATGATCGATATGGGCTACGTGGTGAGTGAGCCGATCGATTTGGATCACTTGCGCGCCCAGTGCCTGCCCAGACTCAAGGCAGTGATCAAGCGAGACGGCATCCATGTGCGAGACCCGCAGGATGAGCGCCAGTTCATTCCCGGCCTGATCTATTGGTGTGATTGGATTCAAGCCAAGGGCTTGACCGAGCGGGGTGGGCGTCGAGGCATCGAGACCGAAATACTCTTGAACCCGAGCTATCTCTCCATAGCTTGGATTTATCTCGACGGGAGCGCACACCGACTTGAGTTGAAGACGAAGGACGAGCACATGCAAGAAGTCTCTTTGTGCGACTGGATGAGCATTTGCGAAGACGACTCGTTGCGCGCCAAGATCAAACTAGACGACATCGAGTCCCAAGAAGCCAGCCGCATTGTCAGCAACGAAGCCCAGAACCAAGTCTCGGCCAAAGCCAAACAGGAGGAGGCGAAGCACGCTGAAGCGATCGCCCCCAAGCCCACAGCACAACGCAAGCGCCAGAACGCTGCTGAAGAAAGAGAGCTTCTGCGCAGACAGCGGCTTGGCTTAGTGAGCGCCGCCAACGATGCGGAGACCGACGCCCAGCGTGATGTCGACGACGAAGTCTTCGAAGACGACCTGGAGAGCATGCTGATGGCGCGCCTTCGCTCACGGAGGGCAGCATGAATTCCACGCACCGAGAGGCAGCCTTCCCATATGAGGGCAATCCTTTGTTGTGGCAATTGCCCGAAAGCAGGAGCTTTGATGAGTGGGCGGACGCGATCAGGCACAACCCACAGGACAACTGGCCCATCCCTTTGCCCAAACGCGAGCTGCGCGACCGGATCATGGAAATTGACGGCCTCGTCGCGCCCCTTTTCAAGACGATCAGGATAGCCGAGGCACTGCAGCGAATGCACCGGCACGAGCTGATCGCTCGCGATCCGCAGGTGGAGGCCAACCGGAAGGCGTTTTTCGAAAAGGCCAAATGGAAGGGGGCCGCGTCGGTCGAAGCATTGCCTTGGTTTCCCGGTACTGCAGGAGGAGCCATTATTCAAGGCCCGACGGGTACAGGCAAATCGCATGCTATCGAGGCTGCCTTGCGCGGAATCCCGAACGTGTTGCTGCGCCAAGCTGTGCAGGGTGCTTTTCTAGAGCTGCAACACCTAGTCCACATGACCGTTCACATGCCCAGCGATGGAAGCCGCGGGGGCCTCCTATTTGCAATCGTCTGTGAGATGGATCGACTTTTGGGAACGGATTACCGAGCCGAGCACCGGCTGCTGAAGACCATTGACAAGCAGCTGGTCCAGATCTTGATGTGGCTCATGCAGCACCGCTGCGGCATGCTGATCATTGAAGAATCTCAGGAGGAGAACCTCACGACGAATACGTTTGGGAAGGACTTCGTGCAATTCTTCATGCGAGTGTTGAACTTTGGCGTGCCTGTTGTGCTAATCGGCAATCCTCTTGCGTTCGAAGAACACATCAACCGGCATTCGCAGGTGCTCAGACGCCTGTCTTACTACGGCAATTTTCAGTTGAACGCCTTTCCCAGCTACAAGACCGACGGATGGAGCAAGGAGGTAATGCCCATGATTTGGGGATGGAATGTGTTCGAAGAGCCCGACGAGAAGTTCAACGGCCTCAACCAGTTCGTTTGGGAACGCACCGGGGGTATCGACGAGATGGTCACGCGGCTTCGCCGCGAGACGCTGCTCGCCGTGCTGGAGGAAGACGGCTGCACGAGGGTCTCCAAGCGCCACATCGAAAGGGCGTACGCGTCGGAGGCGATGACCTCATTTCATTCAATCATCGAAGCCTACCGGGACAAAAAGCCAAGCAAGCTCATTGAGCACTTCGACGATCAGCCCATTGCGTATCTGCGGCGCAAGTGGGGCTTGGACCGCCCTGCCTCAGCGCCGCCGGCCGCAACGCCTGCGCCTGGTACGCCCACATCGGGCCCGGCGGACGCTGACCCGGCGAAGACTGGCCAGAATGGCATTCAAGCGCCCAAAAAGGCAACGCCGACAAAGCGCCCGCGCAAGCCGAAAGCTGCCCAGTTGCCTGAGGGTCAAGAAGACGGCGCCCCGATCGCCCCCCCTGCCAACATTGCCAAACCGGTGAACTCAAGCTCAACCCAGTCTGAGGGGCCCGAGCCTGACGAGTTGGACCGGCGCAGTAAGGAGTTTCGCGCCAGTCTCGTTGCTATGGCCAAGGGTGGCTTAGGCGGCCCCGATGCAGGGGGTTGACATCGAACACCGCATTCCATTCGCGGCAACCTTGGACTGGCACGGGGGGGAAACGTTATACAGCTGGTGCGCAAGAACCCATCTAGGGTTTGGAACCAGTGATCGCAAGTCTAGCGTCGCGCTGTTTGGCCATGCAGAGGCATTCAAGGAGCATGAGATTCCGCGGGGGCTGCCCGCCCTAGCCTCCAGGACACATGGCTGCATCGGTCTTGCGGAAGACATTCTCCGACATCGAACGGTGCTGGCGGCATATCTGCCCTTCCTGCAAGCGGAAGATGAAAAAAAACTTTTGTCGCGCATGGCCAGTATGACCCGGCGCCAACCTCTCGCCCTGAATGGCATCCACCCGGCGGCCGCTGCGGCACTGCACCGGTTGCGCTTCTGCCGCGCGTGTGCCGCGATGACGCTCGATTCACAGGGCTTCGCTACTTGGGTGCTGAACGCGCAGCTACCTGGCGTGTGGACTTGCGCGATTCACGAATGCGCTTTGGAGCGTCTCGAAGGAAGACCTGGTGGCTGGGTACTACCAGATGTCAAGTCGTCCCATTGCGCCATCGCCCGATCCACGACGGATGTCAAAACACTCCAGCCCCTCACTGGGCTGGCGCACGCCCTCGTTGGTAAGTCGGTGGACACGCAACTATTGCGCAGAAACCTGGCGATGTTGGCCAACCAAAACTTTCCAGACGTTTTGCGTGACCCGATGACACAGGATCGCATGTATCGGGCTTGGAAGGAGTCCAATCTCGCAAAGTGCCTCCAGCGCGAGACAGCGTTGCAGCCACTCGTGCTACAACCGCGCTGGATGATCTCAATGCTGAGGGGTGCAGCAGTGGCCCATCCGTTTCATGGGATGCTGTGCTGGGCATTTTTGACGGCTGACTGGCAGCCCTCGATCGCCATACCTTGGTTTCTGGGAGCTGCGCCGCCTGCCAACGATCGGCTGCAGCGGGAGCTATGGCCCCATGGCAATGAATCACTTCCGCTCCCTGAGCAGGTTGAAGCCGCGCTTGCTGTATCAAATACGAAGGCCGAACTTGCCCAGGCTTTGGATGTGGGTCGTCGCCGCCTCGATCGTTGGCTGCAAGAAACTCCCGCCTTTAACGCTCGTTGGTCACAACTGAGGCGCAAGACTCGCCTAGAGGGGGCAAGACAAAGGTGCATCAAGTGGCTGACCGAGCACCCGACCTGCAACGTGTCCGATTTTTACGCTGGATGTGTACGGGACATCGACTGGCTCTCCAACCACGACAGGCCAGCGCTGAACGAACTTCTCCGACGAATTCCTAATCGCAGGAGCGCTCAGAAGTTTCTCCCGGGTTTCCGGCCGACCGACGTTCACCGGCACCGCGGACCCAGTTCGTAGGTCGCCGCGGACAAAAGGAGTCGAGCCACTCCTTGTCATGGGCGCGCGCCCAGTTCATGGAGGTCTGACTGGCGACGCCAAGCGCTTCGCGCGTCTTGACGCCGGATTCCATCAGAAAAGTAAGTCGCGCCCGGTGCATTGCCGTCAGTGCCTCAGTCGGATCTGCGGCAAGTGGATCTGGCCGCGCTAGGTGACGTGGCCAAGTCAGTTTTTTGCGGAATCCGGCGCTCGCCTGTGGCAGCTGGTCTCGAATTCTCTGCGGAGCAGTGTTCACGAAACTCTGAGCAAATGGAACTGAAGCTAGCCGTTCTGTTTGAAGCCGGTGGTAGCTGGCTCCTTCTGCCACTCGCCGAGCTGCCGTTAAGGGGAAGCCCATTTTTGTGGCATGCGCATGAAGTACGTCCCAATCCTCCTTGCTTAGTAGCGACTCAGGCCCCATTGCAAACATGTCCACGGTTGTTTCATGAGGTTCAGTCCCTGTCGTAAGCGACGTTGCGAATTCGCACATTGCAAACAGTAATGGAGGTGCCGCCGCGTACTCATGACCAAGTAAAGCTCGGCCAATGATCGCCTCAGATACGGGGCATTCAAGCCGCATGGCGATCTCGGCAAGTGTGGTGCAGTGCCAATGGTCTAGCAGCTGCCGCGTAAACTCTGCGGCGCCTCCGTCACCTACACGACGCAGATGCACGCTGAATAGTCGGCGCCGAGCGAGTGGAGCATAGTCCTCGCAAGGCAGGGCAAATAAGTTCGCGCAAAGTTCCAACGTCCCTGCATAGCCCGGGGATGTAGAGGGGGCATAGGCCTCAGTTTCTGCGCTTGTACATCGCGGACACGGTTCGCCCGGGAGCCTTCTGTCATTTTTGTGGCCTAAAGGCCCGTGACAATGCCTGCATCTGAAGTGCAACGGCGTCTGGTGATGGATGCAAGACTTGAGAAATCGCAGTTGATGGGCTGCATGCCAGTGCGCGACGCCGTATTTAGACCGGTCGTTATCCTGGCAATCTGGGCAGGTTCGCCATTCCCTTGAGGTCGGGCGGCTTGCCAAAGCCCTGAGAAAGAATTGGTACTTGAGGCGCTGCTCGCTCAGGATCTTCGACCGCCATTCTCTTGCTCGGGCGGGATCCAACAGGCGTGACATGAAGGGCATGATCGTGTGCTGCTCAAGGAGCTGCTCTGGAGAGATCAAGCCCCTGAAGAGGTTCTTCGACACACGAACGACCGACAGTCCGAAGACGTCTTCGGCGGCCAGACGCGTTCCAAAAGCTTTGATCACCGTGCGTTGGAAGGACGAGGTCTCGCCAGCACGCCACATGGCAAGAACGATGGAGGCAATTGTGGCGCCCGGTGGCACATCGATCATCGGGATAGTCTAGGTGCGATCTCTGGGAATCGGGCTGTGTTGCATCTCTGTTAGCCACTGTGCAAGATGGCGCTGCGAAGTCGGCACCCGTGTTGTATCTTTGGAAGCGCAGGCGTCAGGAGCGCCCCTCGGCTAGGCCGCCTGAATCAAGGAGAGGCTGTTTCATCTTTGTTTCCCGGAACCATTTGCGCGTTTTCGCGGGGAGTCGCCGGGATGGGCGCTGCTACCCTCGCGCCATGGCTTCCGCCCGCATTCCCCAGATTCGCCTGTACCAAGACTGGCTGCGCGAGCAGCGCGGACTTTCGTTCGATTCCTACGACGCGCTGTGGCGCTGGTCCGTGGAGGACCTCCCCGCTTTCTGGCAGAGCGTGTGGGATTACTTTCAGCGTAAGCGGTAACCAGCCGGCGTTCTTGTCAATTGCCGCGAGCGGTCGGCCCGCG
>CAZZAW010000085.1:0-9854 GCA_964652405.1 uncultured Ramlibacter sp.
GTTGAGGAGACCCTCCCTTGAAACCACTGATCAAGAGCACCGCGCTGGCCCTGGCGGCCGTGGCGGCCCCCGTCCTGGCCCAGTCGTCCCTGACGATGTACGGCCGCGTGGACCTGGGCCTGTTCCACCAGAACGCCGGCACCACGCCCATCAACGCTGGCATCGCGCCTCCCGGCCCCGGCGCCGAGATGTGGCAGGTGCGCCAGGGCTCGGCCGGCCGGCTGGGATTCCGCGGCGTGGAGGACCTGGGCGGCGGCCTGCAGGCCAACTTCCTGATGGAGCATCGCTTCGCCTCGGACAGCGGGCGCCGCCGAAACGCCCTTCTGGCAGGCCCGCTCCTTCGTCGAGATCGGCGCGCCCAAGGCCTGGGGCACGGTCTACTTCGGCCGTGAGTACATCCCGGCGTTCTGGCCCGCCCTGCGGCTCGACCCCTGGGGCTTCGACACGGTGGGGACGCCCGGCCCCAAGCACCAGTTCGCCAACTACACCGTTCCCGTGAGCGGCATCCGCAGCGACAACACCGTGGGCTGGCGCAGCCCGAACTGGGCCGGCTTCAGCACCAACGTGGCCTGGTCGGCGGGCGAGGGCACGCGCTCCAACTCGGTGGGCGCCAACGTCGAGTACACCTCCGGCCCGGTCTACGTGGCGGCCGGCTGGGACAAGGTCAACGACCAGCTCAAGATGGCCCTGGTGGGCGGCGCCTATGACTTCGGCTTCATCCGGCCGGCGATCACCGTCGTCGAGTCCACGGTGGGGACCGTGAAGAACAAGAACGTGACGCTGACCGCCCGCATCCCGGTGGGCACGCACCTGGTCAAGCTGGGCGCCGCGCGCCTGGACCCGACCGGCCCCAACAACACCAACACGCGCCTGATGGCCGGCTACGAGCACTTCCTGTCCAAGCGCACCTCGCTGCTGGTGAACGTGGGTTCGGCCAAGCAGGGCAACCTGTCGCGCACCACGCTGTTCGACGCGACGGTCAAGCACAACTTCTGATCCCTCCAGGGACCTGCGCCGCCCGGCTTTCCGCAAGTTTCCCGGGCGGCGCCTTTTTTCCGGCACAGCACTACAACAGGAGACAAACATGAAGACATGGATGGCCGCCGCGCTGGCGGCTGCGCTGGCCTGGCCCGCCGCGTGGGCGCAGAGTGGCGATCCGGCGTACTCCCTCATCGGCTCGGTCAAGCTGCGAACCAGCAGTGAAATCTCGGCGGCCGGGCTGACCAGTCCCTTCGGCATCGGCGGGGAGACGACGGACCGCGGCTTCAGCAATTACTCGAACTGGAGCAGTTACCTGGGCGCGACCGGCGCCCGGAAAATCCGCATCCAGTCAGGCTGGCACCAGATCGAGGAGACGATCACGACGCCGGCAACGTACAACTTCTCGGTGCTCGACCAGATCGTCGACGGGGTGCGGGCACAAGGGGTCGAACCCTTCGTCTTCCTGGGGTACGGGAACGAGCGGCCGGGATGCACGGACTGCGGGACCAAAGGCCTGGGGGCCGCACTCCCGAGCGGCGCCGGCAAGACGCGCTTCATCAATTTCGTGAAAGCCACGGTGAACCGCTACAAGACCCGGGTCACCGACTGGGAGATCTGGAACGAGCCCGACGGCCACGTGGACGCCACCGAGTATGCGCAGCTGGCCGTCGACGTGGCCAAGGCGATCAAGCAGATCCAGCCAAACGCCAAGATCACCATCGGCTCCTTCACCGTCGGCATCTTCAGCTCGGCCAACCGGCCCTACGCGCAGACCGTGGTGGACTACTTCGCCGCCAACAAGGGCAGCACGGTCCCGGACGCAGACGTCTATGTGTCCTACCACCCGTACTGGGCGAACCCCGACTACGACGGCACCAACTGGCAGACTGACTTCTTCACGGCTTTCCGCAACATCGTCACGGCGCGCAACTTCAAGCTGCGGCAAGGCGAGAACGGTGCGCCGTCCACTTCCTGCCTCTACTTCGCCCTCTGTGGTTCCGCGTGGAACGAGGACAGCCAGGCGATCTACCTGCTGCGCAGGATGCTGGGCGATTTCTGGCGGGACATCCCCACCAACATCTTCACGCTGAGCGACCTGCACTACGACAGCACGAAGAACACCAAGGGCCTGCTGGAAACCGGCGTCTTCAACGCATCCGACGACGACCCCTTCCTGAACGGGGACCAGACCGTGAAGCGCAAGAAGAAGGGCTACCTCGCGTACCAGAACGTGACGGCCCTCTTCGACAACCGCCTGCAGAAGATCACGAACCATGGGTGTACGGCGCCCGCCGGCCACACCGTGCACGCGTACACCCGCAACGACGCAGGCATCGTGCGCAACATGCTGGTGGTCTGGAAGCGTACGGCGACGCTGCCCCTGGCCTCCACGCCCGCCCCGGCACCGATCTCGATCAGCTGTACCAACTTCCATTTCGCCCGGTATGCGGCTTCGAGCAGCCTGCAGCCCCGGTACGCCGATCTCCTGAGCGGCAAGGTCTATGCCACCAACGGCGTCGTCACCAGCAACAACGCCGGGGCGAACGACAGTTCGGTGGCCAACCTGTACGTGGGCGACTGGCCGGCGGTGATCGCCGACCAGGGCATCGTGCTGTTCCAGTAGGGAGGGACACGATGTTCAAGTTCCTCTGCGCAGCGCTTTCCGTGCTCGCACTCGCCGCTGGATGCGGAGGTGGCAACCCCGCGCCTGGCTCGGGCGCGGCCGTGCCACCGCAATCCGCGCCCGCGAACCCTGTCCAGGCACACGACGGACAGGTTCGGCCCCTGAGCGAAACGGAAGATCCGGGCATCCGATAGCCGGAGCAGCGCCGCCCGGTTGTCGGCAAGTTTCCCGGGCGGCGCCTTTTTCACCTCTGCAACACAACAGGAGACAAACGATGAAGATCAAACCATTGGCCTGGGCGGCCGCCCTGGCGGGCGCCCTCTGCCTGCCGGCGGCCTGGGCGCAAAGCGGCGACCCGGCCTACTCGCAGGTCGGCACCATCAAGCCACGGTCCACCGCGGAACTTGTGTCGGCGGGCCTGAGCAGCCCCTTCGGCATCGGCGCCGAGACCACCGACCGCAGCTACAGCGTCTACGCCAACTGGGGCAGCTACCTGGGGCCGCTGGGCGCCAAGAAAGTCCGGGTCCAGTCGGGGTGGCACCAGATCGAGAAGACCATCACCACGCCGGCGACCTACGACTTTTCGGTCCTCGACACCATCGTCGATGGCGTGCGCGCCCAGAGCGTGCAGCCCTGGGTGTTCCTGGGCTACGGCAACGAGCGCCCGGGCTGCACGGACTGCGGCACGCGCGGCCTCGGAGCGTCCATTCCCACCGGCGCCGGCAAGGAGCGGTTCCTGAACTTCGTGAAGGCCACGGTCAGCCGCTACAACACCCGCGTCACAGACTGGGAGATCTGGAACGAGCCGGACGGCCACGTCGACGCGACCGCCTATGCGCAGCTGGCGGTGGACACGGCCAAGGCCATCAAGTCGGTGCAGCCCGGCGCCAAGATCACCATCGGCTCCTTCACGGGCAGCGTGCTGGGCGGAACGTCCTCCGGCGGCTATGCCTACGCCCAGACCGTCATCAACCATTTCGCCGCCAACAAGGGCGCGACGGTGCCGGACGCCGACGTGTACGTCGCCTACCACCCGTACTGGAAGAACCCCGACTACGACGGCAGCACCACGCAGCTGAACAACTTCAACGCCTTCGCCGCCCTGGTGACGGCGAAGAACTTCAAGCTGCGCCAGGGGGAGAACGGCGCGCCGTCGACCACCTGCAATTCCTTCGCGCTGTGCCCGAGCACGCCGCCCTGGAACGAGGATGCCCAGGCCGCCTACCTGCTGCGCCGCATGCTGGGCGATTTCTGGCGCGGCATCGAGACCAACATCTTCACGCTGACCGACCTGCACTACGACACCGCCAAGAACGTCAAGGGCCTGCTGGAGACCGGCGTGTGGGACCCGAACGACGACACGCCCTACCTGAACGGGGACCAGACCGTGCAGCGCAAGAAGAAGGGCTACATGGCTTTCCAGAACGTCACGGCCATCTTCGACAACCGCCTGCAGAAAATCACCAACCACGGCTGCACGGCCCCCTCCGGCTACACCGTGCACGCGTACTCGCGCAACGACGCCGGCATCGTGCGCAACATGCTGGTGGTCTGGAAGCGCAACACCACGCTGCCTTCCAGCACCACGGCGGTCCCGATCAGCGTAACCTGCACGAACTTCCATTTCCCGCGCTACGCCACCCTGAGCAACCTCCAGCCCCGTTACGCGGACCTGCGCGACGGCAAGGTGTACGCGACCAACGGCGTAGTCACCGCCAACAACGCGGGCGCCAACGACTCGGCGGTGTCCAACCTGTACGTGGGCGACTGGCCGGCGGTGATCGCCGACCAGGGCATCGTGCTGTTCCAGTGAACCGGGAGATTTCCATGACCAAGCTTTTCTGTACCCTGATCGGTGCCGTGGCCCTGGTGGCCGGCTGCGGTGGCAGCGACCCTGGCGCCGCGGCAGGAGCGGCCATGCTCCCGCACTCGGCCGCCCCCGCGGCCCCCGTTGCGCCCACGGCCCGTCCCGTCAGCGAAACCGAAGACCCCGGGGCGCCCTGAGGCAGGGGTGCGGGCCGCCCTTGCGGGCCGGCCCGCACCCTACTAGCATGGGCTGGCGGCACCCGCCGCGCGAGGAGGTTGCCATGCCCCAGCTCATTGCGTCCGTCGAGGGCGTCGAGGTCAAGCACGTCTACCTGGCCAAGGACCGCACCACGCTCGGCCGGCATCCCGACAACGACATCGTCCTGTCGAATCCGGCGGTCAGCGCCCACCACTGCGTCTTCGAGCTGCGGGGCCTGGCCGACGTGTTCGTCGAGGACCTTGGCAGCACCAACGGCACCTTCGTCAACAACCGCCGGGTCAAGCGCCAGCAGCTGCACGACGAGGACGTGGTGGCGATCTCGAGCTTCCGCATCCGCTACCTGACCGCCACCGACGACTCGGGATTCGGCGCGACGGCGGCCATGGCGCTCGGGCCTTCGCCGCACCTGCCGCCTCCGGCCCACGCGAGCTGGCGAGTGCTGACAGGCACCTCGGCGGGGCTGGAGGTGCCGGTGAACAAGGCGGTGTCCACCTTCGGCAAGCCGGGCGTCGCCCTGATCGCGGTCTCCCACCGGCGCACCGGCTACTACGCGGCCCACCTGGACGGCGAACAGGTTCCGCTCCTGAACGGGCGTCCGCTCGGCCATGACCCGGTGCTGCTGGCCGACCACGACGTGCTGGAGCTGGCGGGCACGCGCATGCAGTTCGTGCTGGCCAGCCGGTAGGCTGCGCGAAGGCCTCGCGCTATCACAGGCATAGCGCAGGGCGGCGCCTGCGCGCGGCCCGGAGGCCTAAAATCGCCCCATGCTGCGCCAACGAACCCTCAAGACGGTGACCCGGGCGGTCGGCGTCGGACTGCACAGCGGCCAGCGGGTCGAGCTCACGCTGCGGCCGGCCCAGCCCGACACGGGGATCGTCTTCCGTCGCGTCGACCTGGCCCAGCCGGTGGACATCCCCGTCTCGGCCCAGGCCGTGACGGACACGCGGCTGGCCTCGACCATCTCCAACGGCGGCGCCAAGGTGCACACCGTGGAGCACCTGATGTCGGCCTGCGCCGGCCTGGGCCTGGACAACCTCTACGTCGACATCACCGCGGAGGAAGTGCCCATCCTGGACGGTTCCTCGGCTTCGTTCGTCTTCCTGCTGCAAAGCGCCGGCGTCGAGCTGCAGAACGCACCGCGCCGCTTCATCCGGGTCACCCGGCCGGTGGAGGTGCGCGAAGGCGAGGGCGACAACCTCAAGTGGGCGCGCCTGGACCCGTACCACGGCTACAAGCTCAGCTTCGAGATCGTGTTCGCGCACCGGGTGGTCGATTCCACCGGCCAGCGCGTGGAGTTCGACCTGGGCACCGGCAACTACCAGCGCGACATCGCGCGCGCCCGCACCTTCGGCTTCACCAAGGACGTGGAAACCATGCGCGCCAACGGCCTGGGCCTGGGCGCCGGCATGGACAACGCGATCGTGATGGACGACTACCGCGTGCTCAACACCGAGGGGCTGCGCTACGACGACGAGTTCGTCAAGCACAAGATCCTGGACGCCATGGGCGACCTGTACCTGGTCGGCAAGCCGCTGCTGGCCAGCTACAGCGCCTTCCGCTCCGGCCACGCCCTGAACAACAAGCTGCTGCGCGAGCTGCTGGCCCACCGCGAGGCCTGGGAAGTGGTCACCTTCGAGGACGAGAAGCAGGCCCCCGCCGGCTTCGCGCGCCCCGCCGCCGCCTGGTAGGCCCGCCGCCATGCTGCTGTTCCGCTGGGCGATCCTGCTGCTGCTGATCACCGCCGGCGTCTGCTTCGCGTTCTACGCGGCCACCGGGCAGCAGCGGTTCAAGCGCGTGGGCCTCGTCACCCTCAAATGGACGCTGATCGCGGCCTTCGGGTTCTTCGCGGTCCTGATCCTGGAGCGGCTGGCCTAGTACGCCCGGCCACCGCCATACATGGCGCTGGTGCGGCGGCTGGTGGTGGTGGCCTTGGCGATGCGGGCCATGGCCGTTCCGGCATGGGCATGCGTGATCGCCAGCCCCAGAGCATCGGCGGCGTCCTTGCCGGGCAGGCCGGGCAGCTTGAGCAGGCGCTTGACCATTTCCTGCACTTCGGCCTTGCCGGCCTTGCCGTAGCCGGCCACCGCCTGCTTCATCTGCAGGGGCGTGTACTCGGCCACCGGCAACTCGCCGGCCACCAGGGCCGTGACGCAGGCGCCGCGGGCCTGGCCCAGCAGCAGCGTGGCCTGGGGGTTGACGTTGACGAACACGATCTCGACCGCGGCCACGTCCGGGGTGTAGCGCGACCTCACTTCGGCGATCCCCTCGAACAGCACCTTCAGCCGCGCCGGCAGGTCGCCGCGGGCCAGGTGGGTGGTGGTGATGGTGCCGCTGGCCACGTACTGCAGGCTGTGGCCTTCGGCGTCGACCACGCCGAAGCCCGTGGTCTGCAGGCCGGGGTCGATGCCGAGAATGCGCATGCGCCAGTCTAGCGCCACTGTCGGCCCCGTCTTACGCCGGGAAGCGACAAAACGGGACAGAATGCCGCGTGTCCCAAACGAACTCGACGGTCCGGCGCGCGCTCCTCGCGCTGGTAGCGGCGGTGATGCTGCCCACGCTGCTGGCGTCGGTCATGGCCATCCTGTATGTCTACAAGGAAGAGGAGACCAGCTTCCAGCAGGCGCTGCGCGAGGCCACCCGGGCCCTGTCCCTGGTGGTGGACCGGGAGCTCGCGCGGCGTGAAGCGGTGGCGCACACGCTTTCGAATTCGCCGACGCTGACCAACGGCGACCTGGCGGGCTTCTACGAGTACGCCCGCGCCATCGCGCCCATGCGCGACACGGTCATCGTCCTGCACGACGTCTCGGGCCGGCAACTGGTGAATACGCGCCTGCCTTTCGGCTCGCCCCTGCCCCCCTCGTCCCTGAATCCCCAGCGCGAGGCCGCCGGACCGCTGGCCACCGTGGTGTCCAACGTCTACTTCGCGCCCGTGGGTCGGCAATTCAGCTTCGCGGTACAGGTGCCCGTGGTCCGGCAGCAGCAGGTCATCTACTACCTGTCGGTGGCGGGCTATGCGTCCAACCTCCAGGGCGTCTTCCAGGACCAGGGCCTGACGCCCGGCTGGGTGGCCTCCATCCTGGACCGCGAAGGCGTCTTCGTGGCCCGCAGCCGGGACGCCGAGCGTTTCGTCGGCAAGCCGGCCAACGACCGGCTCCGCGAGCGGCTGAAGGTGGGCAACGAGGGCGTGTTCGAAGCCGTTTCCGTGGACGGCACGCCCATCCTGGCGTCCTTCAGCCGGTCGCCCAACTACGGCTGGACGGTCGCGATCGGCGTTCCCCTGAGCAGCCTCACGCCGCCGCTGCAGGCCGCCGGCGCCTTCGGCCTGCTGTCCCTGCTGCTGCTCACTGCGGCGGTGGTGGCGGCCGTCATGATGGGTCGGCGCCTGGCCGACCCCGTGCGCCGGCTGGGACAGGCGTCGCGCCAGCTGGGCTCCGGCGAGCCGCTCGAGGCGCAATCGACGGGGCTGAAGGAGACCGACGAGGTGCTGGCCGCGCTGCACGAGGCCAACCAGCGGATCACCCTCGCCACGCACGAGATGGAGGAGCGCGTGCGGCAGGCATTGGAAGAGGCCGAGAAGGCGCATCGCACCGTGATCCAGGGCCAGCGGCTCGAGGCCCTGGGCCAGCTCACGGGCGGCGTGGCCCACGACTTCAACAACATCCTCATGGTGGTCAAGACCAACCTGCACCTGCTGCGCAGCCGCTGGCCGCAGGACGCGGATCCCGTGCCGCTGGACCGCATCGCGCGCGCCACCGACACGGGCGCGCAGCTGACGCGCCAGCTGCTGGCGTTCGCCCGCCGCCAGCCCCTGCGGCCCGAGACCATCGACCTGCGCGCGCGCGTGCCGGACCTGGTGGGCCTGATCCGGCCGGCCCTGGGCTCGGGCGTGGAGGTCCGCTGCAGCGTGGCCGCGGACACCCTGCCCATCCAGGCGGACCCCGCCGAGTTCGAGCTGGCCTTGATCAACCTGGGCATGAACGCGCGCGATGCCATGCCGGAAGGGGGACACCTCACCTATTCAGTGGCCAACCGCGCCGAGCCGTTGCGCGGCCGGCCCTCCGTGCAGATCGACGTGGCGGACACCGGCAGCGGCATCTCGCCCGAAGCGCTGGCGCGCGTGTTCGAGCCCTTCTTCACCACCAAGCCGGTGGGCAAGGGCACGGGCCTGGGCCTGAGCCAGGTCCACGGCTTCGTCACGCAGGCCGGCGGCGAGGTGGCGCTGGACAGCAAGCCCGGGCAGGGCACGCGCGTGCGGCTGATCCTGCCGGCGGCGCAGGTGCGCGCCGCGCGGGACGAAGGCCCCGACGAGACCCCGCCCACGCTGCGCGGGGACGGGCGACGGGTGCTGCTGGTCGAGGACAACGAAGAGGTGGCGGCATCCACCGGCGAGCTGTTGCGGGACGCCGGTTACGAGGTGGAGCGCGTGGCCAGCGGCGACGAGGCCCGCGCGCGCCTGGAAGCCGGCGCGACGTACGACGCCGTGCTCAGCGACATCCGCATGCCTGGCAGCACCGACGGCATCGCGCTGGCCGCCTGGTGGAAGGAGCGGCCGGGCACAGCGCCCATCGTGCTGATGACCGGCTATTCCGCGGAGCTGCGCCAGGCCTTCAAGCTGGGGCTGGAGGTGATTCCCAAGCCCAGCTCGCCGGAATTGATCCTGGGCTCGCTGGCCAAGGCCATGGCACCCGAGCCGGAACACTCCTAGACGCCGAAGTACCAGCGCACCGAGTGGAAGAAGATGGGCGCCGCGAAGCACAGCGCGTCCACCCGGTCCAGCAGCCCGTTGGCGCCGGTCACGGACACGCGGCTGCCCCAGGCCGTGACGCCCCGGTCGCGTTTCAAGGCCTTCATGACGAAATGCCCCAGGGAGCCGGCAGCGCACGCGATGAAGGCCATGGCCAGCGCCTGCCCGGGCTTGAAGGGCGTGATGAAGGACAGCAGGCCACCCACGATGCTGCCCACCACCATCCCCAGGCCCCAGGTGTACCAGTTGAAGCTCTTGCTGACCGCCGGCTGGCTGGGCGGGCGCTGCAGCCGGCGTGACAGCAGGTGCTGCACCACCATGCAGGTCTGTACCACGAACACCAGGAAGAACACCAGGAATGCGCCCTTGCCCTCGTAATTGCGGTTGCTGAAGTCCAGCAGCAGCAGGGCCGGCACATGGCTCATGCCGTAGATGCAGACCATGATGCCCCACTGCAGCTTGGCGTTGCGCTCCAGGAA
>CAZZAW010000086.1:0-9782 GCA_964652405.1 uncultured Ramlibacter sp.
CGCACCGGTTGGCGCAGCACCCGTTGCGCCAGCGCCTCGCGTGCCTCGGTGCCGGGCGCCTGGCACCGCTCCGGCGCATCGACGTGGCGCAGCCGAAGTTCCAGCGGGGCGCCACCCTGAGCGGGCCGCACCCAGAGCGAGTCGCCGTCGGTGACGTGGGTCACGGTACCGGCCAGGGTGGCGGCAAGGGCCCAGCCAGGCAGGCCTGTCGCTAGGGCTGCCAGGGTTCCGGTGAAGGCGCGTGACAGCCAGCCGCCTCGGGCGCGGCGCTCAGCGGAAATGGTCGAACCCCTGCCAGTCACGACCCAACGGCACGCCTTGCGCATCGACGATGCGCAGGCCCGCCTCGGCGTCGATGCGGCCGATGCGGGTGACGGGCGTGCCGGTGGTGCGGCCTGCGGCCTCGACGGCCGCCCGCGCGTCAGGCGGTGCGGCGAAGGCCAGTTCATAGTCGTCACCCCCGGCCAGCACCAGATCCCGCATCGCCTCCGGTGGCGCTGGCCAGCCCAGGGCGCGCGCACCCAGCAGCGCCGCCGCGGCATCGGCGTCCACCGTCGCGCCCACCGCGGAGCGGCGCAGCACGTGGCCCAGGTCGCCCAGCAGACCGTCGCTGATGTCGATGGCCGCATTGGCGATGCCGCGCAGCGCCATGCCCAGCGCGACGCGCGGTGAAGGCTGCTCCATGCGCAGCCGCGCGGCCTCGAACACCGGCTGCGGCAGCGAGACCGTGCCACGGAAGGCCTCCAGCGCCAGACGCGCATCGCCCAGTGTGCCGCTCACCCACAGGTCGTCGCCGGGGCGCGCGCCGCTGCGCAGCAGGGCGCCGCCGGCGGGCACTTCACCGAACACCGTGATGCCGATGCAAAGCGGCCCGCGCGTGGTGTCACCGCCCACCAGCTCGCAGCCATGGGCGTCCGCGAGCGCGAGCAGGCCCTCGGCGAAGGCGCCCAGCCACGCCTCGTCGGCGCCTGGCAGGGCGAGCGCCAGCGTGAAGGCGAGCGGCTCCGCGCCGCAGGCAGCCAGGTCGCTCAGGTTCACGGCCAGCGCCTTGTGGCCCAGCCGGCGCGGATCCGCGGTGGAGAGGAAGTGCCGGCCCTCGACCAGCATGTCGCTGGAGACGGCCAGCTGCATGCCGGGGCGCGGCTGCAGCAGCGCGCAGTCGTCGCCCACGCCCAGCGGGCTGCGGCGCGGCGCGCGCGTGAAGAAGCGTTCGATCAGCTCGAATTCACCCATGTCCGATTCGATGTGCGGCCTGCCGCGCGGCGATGGGCCGCGCCGGTTGCGGGGCCGGGGATGCGAGCTTAACCGCGCCCGCGGAAGCGCTCGGCGCCCTGGCGCACGGTCTCCGCGAGGAGGCGCTCCCGCGACTGGGTCTCGCGCAGCCAGCGGGCGTCGTTGCGCGCACGCTCGGCCGACTCGCGCAGCAGCTCCACGCTGGCGGCGGCGCCCAGGGCCTGGGCATGCGGCGCGATGCGCTCGAGGGTGGCGAGGATGTGCTCGCGCAGGGGCAGGTGCTCGCCGGTCTCGGGCTCCACGTACACCGCCTCCAGCCCGAAGCGGCAGGCCTGGAAGCGGTTGTAGGTGTAGACCATGTAGTCGTCCTCGCGCGGCTGGAACGGCTGCTCGTGCAGGAACCACGCGGCCAGCGCCTGCACGAAGCCCGCCAGTGCGGCGGCGCGCTCGATGGTGAGCGGCGTGTCGAACACGCGGATCTCGATCGTGCCGTACTCGGGCTTGGGGCGGATGTCCCAGTAGAAGTCCTTCATGCTCTTGACCACGCCGGTGCGGGTGGTCTTGGCGAAGAACTGCTCGAAGGCCTGCCAGGTCTGCACGAAGGGCGCGCGGCCCGACATCGGGAACGCGAACACCGAGTTCAGCCGCGCGGAGTCGAACTGCGTGTCCTGCCCCTGCACGTAGGGCGAGCTGGCCGACAGCGCGATGAAGTGCGGGATGTAGCGCGACATGCGGTGCAGCAGCACCAGCGCCGTGTCGGCATCCGGGCAGCCCACGTGGACATGCTGGCCGAAGATCGTGAACTGCTTGGAGAGGTAGCCGTACAGCTCGGACAGCTGGCGGAAGCGCGGCTTGTCGTAGATGCGCTGCTGGTGCCACTGCTGGAACGGGTGCGTGCCGCCGCCCACGCAGGCGATGTTGAGCTTGTCGGCGCAGCGCACCAGCGCGTCACGGATCTGCGTGAGCTGGCCCAGGACGTCGGTGGCCGAATGGCACACGCCGGTGGAGATCTCGATCATGCTGGAGGTCATCTCCGGCACCACCGCCCCGGGCAGCGAGTAGCCCTTCATCAGGCGCAGCATCTCGTCGGAGTAGGGCGCCAGGTCGTAGTCGTGGGTGTTGACCAGCTGCAGCTCCAGCTCCACGCCCAGCGAGAGCGCGGCCGACTGCTGGAAAGGCTCCAGGGCCGGCGCGTCAACCACGCAGGTCTCCGGGTTGCGTGACCGGCGGCGCGCTCGCGGCGCGCTGCGCCGGGCGCGCGCTTTCACCGGCCTGGTAGATGGCGAAGGTGGCGATGATGGCGCCCAGCACTTCCATCAGCAGGATGGCCGGCAGCGCGATGCTGGCGATGCGCGGCCCCAGCGTGAGCGACGAGGCCATGAACTGCAGCACCAGCAGCAGCGCCACCGACGACATGGGCGACATGGCGCAGCCGGTCCACACCGCCTGGCGCCAGCCGATGCCGCTGCCCCAGTTGGCCGCCAGCACGCCGGTCACCTTGCCGGCGGCGCGAGCGGCCACCAGCGCGCCCACCAGGCCGGCGACCGCGGGGTTCCATTCGGCCTTGGCCGCCACCACCGAGACCAGCACGAAGGTGAGCATGATCAGCAGCGAGGCCGCGGTGCCCAGCTGGCGCGGCCAGGCCCAGGGCCGCGGGTTCAGCTGCTTGAGCAGCAGGCCCGCCAGCAGCGCCGCCAGCGGCGCCGAGCCGCCGAAGTGCGCCGCCAGCGCCGTGCCCGCGGTGATGGTGGTGATGAGCAGGATGGCGGTGTTCTCGCTGGTGGGGCTCATCACGCGCAGCGCCATGCGCAGGCCGATCGCCATGGCGGCGCCCACGGCCACCGACAGGCCCAGCACCACCAGCACGGGGTACAGCAGGTCCACCATGTCGGTGTCGGGCCGGTGCATGACGCCGGCGCGCGCCGTCACCAGCGTGAGCGCGTAAAGGGCGCTCAGGGTCGAGAGGGCGAGCGCGCGCTCGGTCACCGGGCCGGCGGCGCGCGTGTCCATCACCACACGGCTCAGGACCGCGGGCGAAGCCACCATGGCGATCAGCGCCAGGCATTCGGCCACCGAGACCCGCACGTCCAGCCAGCGCAGCACGTAGTAGACGAAGGCGTAGGTCAGCACCGCTTCCAGCACGCTTTGCAGCAGCACCATGGGGTTGTGCCGGAACCAGCGCAGCGCGATGCGGCTGCCCGCCTCGAACAGGACGATGGACACGCCCAGCTCCAGCAGGAACAGCCCGACCCCCTGCAGGGGCCAGGCCGCGCCGGAAAAGCCGGCCAGGCCGGCGATGGTGCCGACCAATGAATAGCCCACGACCTTGGGCAGCGCCAGGTGCCGTTGCACCAGGTGGCCGGTGGCGGCCGCCACCGCCAGGAGCAGCGACCACTGCACCGTGGGCAGGCCCGCCGAGGGTTTGAGCCACTGGGCCCAGATCGCCATGAGTTCGTTCATGAGCAGGTCCCTCCGCGGCGGACTGTAAACCGGGGTCCCCGCTGAGCTTGTAGGACAAGGCGCTAAGCTTTGCTCCTGTTTCGATAGCAGCGTGCGCCCGTATGGTGAGGGCTGGGAGCTTTTCCCATGCTTAGACCGGCAGCAGGAATCCGGACGGGCGGCGGCGCAGGCGGGCCAGCACCGCGCCGCGGATGCGCGCTCGGTCCACGCCGCTCACGCTGTGCGCGCGCAGCGCCAGGCGGAATGCGAGGTAGAAGCTCACCCCCAGGTTCAGCATCCCGATCAGCGGGATGGCGGCGGCGCACCACCACAGCTGCGGCAGCCGCAACGCGTCCAGCCCGTAGGCGGCGGCCGCGGCGGCCACCTGGCCGGCCGACAGCGTGACATGCCGCACGTCCAGGCCCAGGCCGAAGAAGGCGAGCACCGGCGGCACCAGCCCCAGCATCAGCCCCAGCGAGATGTTGGAAGCCAGTCCCGAGATGTGGTGCCGCAGGAACGAGGCCCAGCGCCCCGCGCGCGCCTCGCCCAGCACCGAGGTGATGCGCGGGTTGTAGCGCAGCGCCGAATCCAGCCGGTGCAGCACGAACCAGTTCTCGGCCCAGCCCGCGATCAGGCTGGAGGTGAACAGCAGCACGCCGGTGAACGCCGCGAACAGCAGCGTGGAGGGATGCAGCAGGTGCAGGCTGGCGAACACGTAGTCGGCCTGCTCGCGCGTCAGGGTGCCGTGGCCCGCCGCCTGCAGCGCGAAGCTGGCGAGCAGCACGCAAGGCACCACCGTGCCCACGTTGCCCACCACCGCCGCGACCTGCGAGCGCACCAGGTGCGCCACCTCGTCCACGAACTCCTCCACCTTGCCGGCGGAGCTCAGGTCCTTGAGCTTGGCGGCCATGGCCGGCGCCGTCATGGCCGGCTGCTTGGTGGCCAGCGTCCAGTGCATCAGCTGGATGAACACGAACACCGCCGCGTACATCAGGCCGGTGGTGAAACCGCCCCAGAAGCCCGCCAGGCCCAGGGACACCAGCAGGAACTTGAGCCCGACGGCCCCGGCCGTGGCCGCGCCGCCCCCCGCCGCCTTGCGCAGCATGGTGCGGTACTCGCCCGGCGTGCGCGTGATGTAGTGCTCGCCCGTCTCGGCGCTGCGCTCGGTGACCTTGGCCGCCAGCAGCGACGAGTTGGCCTCGAGCAGGCCGCGCAGGCTGCGGCGCTCCTGGCCCAGCGCCGCCATGCGGGCCACCAGGCGCGCGCTGCTGGCCTGCGGGTGAGAGGCCAGCAGGCAGTCCATCAGTTCGCGGATGCGCAGCACCCGCTCGCGCAGCTGGCGCAGCATGAAGACAAGCCCGACCGAGATCCCGTGCTCGTTCAAGTGCTGGTACACGCTGGCCGCGGCCTGGCGGCAGACCTCCAGCCGCTCGCGCAGGCGGGCCGCCGCGGCGTCGACCTCGGCCGGCTCGCGCGGCGTGGCCAGGAACGCCGCGCGGAAGTTCTCCACGTCCACCGTGATCGCGTGGAAGGGCTGGGCCTGGCGCATCGCCGGGCTCATGCGCTGCCGCAGGTCCGCCGAGAACCCGGCGGCGCGGATCTGGCTGGCGCCGTAGTTGATGGCTTCCAGCACCTCGTGCTGCCACAGCGTGATGCCGGGCACCGGCGAAGGCAGCGTCAGCAGGGCGGCGATGCGGCGCAGCGTGTCCTCGTCCAGCGCCTGCACCCAGGCGGCGTCGGAGGCGCGCGGCAGCGCCAGGGCGAACAGCTCGGCGGCGTCGGTGGTCTCGGGCGTGGCGGGCAGCAACTGCTGGCGCAGCCGCTCGCCCAGTTCACTGACGAACGCGGCGCGGGCCCCGAAGCCGAAGTCGGCCAGCAGCGCCGCGATGTCCAGCGTGCCGGCCAGCACCTGCCACCACTGGCGCAGCCGCTGGGCGGCCTCGGGCCGGGCATCGAGCGCGTCCAGCAGCAGCTTGACCCGGCTGGCCGCGGCCTGCGGCGACGAGCCCCTGCCGCCGCGCACCCATTGCAACAGCGAGATCAGCCACAGGTGGCGCTGCGCCAGCGGCGCGTGCGGGTCCAGGCCGTCCAGCAGCCTTGCGAGATCGGTCATGGCGGCTAGTGCAGGACGCGGTGCGAACCGTCGTCCAGGACGAAGGGCGGGATGTCCACGTCGAAGCGGTGGCCGTCCTCGGCGACGAAGAAATAGCTGCCCTGCATGGTGCCCGTGGGCGTGCGCAGGCGGCAGCCGCTGGTGTACTGGAACGCCTGGCCGGGCTTGAGCAGGGGCTGGTGCCCCACCACGCCCAGGCCCTGGACCTCCTCGACGCCGGCGTTGGCGTCGGTGATCACCCAGTGGCGCGAGATCAGCTGCGCCGGCACCTCGCCGGTGTTGGTGATGGTGATGGTGTAGGCGAAGCTGTGGATGCCCTGCGAGGGCGCCGACTGCTCCGGCAGGTACTGGGGCACCACTTCGATGCGGAACTGGTACTTGGCCATGGACGGCATCGTACCCTGCGAAAATGCGCGGATGAGCAAAACCCATCGCATCGCCCCGTCCATCCTGTCGGCCGACTTCGCCCGCCTCGGCGAGGAGGTGAAGAACGTGATCGCCGCCGGCGCCGACTGGATCCATTTCGATGTGATGGACAACCATTACGTGCCCAACCTCACCTTCGGCCCCATGATCTGCGCCGCGCTCAAGCCGCACGCCAGGCGGGCCGACGGCACGCCGGTGCCCATGGACGTGCACATGATGGTGCAGCCGGTGGATGCGCTGGCCCAGGCCTTCGCCGATGCGGGTGCCGACTACATCAGCTTCCACCCCGATGCGAGCACGCACGTGCACCGCAGCATCCAGGCGATCAAGGCGCGCGGCTGCAAGGCGGGGCTGGTGTTCAACCCGGCGGCCTCCATGGAGGTGCTGGACTGGGTGATCGAGGACATCGACCTCATCCTCATCATGAGCGTCAACCCCGGCTTCGGCGGCCAGGGCTTCATCGATTCGGCGCTGCGCAAGATCGAGCAGGCCCGCCGGCGCATCGATGCCTGCGGCAAGGACATCCGCCTGGAGGTGGACGGGGGGATCAAGGGCGACAACATCGCCCGGGTGGCGGCCGCCGGGGCCGACACCTTCGTGGCCGGCAGCGCGATCTTCGGCAAGCCGGATTACAAGGCCGTCATCGACGGCATGCGCCAGGCGCTTGCGGCGCGCTGATCCGGCGCGTCCTCAGGGCCGGAATTTCTTGTCGCCGTCCGGCACGTCCTCGCGCAGCTTGTCGTAGGTCGCGTCCAGCTCGGCGCCCTTGCTGGTGTCGGCCACGCCGCGTTCGGCGTCCTTGCGGGCCAGCTGGCCCATGCGCTGGTTCGACGGTTCCATGCGCGCCTGGCTGTCGGCCGACTCGTCGCGCTCGTGCGGCATGCGCGGCACGCCATCCTGTGTTTCGCCCTGCGCCGGGACGGTGTTGCCCTGCGGCTTGTCCTGCAGGCCGGGCGGGCGGCGCCGGCGGCTGGTCATCCTGTTGTGCATTGCATCCCCTGTGGTGGCTCCATGGTGCGCCACCTCGGCCGCTCGGCGGGTAGGACGGCGCCGCAGCGCGGCCTGTCAGCGCCGTCCTACCGGCAACGCCAGCGCCCGACTACAAACTCGCCCGCCGGCCAACTACGGGGGGTTCCCCATGAGCTTGCCTATGCTGGGGGCGACTACAGGCCTTTCCCCAAGCCCCAAGGAGACGACCATGGAACTGCTCGCCGGAGTGCCCGATTGGCTGGTGTGGTGCGCCGCTGGCGCCGCCGGCGCCTTCGCCCTGGCCGTGGTCGTCAACACCATCGAAGCCGCCCTGGATCTCGAGGCGAGCTGACCCCCCTTCGCGCGGGGCCCGCGCTGGTGGCGCGCGCCACGCCGCCGCCCGCAACCCAGGAGCATTCATGGCCCAGTCCAAGCAGGACACCCCGCGCAAGGCAAAAACCCAGGACGGGGCTGCGGCCAAGGCGAGGCAGTTGGAAGCGCATTCGCAGGCGCCCGAGAACCTGCTGACCACCAACCAGGGCGTGGTCATTCCCGACAACCACAACTCGCTGCGCGCGGGCGTGCGCGGGCCCACGCTGCTGGAAGACTTCATCCTGCGCGAGAAGCTCACGCACTTCGACCACGAGCGCATCCCCGAGCGGGTGGTGCATGCGCGCGGCTCCGCCGCGCACGGCTACTTCGAGCTCTACAAGTCGCTGTCGGAGTACACGACCGCCGATTTCCTGCAGGAAGCCGGGCTGCGGACACCGGTGTTTGCGCGCTTTTCCACCGTGGCCGGCGAGCGCGGATCGGCGGACACGGTGCGCGACGTGCGCGGCTTCTCGGTCAAGTTCTACACGCGCGAGGGCAACTACGACCTGGTGGGCAACAACATGCCGGTGTTCTTCATCCAGGACGCGATCAAGTTCCCGGACCTGGTGCATGCGCTCAAGCCCGAGCCGCACCACGGCATGCCGCAGGCCTCCAGCGCGCATGACACCTTCTGGGACTTCGTGTCGCTCATGCCCGAGAGCACGCACATGCTCATGTGGCTGATGTCCGACCGGGCGCTGCCGCGCAGCTACCGCATGATGGAAGGCTTCGGCGTGCACACCTTCCGGCTGGTGAACGCGCACGGCGTGTCGCACTTCGTCAAGTTCCACTGGAAGCCCAGGCTGGGCAAGCACGCGCTGGCCTGGGACGAGGCCCAGAAGATCGCCGGCAAGGACCCGGACTTCCACCGCCGCGACCTGTGGGAAGCGATCGCGCGCGGGCACTTCCCCGAGTGGGAGCTGGGCCTGCAGCTGGTGCCCGAGGCCAAGGCCGCGGGGCTGGGCTTCGACCTGCTGGACCCCACCAAGCTGATTCCAGAGGAGATGGTGCCGGTGCTGCCCGTGGGCAAGCTGGTGCTCAACCGCAATCCCGACAACTTCTTCGCCGAAACCGAGCAGGTGGCCTTCCACCCCGGCCACCTGGTGCCCGGCATCGACTTCAGCGACGACCCGCTGCTGCAGGGCCGGCTGTTCTCGTACACCGACACCCAGCTGTCGCGGCTGGGCGGCCCCAATTTCCACGAGCTGCCCATCAACAAGGGCCTGTGCCCCTTCCACAACTTCCAGCGCGACGGGGTGCACCGCATGCTGGTCAACAAGGGCCAGGTGAGCTACGAGCCCAATTCGCTGGCCAGCGGGTCCGAGTTCCGGGTGGACGGCGGGCGGCAGGGCTTCCAGAGCTTCGCGCAGGCGGTCGAGCCCCCGAAGATCCGCCGCCGCAGTCCCAGCTTCGACGACCACTTCAGCCAGGCCACGCTGTTCTGGAACAGCCAGAGCCAGGCCGAGAAGGACCACCTGGTCTGCGCCTTCCAGTTCGAGCTGTCGCGCGTGGAGACCCCGGCGATCCGCCAGCGCATGGTGGACAACCTGGCCCACGTGGACCCCAAGCTCGCCCGCAAGGTGGCCGAGCCGCTGGGCATCGCGGTGCCCGATGCCAAGGCGGCCGCGGGCCGCGCCGGCTTTCGGGACCGGCGCGCCAAGCTGCCGCTGGAGGCCTCGCCCGCGCTGAGCATGGAGCTGCCCGCGGCCAGCATCGCCACGCGCAAGGTCGCGGTGCTGGTGGGACCGGGCGTGGAACTGGGCGCGCTCAAGATCATCCAGCAGGCGCTGGCCGACCAGGGCGCCAGCACGCGCATTCTGGCGGCGCACCTGGGCTTCGTCTCCACCTCCTCGGGTCAGCAGCTGCCGGTGGACCACACCTTCCAGGCCATGCCTTCGGTGATGTTCGACGCGGTGCTGGTGCCCGGCGGCGCCAGCCACGCGCAGGCGCTGGCGCGCAACGGCGACGCGGTGCACTTCGTGCTCGAGGCCTACCGGCATTGCAAGCCGGTGTGCGTCATCGGCGAGGCCGCCGAGCTGCTGCGCACCGTGGGCTTGAGCCCGACCCCGGCTTTGGGCGTGATCGTCGGCACCAACGAACCCGGCACGCGGGTGCAGATGGCGCAGGACTTCGTGGCCGCCATCGCCCGGCACAGGCATTGGGGCCGGCCCAACCTGGACACCGTGCCCGCCTGACGCCCAGGGCCACGCCGTGCACAGCACGGCAGAAG
>CAZZAW010000087.1:0-7605 GCA_964652405.1 uncultured Ramlibacter sp.
GGCACCGTGGACGCGCAGGAGAACCCGCTGCCCACCATCGAGGCCAAGAAGTTCTACGAGGTGCAGAAGAACATCATCCTGACCGGCCACATCGCCGACGCGCTGCTCACCGTGGTGGCGCCCGGCACCATGAGCAAGCTGTCGCCGGCCGAGCAGAAGATCCTGACCGACGTCACGCAGGAAGCCGCCGAGCGCGCCACCAACGACATCCGCAAGCGCGAGGGCGAGCTGGTGGACGAGTTCAAGAAGAAGGGCATCAACGTGGTGACCGTGGACCGCAACGACTTCCAGCAGCGCGTGCTCAAGGCCATCACCTTCGAGTCCATGAAGCTGGACAAGAAGGACTGGGACCGGGTCGTGGCGATCAAGTAAGCCCACCCCGAAGCCGGCGCCAGGCGCCGGCCTCCCCTCAAGGGGCGATGCCGCGGACCGGCAAAGCCGGATCCGCGCATCCCCGAACCAGGCACCTGCATGACAACATCGATCGACGAAATGCCCAAGGTCATGGGCGACGACGGGGAGTTCCACGCGCAGGACGAGGAGGTGGTGCTCTCCGGCACCGCGCCCGAGGCCTGGGTGGCGCTGGGATTCTTCTGGGCCCTGGGCGCCGTGGTCTTCTACCAGTTCTTCACCCGCTACGTGCTGAACGACTCGGCGGCCTGGACCGAGGAGATCGCCCGCTACCTGCTGATCACCGTGGTGTTCACCGGAGCGACCATCGGCGTGATGAAGAACAACCACATCCAGGTGGATTTCTTCTACCGCTACATGCCCGAGCGCATGGGCCGCCTGATGGCGACGGTGGTGGACGTCCTGCGGATCGCCTTCTTCGGCGCCGCCGTCGTGCTTACCGTGCTGATGATGCTGCGCCTGAAGAACTCGCGCATGACGATGATCGACCTGCCCATGAACTGGGTCTACGGCGTGTGCCTGCTGGGCTTCGCCGCGATGACCGTGCGCTCCGTGCTGGTCATGCGCACCCACCTTCGCCGCGGCTACTCCGTGCTGGAGCGGCCCATGACCGACATCCGCGACCACTGAAGCCGCCCCATGCTCAAGATCATCTTCCTCGGCCTCATGTCCGGCGGCATCCCGGTGGCGGTCGCCATGGCCGGCTCCGCCCTCATCTACGTGCTGTGGACCACCTTCGTCACCGGCACCGGCAGCCTGCCGCCCTTCGTGGTCATCCACCGCATGGTCAGCGGCATCGACAGCTTCCCGCTGCTGGCCGTGCCCTTCTTCATCCTGGCCGGCAACCTGATGAACAACGCCGGCATCACCAACAGGATCTACAACTACGCGCTGGCCCTGGTGGGCTGGCTCAAGGGCGGCCTGGGCCACGTCAACGTGGTGGGTTCCGTGGTGTTCGCAGGCATGAGCGGCACGGCCATCGCCGATGCCGCCGGCCTGGGCACCATCGAGATCAAGGCCATGAAGGACCACGGCTACGACACCGAGTTCGCGGTGGGCGTGACGGCGGCGTCGGCCACGCTGGGGCCGATCATCCCGCCGTCGCTGCCCTTCGTGATCTACGGGATGATGGCCAACGTCAGCGTGGGCGCGCTGTTCCTGGCGGGCATCCTGCCGGGCGTGGTGATGGCGCTGCTGATGATGCTCACCGTCGCCTATTTCGCCCACAAGAACGGCTGGGGCGGCGACATCAAGTTCGAATGGGCGCGGGTGCTCAAGGCCCTGGCCGAAACCCTGGTCGTGATCCTCTGGCCGGTGGCCATGTGGCTGCTGGTGACCAAGGCCGGCCTGCCCGCGCAGGCCACCGTCGTCGCCGGCCTGGTGGTGCTGTTCGGCATGGACCGGGTGTTCCGCTTCCAGGCGGTCCTGCCCATCATGACCCCCGTGCTGCTGATCGGGGGCATGACCACCGGCATCTTCACGCCCACCGAGGGCGCCATCGCCGCCTGCCTCTGGGCCATGGTGCTGGGCTTCGCCTGGTACCGCACGCTCACCTGGAAGATGTTCGTCAAGGTCTGCCTGGACACGGTGGAGACCACGGCCACGGTGCTGTTCATCGTGGCCGCCGCCAGCATCTTCGGCTGGATGCTGACCGCCACGGGCGTGACGGCCGCCATCTCGCAGTGGGTGCTGGGCTTCACCAAGGAGCCCTGGGTGTTCCTGCTGCTGGCCAACCTGCTGATGCTGTTCGTGGGCTGCTTCCTGGAACCCACCGCCGCCATCACCATCCTGGTTCCCATCCTTGTGCCGATCTGCCAGCAGCTGGGCATCGACCTGGTCCACTTCGGGCTGGTGATGGTGCTCAACCTGATGATCGGCCTGCTGCATCCACCCATGGGCATGGTCCTGTTCGTGCTGGCCCGGGTCGCCAAGCTGTCGGTGGAGCGCACCACCATCGCGATCCTGCCCTGGCTGGTACCCCTGCTGGTGTCGCTGGCGCTGATCACCTACTTCCCCAAGGCGGTGCTCTGGCTGCCCAAGATGTTCTATTGAGAGTCCCCCCATGACCCCTTTCATCCGCCTCCACCCCGCCGACGACGTGCTGATCGCGCGCGCCCAGCTGGTCGGCGGCACGCAGATCGAGCACGTCCAGGTCAAGGGCCTGATCCCGCCCGGCCACAAGGTCGCCACCCGCGCCATCGCGGCCGGCGAGCCGGTGCGCCGCTACAACCAGATCATCGGTTTCGCCAGCCGGCCGATCGCGCCCGGCGAGCACGTGCACACGCACAACCTCGCCATGGGCGACTTCGAGCGCGACTACGCGTTCGGCGCCGACGTGAAGCCGGAGCCGGCGCGCCGCGAGGCCACCTTCATGGGGATCAAGCGCGCGGACGGCCGCGTCGCCACGCGCAACTACATCGGCATCCTGTCCAGCGTGAACTGTTCGGCCACCGCCGCGCGCGCCATCGCCGACCACTTCTCGCGCCAGACCCGCCCGGAAGCGCTGGCCGCGTTCCCCAACGTCGACGGCGTGGTGGCGCTCACCCACGGCACCGGCTGCGGCATGGACACCGAAGGCCTGGGCATGCAGCTGCTCGAACGCACGCTGGCTGGCTATGCCACGCACGCCAACTTCTGGGGCGTGCTGGTCGTGGGCCTGGGTTGCGAGGCCAACCAGATCAATGCCTGGCTGGCGCACAGCTCGCTGCGCGAAGGCGAGACCCTGCGGGTGTTCAACATCCAGGACACCGGCGGCACCCGCAAGACCGTGGAAAAGGGCATTGCGATGGTCCGCGAGATGCTGCCCCAGGCCAACGCCGTGCGGCGCGAGCCCTGCAGCGCCTCGCACATCACCATCGGCCTGCAGTGCGGCGGCTCGGACGGCTACTCGGGCATCAGCGCCAACCCGGCGCTGGGCGCGGCGGTGGACCTGCTGGTGGCACATGGCGGCACCGCCATCCTGTCGGAGACGCCCGAGGTGTACGGCGCCGAGCACCTGCTCACGCGCCGCGCGGTCAAACGCGAGGTCGGCGAGAAGCTGATCCAGCGCATCAAGTGGTGGGAGGACTACACCCGCATCAACCAGGGCGAGATGAACAACAACCCCTCGCCCGGCAACAAGGCCGGCGGGCTGACCACCATCCTGGAGAAATCGCTGGGCGCCGTGGCCAAGGGCGGCACCACCAACCTGCAGGCGGTGTACGAGTACGCCGAGCCCGTCACGGCGCACGGCTTCGTCTACATGGACACGCCCGGCTACGACCCGGTCAGCGCCACCGGCCAGGTGGCGGGCGGCGCCAACATGATCTGCTTCACCACCGGCCGCGGCTCGGCCTACGGCTGCGCGCCCTCGCCTTCGCTCAAGCTCGCCACCAACACGGCGCTGTGGCAGCGTCAGGAGGAGGACATGGACATCAACTGCGGCGAGATCATCGACGGCACCGCCTCCATCCAGGAGATGGGCGAGCGCATCTTCCGCCTGGTGCTGGCCACGGCGTCGGGCGAGCCGTCCAAGAGCGAGCAGCACGGCTACGGGCAGAACGAGTTCGTGCCCTGGCAGGTCGGCGCGGTGATGTGATGGCAAAAGTGCTGGGAACGCCCGAGCTGCGGGCGCATGTAGCTACGGTTTTGATAGCAGCCGGCAGCCGCAAGGAAGAGGCCGACCGGGTGGCGGACAACCTCGTCCTGGCCAACCTGAGCGGCCACGACTCGCACGGCGTCGGCATGGTGCCGCGCTACGTGGACGCGGTGCTCGAAGGCGGGCTCAAGCCCAATGCAGCCGCCAAGGTGAACTTCGACGGCGGCAGCCTGCTGGCACTGGACGGCAAGCGCGGCTACGGCCAGGTGGTCGGCGAACAGGCGATGGCGCTGGGCATGGCGCGGGCCAAGGAGCTGGGCAGCTGCATCCTGGCGCTGGCCAACGCGCACCACCTGGGCCGCATCGGCCATTTCGCCGAGATGGCGGTGGCGCACGGCCTGGTCGCGATCCACTTCGTCAACGTGCTGTCGCGCCCGGTGGTGGCGCCGTTCGCGGGTGGCGACGGCCGCTTCGGGACCAACCCCTGCTGCATCGGCGTGCCCCTGAAGGGCCGCGAGCCCTTCGTGCTGGACTTCGCCACCAGCCGGGTGGCCCAGGGCAAGATGCGCGTGGCCCACAACGAAGGCCGGCGCGTCGAGCCGGGCTACCTCATCGACGAGCAGGGCCGGCCCACCGATGACCCCGGCGTGGTGGTGGTGCCGCAGGCCAATGGCCTGTTCGGCGCGCTCATGCCTTTCGGCGAGCACAAGGGCTACGGCCTGGCGGTGGCTTGCGAGCTGCTGGGCGGTGCGCTGACCGGCAGCGGCACCTGGCACCGGCCGGCGGACAATGCCCGCGCGGTGGTGAACGGCATGCTCACCATCCTCATCGACCCGGGCAGGCTCGGCACCCGGGCAGCGTTCGAGAAGGAGGCGCTGGCCTTTGTCGACTGGTTGCGGCAGAGCCCGGCGGCGCCTGGCACCGAGGGCGTGCGCATCGCCGGGGAACCCGAGCGCGAGGCCCGGGCGCGGCGCGAGAAGGACGGCATCGCGGTCGACGCCACCACCTGGGCCGAAATCGTGGCGGCCGGCGCCAGGGTCGGCGCCAACTTGCCTCAGTAGCGGTACGGGTTGTGCGGCCGGCGGTCGTGCGCGTTGGGCACGCCGTCGCGGTCGGCATCGCCCCAGGCGCGGCGGCCCCCGTGGTGGCCGCCCTGCCAGTGCTGGCGGTTGTCCCAGCGGTCGTGGGCGTTCGGGATGCCGTCGCGGTCACGATCGCCCCACGGTCCACGGCGGGGGTGGCCGTAGCCGTAGCTGGGCTGCACGTAGACGGGCTGCGGCTGCACGTACACGGGACGCGGCTGCACGTACACCGGCGGGGGCGGAACGTAGATCGGGGCCGGCTGCACGTACACGGGCGTGCCGACGCCGATGGAAAAGTGCACGTCGCCGCGGGCCTGGGCGGCGCCTGCGGCGGCCAGGGCGGCCAGCCCGAAGGCAGCGGCCGCGACGCGCCGGGAGAGATTGGAACGGTTCATGGTGGCTCCTTGGGTAGGCATGGGAGGGATGTTGCCCGCCGCTCCATGAACGCATCCTGAACAGAACGCAGATTTTTTCGGCCGTCCATTCAGGTGCCGTTCATGAACCCGGCCGTACGCTCCTGCCATCCACTTGAGGAGTGACCCCGTGAAACGCACCGTCCTGACTTCCCTGCTCGCCCTGTCCAGCCTGGCCGCCACGGCCCAGGTTCCCACCTTCGTCGACCGCGCCCGGGTGCAGAGCGCCGAACCCCAGTACGAGCAGGTGCAGGTGCCCCGGCAGGAATGCACCAGCCAGTGGGTGACCGAGCCTGCGCCGGTGGCCGCCACCGGCCCCAACTACGGCGGGCTGATCGTCGGCGGCGTCGCCGGCGGCCTGCTGGGCAACCAGGTCGGCAAGGGCCATGGCCGCGAAGCCGCCACGGCCGCAGGCGCCGTGATCGGCGCGATTGCGGGCGACCGCATCGCGGGGCAGAACGCCCAGCAGCCGCAGCAGATGGTGCAGCGCGAAGTGCGCAGCTGCCGCACCGTCAACGACATCCAGCAGCGGCCCGCCGGCTGGCGCGTGACCTACGAGTACCGCGGCCAGCAGTACACCACCGTCACCCGCGAGCAGCCGGGCACCACCTTGCCGGTGCGCGTGTCGGTCACCCCGCTGGATGAGCGGGAGTACCATCGCTGAACCCCGACCACGAACCCTGACGTGAGCTTCTTCCGCAAACCCCTGTGCATCGCCGTGCTGCTGGCCGCGGCCCTGCCCGCCTGGGCCCAGGTCTCGCGCGAACAGGCGGCCGCGCAAGCGCAGGCGCAGACCGGCGGCCGGGTGCTGTCGGTGGACCAGGCCGATGCCGGCGGCGGGCGCGTCGTCTGGCGCGTGAAGGTCGTCACGCCGCGCGGCGACGTGCGCGTGGTGATGGTCGACGGCGGCCAGCGCCGCTAGCGGAGCCCCCGGCGCCATGCGCGTGCTGCTGATCGAGGACGAAGCGCCCCTGCGGCTGGGCCTGGCTCGCCAGCTGGAAGCCGAGGGCTACCGGGTGGACCAGGCGGCCGACGGCGAGGAGGGCCTGTTCCTGGCGCGCGAGTACCCGTTCGACCTGGCCATCGTGGACCTGGGCCTGCCCAAGCTCAACGGGCTGGCCATCGTGCAGAAGCTGCGCGCGGGCGGCAGCGCCATGCCCATCCTCATCCTCACGGCCCGCGGCACCTGGCAGGACAAGGTGGCCGGGCTGGAAGCGGGTGCCGACGACTACCTGGTCAAGCCCTTCGAATACCCCGACCTCGCCGCCCGCGTGAAGGCGCTGCTGCGCCGCTCGCTCAAGGCGGTGACGGGCGCGCTGACGCTCGGCCCCCTGACACTGGACCTGGCCGCCCAGAAGGTCAGCCTGGACGGCCAGCCGCTGGACCTCACGGCCTTCGAGTACCGCCTGCTCGAGTTCCTGGTGCGCGAACGCCCGCGCGTCGTGCCCAAGCAGGAGCTGGCGGACTACCTCTACCCGCACGGCGAGGACCGCGACAGCAACGTGCTGGACGTGCTGCTGGGCCGCCTGCGCCGCAAGCTGGATCCGCAGGGCACGCTGACGCCCATCGAGACCGTGCGCGGCCGCGGCTACCGCTTCACCTTGGGATGACGGCCGGCTACTCGATCCGGGCCCGCCTGCTGCTCGGCGCCGCGCTGGTGCTGGTGGCCTTCATGGCCGGCGCCGGCTTCGCGGTGCAGAAGGCCCACGCCGACAGCGTGCGCGCCGCCCACTTCAGCCGGCTGCAGGGCACGGTGTACCTGCTGCTGGCCCGCGCCGAGCTGGACGACCAGGGCCTGCTGCAGATGCCGCCTTCGCTGGCCGAGCCGCGCCTCGCGCTGCCGCAGTCGGGCCTGTACGCCAGCATCTGGAACGCGCCGCGCCAGGAGGAATGGCGCTCGGCCTCCAGCGTGGGCGCCAGCCCGCCGTTCCGGCGCGAGGGCGTGGACCCCGGCCAGTGGCGCAACGAATCGGTGAGCGCGGGCGGCAAGTCGTTCCACGCGGTGAGCTACGGCGTGAACTGGGCCGCGGGCAGCCGCGAGGTGCCGCTCGTGCTGTCGGTGGTCGAGCACACCGCCGCCTTCGAGCGAGAAGTGGCGGTGTTCGAGCGCACGCTGTGGATC
>CAZZAW010000087.1:7615-9710 GCA_964652405.1 uncultured Ramlibacter sp.
TGGCTGGGCGGCGCCGCGCTGCTGCTGCTGCTGGCCCAGCTGCTGCTGCTGGGCTGGGGGTTGGCGCCGCTGCGCCGGGTGGCGGTGGAAGTGCGCCGCATCGAACGCGGCGAGCAGGCCCGCATCGAAGGGCGCTATCCCCAGGAAATCATCGCGCTCACCGAGAACCTCAACACCCTGATCCAGCAGGAGCGCGTGCGCCAGGGCCGCTACAAGGAAGCGCTGAGCTTCCTGGCGCACAGCCTGAAGACGCCGCTGGCGGTGCTGCGCAACGCGCTGGCCGAACCGGCGCAGCTGCCCTCGGCCGTGGAACAGCAGGTCAAGCGCATGGACGACATCGTGCAGCACCAGCTGGGCCGGGCCGCGGCGGGTGGCGCCACGCGGTTCGCCCCGCCGGTGCAGGTGGCGCCGGTGCTGGAGCGCATCGCCGGCGCGCTGCGCAAGGTCTACGCCGAGCGGGGCGTGGGCCTCACGGTGGACTGCCCGGCGGACCTGAGCTGGCGCATCGACGAGGGCGACCTGTTCGAGGTGGCGGGCAACGTGATGGACAACGCGGCCAAGTGGGCGCGCCAGTCGGTGCGGGCCGGGGCCTCGCTGGAGGCGGGGCGGCTGGTCCTCGTGGTGGAGGACGACGGGCCGGGCTTTTCCGACACCGAGTCCATCCTGCAGATGCACGTGCGGCTGGACGAGCGCGTGCCGGGCCACGGCGTGGGGCTGGCCGTGGTGAACGACCTGGTGGCCAGCCACCACGGGCAGCTGAAGCTCACGCGCAGCCCGGCGCTGGGCGGCGCGCGGGTGGAGATCGCGCTGCCGCCGCCCTGATCAGGCCACCGGCAGCGCGGGCAGCGCCCGCACCACGCCGTCGGCCACGGGGAAGATGCGGTCGCCCTCGCGCGGCTCGATGCGGTGCATGCCGGTGAAGGCGCCGAAGGCCGGCAGCACCCCCACGGCGTTGCCCGGCAACGCGCCCGAGTCGTCGCCGAACCAGAAGCAAGGCAGGCGCAGGCGCTCGAAGGCGCGCCCCTTGACGCTAATGCAGGGATGCCAGTGGCCGGCGATCACGTAGGCGTCCGGCACGGGACGCGGGTGGTGGCACAGCGCGAAGGGCCCCAGGCGCAGCGGCTCGTCCACGACCTCGATGCCCAGCGCGCGCGGCGGGTCGCCGGCCCGGTCGTCATGGTTGCCGCGCACCAGCGTGAGCGGCAGCTCGCGATGCCGCTCGCGCCAGGCGGCGACCGCGTCCAAGGTGGCGGTGCGCTGGGCACGGGCCGAGTGCAGGAAGTCGCCCAGGAACACCACGCTGCACGCACCGGTGTCGGCGATGGCGGCCGACAGGCGCTCCAGCGTGGCGGCCGTGGTGCCCTCGGGCACCGGCACGCCCAGCTTGCGGAAGCTCACGGCCTTGCCGAAGTGGGCGTCGGCCACCAGCAGGGTGCGGTCTGGACCCAGGCAGGCCGCGCCACTGGGGTGCAGCACTGCATCCAGCCCGGCCAGCGCGATCCTTAACATGAAAACTGCCTGCAGCCCGCACGGGACGGGCGCTACCTGCTATGAAATGAGGAGCAAACCCCTACAGCATGCAGGCCAGGCTGGCCTCCAGGTGCTCGGAGGGGCTGCGCCGGAAGCCCGAGCGGGCGAAGCGCTGCAGCCGGCCCACGACGAAGGCGGTGAGCATGGAGGCGCGCACCTGGGCGTCCACCGTGGGGGTGGCCGAGCCCTGGGCGTCGGCCGCGTCGCGCAGGCTCTGCTTGAGCGTGGACTCGATCTTGTCGAAAAACTGGTTCATGCGCTGCTGCAGGCGCTCGTTCTCGAACACCAAGGCGTCGCCCACCATCACGCGCGTCATGCCCGGGTTCTTCTCGGCGAACTGGACCAGCATGGCCACGATGCGGGCGGCCTGGCCGCTGGCAGCCGGCTCGCGCTCCTGGATCTGGCTGACCAGGGTGAACACGCTCTGCTCGATGAACTCGATCAGGCCCTCGAACATCTGCGCCTTGCTGGCGAAGTGGCGGTACAGGGCGGCTTCGCTCACTTCCAGCCGCGCTGCCAGCGCCGCCGTGGTGATGCGCTCGGCCCCCGGCTGCTCCAGCATGGT
>CAZZAW010000088.1:0-9704 GCA_964652405.1 uncultured Ramlibacter sp.
CGCTGCAGCCGGTGTTCGCGATCAGGCACGTGGTGGACGCGTTCCGGCATTCGCTGGGCGACAGCGGCCACGGCAAGGACCTGACCGGCTTCGAGGACGGCACCGAGAACCCCACCGGCGACAAGGCCCTGGAAGCCGCTTTCGTCCACGGGGCGGGCCCGGGGCTGGACGGCGCCAGCTACGTGGCCGTGCAGCAGTGGGTGCACGACCTGGACGCTTTCGAGTCCCTGGGCGACGAGGCCGCCAACCACCACTTCGGGCGCCACCGAACGACGAACGAGGAACTGGAGGACGCGCCGGAGTGGGCCCACGTCAAGCGCACCGCGCAGGAGAGCTTCGAGCCCGAGGCTTTCGTGCTGCGCCGCTCCATGCCCTGGATGATGGCCATGCAGGCGGGGCTGCAGTTCGTGGCCTTCGGCAAGTCCTTCGACGCCTTCGAGGCGCAGATGCACCGCATGGCCGGCCATGACGACGGCATCGTGGACGCCATGTTCCGCATTTCCAAGCCGGTGAACGGCGCGTATTTCTGGTGCCCGCCGATGCGCAACGGCCAGCTGGACCTGCGCCAGCTCGGCCTCGAGTGACGTGCCCGCCCGGCTGGCCCTCTGGCTTCAGCTCATCCGCTGGGACCGCCCGGCCGGCTGGCTGCTGCTGCTGTGGCCCACGTTGAGCGCGCTCTGGGTGGCGGCGCACGGCTTTCCCGGCTGGCACCTCATCGCCGTGTTCACGCTGGGCACCATCCTCATGCGCAGCGCCGGCTGCTGCGTCAACGACGTGGCCGACCGCGAGTTCGACCGCCACGTCAAGCGCACGGCGCAGCGGCCGGTGACCGCGGGCAAGGTGTCGGTGAAGGAGGCGCTGGCGCTGGGCGCGGTGCTGGCGCTGGCGGCGTTCGCGCTGGTGCTCACCACCAACGCCGCCGCCATCGCCTGGTCGTTCGCCGCGCTGGCGGTGGCCATCGCCTACCCCTGGGCCAAGCGCTTCGTCGCCATGCCGCAGGCAGTGCTGGGCATCGCCTTCAGCTTCGGCATCCCCATGGCCTTCGCGGCCGTGCAGTCGCGCGTGCCGCTGCTGGCCTGGGTGCTGCTGCTGGGCAACCTGTTCTGGGTGCTGGCCTACGACACCGAGTACGCGATGGTGGACCGCGACGACGACCTGAAGATCGGCATCAAGACATCGGCCATCACGCTCGGGCGGGCCGACGTGGCCGCCGTCATGCTGTGCTACGGCCTCTACCTGGCGATCTGGGCTGCAGCCCTGGCGCCGCGGGCGCTGGGCGCTCCCTTTTTCATAGCGGTTGGAGCGGCGGCGGCCCAGGCGCTGTGGCACTTCACCCTCATCCGCGGGCGCGACCGGGAAGGGTGCTTCCGCGCCTTCCGCCTGAACCACTGGCTGGGCTTCACCGTGTTCGCCGGCATCGTGGCCGGCTACGCGCTCAAGTAGCGGCGGCCTTGGCGGTACGTGGCACCCGCGCGTGCAGGGCGGGCACCTGCGCGAGCTGCTCGACCAGGTGCTCCACGAAGACCTTGACCCGCGGGGCCAGCCCGCGCCGGTGCGGGTAGTACACCGCCATCTCCATCTCGCCGGGGCGGAACTGGGCCGGCAGCAGCGCCACCAGCCGGCCCTGCGCCAGCGGCTCGTAGGCGTAGTGCAGCGTCACGCCGGCGATGCCCAGGCCGGCCAGGGCGGCGTCCACCAGGGCCTCGGGGCTGCTCAGCGTCAGGGCGCAGGGCGGCTCCAGCGTGTGCCGCTTGCGTCCCTCGGCGAACACCCAGGGCACCTGGCGCCCGGAGTGGAAGCGCAGCGCGATCAGCCGGTGGCCCTGCTGCAGGTCTTCCCAGCGTGTGGGCGTGCCGTAGCGGCGCAGGTAGGCCGGGGATGCCACCAGGACCTGGGGAATGTCGCAGACCTTGCGCGCGACCATGCCCTGCGGCGGCGCGGCCCCGCCGCGCAGGCCCACGTCGAAGCCGTCGCGCACCAGGTCCACGCGCTGGTCCGACAGGCTCAGTTCCAGGCGCACCCCCGGGTGGCGCTCGAAGAACGCCGGCAGCAGCGGCAGCACGAAGGCGCGGCCGAAACCGGTGCCGCAGGAGACGCGCACCAGGCCTTCGGGCGCGGCGTCCTGGGCTGCCACGTCCGCGGCCTCCTCCAGCGCCTGCAGCCCCTGGCGGGCCTGGGCGATGAAGCGGCGGCCCTCCGCCGTGAGCGACAGCTGGCGCGTGGTGCGGTTGAACAGGCGCAGGCCCAGCCGCGCCTCCAGCGCGGCCACGTTCTTGCTCACGGCCGCCGGGGTGAGGTCCAGTGCCCGCGCGGCGGCGGTGAAGCTGCCGGCATCGGCGGCCTGCACCGCGCTCAACAGGCCTGGCAGGGTGGCTTGCAGGCTCTTCATCTTCAACTTCCGGTTGTCAATCCTGGTCGGGATTGTGTCTTCAAAGACGGGCTGGCACCACCCAGAATTCCTCCATCGCAACCCGTCCCACGAAAGGAACGACCATGAGCACCACGCCCCGTATCCTCCTGACCGGTTCCACCGGCACCATCGGCAGCGAACTGGCCCGCCAGCTGCGCGCGGCCGGCACACCCTTCGCCGAACTGCCCAGGTCCGTGCGCTACCAGGACGCCGACGCCCTGGCGCGGGCCTTCGAAGGCGCCGAGACCCTGTTCGTGCTGCTGCCGCTGGTGCCCGACAAGCTGCAACTGGCCCGCAACGTGGCCCAGGCCGCGCAGCGCGCGGGCGTCAAGCACATCGTGCGCTCCAGCGGCGCGGGGGCCGACCCGAACGCCGGGTTCTCGCTGCCCCGGCTGCAAGGCAGCATCGACGCGCTGCTGGCCGACACCGGCATCGCCACCACCTTCCTGCGGCCGGCCGCCTTCATGCAGAACTACGGCACCTTCCTGGCCGGCATGGTCAAGTCCGGGGTGATCTACGGCGCCACCGGCGATGCCCGCCAGTCGCTGGTGGATGCCCGCGACATCGCCGCGGCCGCGGCCCAAGTGCTGAAGGCCCCCGCCGGTCACGCCGGGCGCAGCTACACGCTCACCGGGCCGGAGGCGCTGACCGACAGCGAGCGTGCCGCGATCCTGTCCAAGGTGCTGGGCCGCACGGTGAGTTTCCAGGCCGTCCCGGTGGAAGCCGGCGACGAGGCCATGCGCGGCATGGGCATGCCGCCCGAGCTGGTCGACTGGCTGGGTTCGCTCAACCGCATCGTGAGCGCGGGCTACGCTGCCGACCTCAGCCCCGATGTGGAGAAGCTCACCGGCCGCGCGCCGACGGGCTTTGCCCGCTTCGCCGCGGACCACGCCGCGCTCTGGCGCTAGGCAGTCCGCTCAGGCGGCGCCGAATTCGTCGCCGAGCTGGCGGGCCCGGCGCTCGGCGGCGTGCAGCGCCCTGACAAAGGCCGCCTTGACCTGGTCCTGCTCCAGGCTGGTGAGCGCCGCGTAGGTGGTGCCGCCTTTGGAGGTGACGCGTTCCCGCAGCACTTCGGGCGGGTCCTGGGAGTCGCGGGCCAGGGCGGCGGCCCCCGAGAAGGTGGCGATCGCCAGCCGCAGGGCCTGCTCGGCCGGCAGCCCCATCTCGGCGCCGGCCTGGCGCATGGCCTCCAGGAAATAGAAGACGTAGGCGGGGCCCGAGCCGGACAGAGCCGTGACGGCGTCCAGCTGCCGCTCGTGTTCCACCCACAGGTGCTGGCCCGTGGTGGCGATCACCTGCTCGACCTGGGCGCGCTCGGCAGCCGTGACCGGCGGGCGGGCGTACAGCGCCGTCATGCCCTGGCCCACCAGCGCCGGCGTGTTGGGCATGGACCGCACGATGCGCTCGCTGCCGAGCCAGGCCGCGATGCTGTCGGAGCGGATGCCGGCCGCCACGCTCAGGTGCAGCGCGCCGCCCGCGTGCGGACGCACGGCCGCAGCGGCTTCCTGGAAGGTCTGGGGCTTGACGGCCCAGACCACCAGCTGCGCGCCGGCCAGTGCCGGCCCGGCTTGTTCCTGCGCCTGCACACCGAACTGGCTGGCCAGCCGCTGGCGCGCTTCGGCGAAGGGTTCCACCACGACGACGTGGTCGGCCGGCAGCCCCTGGCGGCGCAGGCCGCCGATGATGGCGCCGGCCATGTTGCCGCCGCCGATGAAGGCGATGCGTTCGGTACTGGACATGGCCGGCAGTCTAGCCCGCGCAAGGTCTGGGCGAGAATCGAAGCATGCACCGACAGCAGTTGCTCGCCGAACTGGCCCGCCCCCAGCAGTACGACGTGGCCATCATCGGCGGGGGCGCCACCGGGCTGGGGGTGGCGCTGGACGCCGCCGCGCGCGGCTTTTCGGTGGTGCTGGTCGAATCGCACGATTTCGCCAGCGGGACTTCGTCGCGCGCCACCAAGCTGGTCCATGGCGGCGTGCGCTACCTGGCCCAGGGGAACGTGGGCCTGGTGCGCGAGGCGCTGCACGAGCGGACCACGCTGCTGCGCAACGCCCCACACCTGGCGCAGCCGCTGCCTTTCGTCATGCCCTCGTACAGGTTCTGGGAGACGCCCTTCTACGGCACCGGGCTCAAGATGTACGACGCGCTGGCCGGCAAGGCCGGCCTGGGGGACACCGAGTTCCTGAGCCGCGAGCACACGCTGGTGTGCCTGCCCACGGCCCGGCCCGAGGGCCTGAAGGGCGGGGTCAAGTACTGGGATGGGCAGTTCGACGATGCCCGGCTGGCGCTCGCCCTGGCCCGCACGGCGGCTGCCCGGGGCGCGCTGCTGGTGAACTACTGCCCGGTCACCGGGCTGCTGCACGCAGGCGGGAAAGTCGCCGGGCTGCGCTGCCGGGACGCCGAAACCGGGCGAGAGTTCGAGCTGCGGGCACGCTGCGTGATCAATGCCGCCGGGGTCTGGGTCGACGAGCTGCGGCAGCAGGACGGCGAGGCCAGCGGCCACCGTGTCCGCCCCATGGTCGCGCCCAGCCAGGGCGTGCACGTGGTGGTGGACCGGGAGTTCCTCCCCGGCGACCACGCGCTCATGGTGCCCAAGACCGCGGACGGCCGGGTGCTGTTCGGCGTGCCTTGGCTGGGCAAGATCATCCTGGGCACCACGGACACCCCCCGCGGCGACCTGGCCCGGGAGCCCCGGCCGTTCCGCGAGGAGCTGGACTTCATCCTGAGCGAAGCCGGCCGCTACCTGACCCGGGCACCCCGGGAGGCGGACATCCGCAGCATGTGGGTGGGCCTGCGGCCCCTGGTCAAGCCCCAGGGCGATGACGGCGAGAACACCAAGGCGATCAGCCGCGAGCACACCGTGCTGGTCAGCCGCTCGGGGCTGGTCACGGTGACCGGCGGCAAGTGGACCACCTACCGGGCGATGGCCGAGGACGTGCTGGAGACCTGCGCCGGCAAGGGGCTCCTGCCCAGGACCCGGCCAGGAGTGACCACTGACTTGCGCCTCGTGGGCGGCGACCTGCCGCCAGGCCAGGGCCGGCCCCTCAGCGACCCGCCGGGCCTGCAAGCCTACGGCAGCGAGGCGGCCCGGGTCACGGCCTTGCCCGGTGCCAGCCACGAGCTGGGCGGGGGGCTGACCGAAGCCATGGTGCGGTTCGCAGTGCGCCACGAATACGCGCGGACCGTGGAGGACGTGCTGGCCCGCCGCGCCCGCCTGCTGTTCCTGGACGCGGACCTGGCCGGCCGCCTCGCCGCTCCCGTGGCCGACCTGCTGGCCGAGGAGGGCGTTGCCGACCCGCGGCCGCAGGCCCTGGAAGCCCTGGCCCGCGCTTATCTGGCGGTCCCACAAGCGGGTTGACAAAAACCGGCACTGGGTTATGATCGCGGGCTCGCCATTTTTTGGCGAAGCTTTTTCTGCCCATTCGGAGGCGCCGCAAGTGGTTTGCGGCGCGGACGGCGGGCCCAAGACTGACGCAATGTGGACGGCGCCTTCGGCTGCCGTTCCCAGTGCCTCAAGTTGGGAACACATTGACATGATCCAGACTGAATCCCGGCTCGAAGTCGCCGACAACACCGGCGCGAAGTCCGTTCTTTGCATCAAGGTGCTGGGCGGTTCCAAGCGTCGCTACGCGAGCGTTGGCGACATCATCAAGGTGAGCATCAAGGAAGCCGCCCCGCGTGGCCGCGTCAAGAAGGGCGAGGTCTACAGCGCCGTGGTGGTCCGCACCGCCAAGGGCATCCGCCGTGGCGATGGCTCCCTGGTCAAGTTCGACGGCAATGCCGCCGTGCTGCTCAACAACAAGCTGGAGCCCATCGGCACCCGCATCTTCGGCCCGGTGACGCGCGAGCTGCGCACCGAGAAGTTCATGAAGATCGTGTCGCTGGCCCCCGAAGTCCTGTAAGAGGAAGGCGCGCAATGAACAAGATTCGCAAAGGCGACGAGGTCATCGTCCTCGCCGGCCGTGACAAGGGCAAGCGCGGCAAGGTGATCCTGCGCAAGGACGACGACAAGGTCGTGGTCGAGGGCATCAACCTGGTCAAGAAGCACACCAAGCCCAATCCCATGAAGGGCACCACCGGCGGCATCGTGGAAAAGGCCATGCCCATCCACCAGTCCAACGTGGCGATCTTCAACCCCGCGACCGGCAAGGCCGACCGCGTGGGCATCAAGGTCCAGGGCGACAAGCGCGTGCGCGTCTTCAAGTCCAGCGGCGAAGAAATCAAGGTGGCATGACCATGGCACGACTGCAACAACACTATCGCGAGAAGGTGGTCCCCGAGCTGACCACCAAGTTCGGCTACAAGTCCCCGATGGAAGTGCCGCGCCTGACGAAGATCACCCTGAACATGGGTGTCTCCGAGGCCGTGGCCGACAAGAAGGTCATGGACAACGCCGTGGGCGACCTGACCAAGATCGCCGGCCAGAAGCCCGTGGTCACCAAGGCCAAGAAGGCCATCGCCGGCTTCAAGATCCGCGAAGGCCAGGCCATCGGCTGCATGGTCACGCTGCGTGGCGTGAAGATGTACGAATTCCTGGACCGCTTCGTGACCGTGGCCCTGCCCCGCGTGCGCGACTTCCGCGGCATCTCGGGCCGTGCCTTCGACGGCCGCGGCAACTACAACATCGGGGTCAAGGAACAGATCATCTTCCCCGAGATCGAGTACGACAAGGTCGACGCCCTGCGCGGCCTGAACATCAGCATCACGACCACGGCCAAGACCGACGAAGAGTGCAAGGCGCTGCTCGCGGGCTTCCGTTTCCCGTTCAAGAACTGAGGCGACCATGGCAAAAATGGCATTGATCGAGCGCGAGCTCAAGCGAGACAAACTGGTCGCCAAGTACGCGAAGAAGTACGCTGAACTGAAGGCGATCGCGAACGACGCGAAGAAGAGCGACGAGGAGCGCGCAGCCGCCCGCCTCGCGCTGCAGAAGCTGCCCCGCAACGCGAACCCGACCCGCCAGCGCAACCGCTGCGAGATCACGGGCCGCCCGCGCGGCACGTTCCGCCAGTTCGGCCTGGCCCGCAACAAGATCCGCGAGATGGCGTTCACCGGTGACATCCCGGGCGTCATCAAGGCGAGCTGGTAATCGGCAGGAGGACTGACACATGAGCATGAGTGATCCCATCGCCGACCTGCTGACCCGCATCCGCAACGCGCAGATGGTGGCCAAGGCCACGGTGAGCGTGCCCTCTTCCAAGGTGAAGGTGGCCATCGCCCAGGTGCTGAAGGACGAAGGCTACATCGACGGCTTCCAGGTGAAGACCGAGGGCAACAAGAGCGAGCTCGAGATCGCCCTGAAGTACTACGCCGGCCGTCCCGTGATCGAGCGCATCGAGCGCGTGAGCCGCCCCGGCCTGCGCGTGTACAAGGGCCGCGATTCGATTCCCCAGGTCATGAACGGCCTGGGCGTGGCCATCGTCACCACCCCCAAGGGCGTGATGACCGATCGCAAGGCCCGCGCCACCGGCGTGGGCGGCGAAGTCCTGTGCTACGTGGCCTAAAGGGAAGGAAAGAGAAATGTCCCGAGTAGGAAAAATGCCGGTCGCCGTCCCGCAGGGCGTGGACGTGCAGATCAAGGAAGACCAGATCAGCGTCAAGGGCGCGGGCGGCACGCTGTCGCTGGCCCAGAACGCGCTGGTCAAGGTGGCCAGCAAGGACGGCAAGCTGTCCTTCGAGCCGGCCAACGACTCGCGTGAAGCCAACGCCATGAGCGGCACCATGCGCCAGCTGGTGAACAACATGGTGGTGGGCGTGACCAAGGGCTTCGAGAAGAAGCTGTCGCTGGTCGGCGTGGGCTTCAAGGCCACGGCCCAGGGCAACAAGCTGAACCTGTCGGTGGGCTTCTCGCACGCCGTCAACAAGGACATGCCTGCCGGCATCACCGTCGCCACCCCGGCCCCCACGGAAATCGTGATCAAGGGTGCGGACCGCCAGCGCGTCGGCCAGGTGGCCGCCGAGATCCGTGCGATCCGCCCGCCCGAGCCCTACAAGGGCAAGGGCATCCGCTACGCGGACGAGAAGATCACGATCAAAGAGACCAAGAAGAAGTAAGGAGCAGGACGATGTTGACCAAGAAAGAGCAGCGTCTTCGCCGGGCCCGCCAGACCCGCATCCGCATCGCCACCCAGGGCGTTGCGCGCCTGACGGTGAACCGCACCAACCTGCACATCTACGCGACGGTGATCTCGGGCGACGGCAGCAAGGTGCTGGCCACCGCTTCCACCGCCCAGGCCGACCTGCGCAAGTCGCTGGGCGGCGCCGGCAAGGGTGGCAACACCGCTGCCGCGCAGCAGGTGGGCAAGCTGATCGCCGAGAAGGCCAAGGCCGCGGGCGTCGAGAAGGTCGCCTTCGACCGCGCTGGTTTTGCCTACCACGGCCGCGTCAAGGCGCTGGCCGAAGCCGCGCGCGAAGCCGGCCTGCAGTTCTAACGGACACGGATAAAGATCATGGCAAGAGTTCAGGCAAAACCCCAAGGTGACGGTCCCGAAGACGGGATGCGCGAGAAGATGATCGCGGTGAACCGCGTGACCAAAGTGGTGAAGGGCGGCCGTATCCTCGGTTTCGCCGCGCTCACCGTGGTCGGCGACGGTGACGGCCGCGTCGGCATGGGCAAGGGCAAGTCCAAGGAAGTGCCCGCCGCCGTGCAGAAGGCGATGGAAGAAGCCCGCCGCAACATGACCAAGGTCTCGCTGAAGAACGGTTCCATCCACCACACGGTGGAAGGCCACCACGGCGCGGCCCGCGTGATGATGTCGCCCGCCCCCAAGGGCACGGGCATCATCGCCGGCGGCCCGATGCGCGCCGTCTTCGAAGTCATGGGCATCACCGACATCGTGGCCAAGAGCCACGGTTCGACCAATCCCTACAACATGGTTCGTGCCACCCTGGACGCCCTGAACAACTGCAGCACGCCTGCAGAAGTGGCGGCCAAGCGCGGCAAGAGCGTTGAAGAACTCTTCGCTTAAACGGGAGTTACAGACATGGCTAACCAACAAACTGTCAAGGTCCAGCTGGTTCGCAGCCCCATCGGCTGCAAGGAATCGCACCGCGCCACCGTGCGCGGTCTGGGCCTGCGCAAGCTGAACAGCGTCAGCGAACTGCAGGACACGCCTGCCGTGCGCGGCATGATCAACAAGATCGCCTATCTGGTGAAGGTTCTCTGAGAGGCCGACGATGCAACTGAATACCATCAAGCCCGCTGCGGGCGCCAAGCACGCCAAGCGTCGCGTCGGTCGCGGCATCGGCTCCGGCCTGGGCAAGACCGCCGGCCGCGGCCACAAGGGCCAGAAGT
>CAZZAW010000089.1:0-9565 GCA_964652405.1 uncultured Ramlibacter sp.
CATCCACATCCTCGAGGGCCGGCAGCTGGTGCTGCTGAACATCGACGAGGTGATCGCGATCATCCGGGCCAGCGACGAGCCCAAGCAGGCCCTCATCGACCGCTTCAGGCTCAGCGAGCGCCAGGCCGAGGACATCCTCGAGATCCGGCTGCGCCAGCTGGCCCGCCTGGAGGCGATCAAGATCGAGCAGGAGCTCAAGGACCTGCGCGAGGAGCAGAAGAAGCTCGAGGAAATCCTGGGCAGCCCCGCGGCGCTGCGGCGCCTCATGGTCAAGGAGATCGAAGGCGACGCCAGGCAGTTCGCCGACGCGCGCCGCACGCTGATCCAGGCCGAGAAGCGCGCCGTGGCCGAGGTGAAGGTGATCGACGAGCCGGTCACGGTGGTCGTGTCGCAGAAGGGCTGGGTGCGTGCGCGCCAGGGGCATGGACACGAGGCGGGCAGCTTCGCGTTCAAGGCCGGCGACGGGCTGTACGGCACCTTCGAGTGCCGCACGGTGGACACGCTGCTGGCCTTCGGCAGCAACGGCCGCGTGTACTCGGTGCCGGTCTCCACCCTGCCGGGCGCGCGGGGTGACGGCCAGCCAGTCACCACCTACATCGACCTGGAGTCCGGCACCCACCTCGTCCATTACTTCGCCGGCGCCGCGGGCGCCTGGCTGCTGCTGTCCAACAGCGGGGGCTACGGCTTCATCGCCACGGTGGAGAACATGCTGTCGCGCCAGCGCGGCGGCAAGGCCTTCATCAGCTGCGCCGAGGGCGAGACGATCTGCCGGCCGTCGCCGGCCAACGTGGCGCCGCAGCCGGCGGCAACGCACGTGGCCTGCGTCTCGTCGGCGCGGCGCATCCTCACCTTTCCGATCGCCGAGCTGCGCCAGCAGGCCAACGGCGGCCGCGGCCTGATGTTGATGGACCTGGACAAGAAGGAAACGCTGGCCGGCGCCGCCGCCTACGTGCGCAGCGTCGTGATCCGCGGCGTGTCGCGCGGCAAGGAGCGGGAGGAGACGCTGGAGATCCGCTCGCTGAACAACGCCCTGGGCGCCCGCGCCCGCAAGGGCAAGGACGGCAGTTTCACCTTCGACCCGGTCTCGGTGGAGCGGGTGGAATAGGCCTTTTGCTATGGAACCTGTAGCAGGGGGTGCCCGACGGGAGCGGGCTGCAGGCCCAAAACCCAGTCGGTGGGTGACGGGGTCCGTGCTGCTGGCGTTCGGCGCCGTGGTGCTCGCGCTCTCGGCACCCAGTGTCCCCCAGCGCGAGCAACTGGCACCCGCGGCAGGGCAGTTGCGCGAACTGGAGAGGTCCGCCAGCAAGGGCGGGGGCTTGGGTGCCGTGCGCTTTTCCCTGTCGGCCGACGCGCGGCGCTTCCACTACCTCGCCAAGGCGGGACAGATCGACAGCGTCTGGCAGGCGCTGGAGCGGGCCGGTGCTGCGGAGGTCGCGGTCCTGTACGACCCGGCCGATGCCCGGTCGCCGTTGGGCACAGGCCCGGCGCTCTATCCGGTGTTCGAGATCCGTGTCGGCGGGACCCTGGTCCGCTCCCATGCCCAGTCCGCCGAGTCCTGGGGTGCCGATGACACCCTGGGCACCTGGATGGGCTATGGTTGCGTCCTCGCGGGTGCCGCCCTGCTGCTCACAGCCGCATTCGCGCGCAAGCCCTCCCACCGCCTCTCGCCATGAGCCTGCCCAAGCCGCCGCCGTTCCGCGCCATCGCCGACCTGGTGCGCGAGCACGCCGCCGCACGGCCCGCGCAGGCCGCGCTGGTGCAGGGTGAGCGGCGCGTGACCTGGGCGCAGCTGGATGCCATGGCCGACCGCATCGCGGCGTCGCTGCAGCGCGATGGCGTCAAGCCGCGCGACAGCATCGCGATCTGCGCCGCCAACTCGCTGGAGTACGCGGCGGTGTTCCTGGGCGGGCTGCGGGCCGGCGCCGCAGTCGCGCCCCTGGCCACGCAGTCCCTGCCGCAGCAGCTGGCCACCATGGTGGCCGACAGCGGCGCGAGCCACTTCTTCGTGGACGGCAAGGTCCCGGCCTTCGACACCGGCGCGCGGCGCATCGTCATGGACGGCTCGGCCCAGCCCTCGCTGGAAGCCTGGCTGCTGCCGCCCGGCGCCAAGCCGCAGCCGGTGCAGGTGCAGCCCGAGTGGCCGTTCAACATCATCTATTCGTCCGGCACCACGGGCACGCCCAAGGGCATCGTGCAGCCGCATGCGATGCGCTGGCAGCACGTGGCCCGGGCCGAGAACTACGGCTACGGTCCGGGCTCGGTGACGCTGCTGGCGACCTCGCTGTGCTCCAACACCACGCTGGTGTGCTTCTTCCCCACCGTGGCCAAGGGCGGCTGCGTGGTGCTGGGCGCGCCGCGGTTCGACCCGGCGGCCTACCTCGCTCTGGCGGAGAAGGAGCGTGCCACCCACACCATGCTGGTGCCGGTGCAGTACCAGCGGATCATGGCGCTGCCGGAATTCGACGACTACAACCTGTCGTCCTTCCACCTGAAGTTCTGCACCAGCGCGCCCTTCCACGCCAAGCTCAAGGCCGAGATCCTGGAGCGCTGGCCGGGCGGGCTGGTCGAGTTCTACGGCATGACCGAAGGCGGCGGCTCCTGCATCCTGGAAGCGCACAACTTCCCGCACAAGCTGCACACCGTGGGCAAGCCCGCCGAGGGCCACGACATGCGGGTGATCGACGAGGAGGGGAAGGAACTGCCGCGCGGGGAGGTGGGCGAAGTGGTCGGCCGCTCGCTGTCCATGATGACCGCGTACCACAACCAGCCCGGCAAGACGCGCGAGGCCGAGTGGTACGACGCAGCGGGCCAGCGCTTCATCCGCACCGGGGACGTGGGCCGCTTCGACGAGGAGGGCTTCCTCACGCTGATGGACCGGCGCAAGGACCTGGTCATCTCCGGCGGCTTCAACATCTACCCCAGCGACCTCGAGGCCGTGCTGCGGCAGCACCCGGCCGTGGCCGATGCGGCCGTGGTGGGGGTGCCTTCGCAGGAATGGGGCGAGACGCCGGTGGCCTTCGTGGTCGTGCGCGACGGGGCGCCCGGCGAGCAGGCGCTGCGCGAATGGGCGAACGCCCAGCTGGGCAGGACCCAGCGGCTGTCGGACCTGCGCTACCTCGCTGAACTGCCGCGCAGCGAGATCGGCAAGGTGCTCAAGCGCGAGCTGCGCGAGCGCTACGCCGGCTAGCCGACCTCGACGATCATCTCGATCTCGACGCAGGACCCGGTGGGGATCTGCGCCACGCCGAAGGCGCTGCGGGCGTGCTTGCCCTTGTCGCCGAACACCTGGCCCAGCAGCTCGCTGGCGCCGTTGGTGACCAGGTGGTGCTCGATGAAGTCGGGCGTGGAGTTCACCAGGCTCATCAGCTTGACGATGCGCTTGACCTTGTTCAGGTCGCCGACGGCGGCCTGCAGGGTACCCATCAGGTCGATGGCGATGCTGCGGGCGGCGGCCTTGCCCTGCTCGGTGGTCATGGTCTTGCCCAGCTGGCCCACCCAGGGCTTGCCGTCCTGCTTGGCCGTGTGGCCGCTGATGAAGACCAGGTTGCCGGTCTGCACGAAGGGCACGTAGGCGGCGGCGGGCGTGGCCACCGGCGGCAGGGTGATGTTCAGTTCCTTCAGCTTGTCGTAGACGCTCATGGGGCTTGCTCCGAAAGGTGGGCGATTGTAGGCCGCTCCACCGGCGTGACGGTCACCGCCACCTTGAGCTGGTGGTGCGCGCCGCCGTGGATCACGCCGCGCACCGGCGACACGTCCGAGTAGTCGCGGCCGAGCGCCAGCGTCACGTAGTCCTCGCCCGGGGCGCGGTCGTTGGTCGGGTCCAGGTCGGCCCACTCGCCGGCGCCGTCCTCGCCCGGCAGGTACACCGACACCCACGCATGCGAGGCATCGCTGCCCACCAGCCGCGACTGGCCCGGCGGCGGCTGCGTCAGCAGGTAGCCGCTCACGTAACGGGCCGCCAGCCCCAGGCTGCGCAGGCAGGCCAGCATCACGTGGGCGAAGTCCTGGCACACGCCCTTGCGCAGCGCCAGGGCCTGCAGGGCCGGCGTGTTGACGTCGGTGGCCTCGGTCACGTACTCGAAGTCGCGGTGGATGCGGGCGGTGAGGTCCCAGGCCGCCTCCAGCAGCGGCCGGCCGGGCGCGAAGCTGGGCTGGGCGTAGGCCAGGAAGTCGGCATGGCGCGGCACGTAGGGCGAGGCGAACACGAACTCGCAGGCCGGGTCGTAGCGGGCTTCGCGGTGGTAGCGCATGCGCTCGCGGGCGGCTTCCCAGGCGATGCCGCTCGTGAGGGGCGAGGCCGCCGAGGTCGCGACCACGCTGTCGGCCACCACGGTGAGCGAGTCGTGCGCGGACTGCAGGCCGAAGAAGCTGCGCGTGTTGCCGAACACGTCCACGGCCTGCGAGAGCTGGGCCGGGTCGGGGGACACGGTGAGGCGGTGCGACAGCAGCTGCTGGCCGGCGCCATGCCGCGGCCGCAGGTGCGCCATGTGCTGGGCGGTCTTCACCGCCGGCGCGTAGTCGTAGCGGGTTTCGTGGACGACGTGCAGCAGCATGGAAGGGAGGCTTCCGGCTTCAGGCGCCCAGGCTCTGGCGGCTGTCGGCCGAATGGGTGAAATAGCGCGCGCCCAGGTCGTCCGACAGCTGGTAGGCCGCCTCGGAGCATTGCCGCAGCAGGTCCAGCAGGGCCGCCTGGCGGCCCTGGCCGTCCGGCTGGCACAGCGCCTCCAGGCGCCAGGCTGCGGGGTCCGGGATGGTCAGGGCGATCTCGGGCAGCTCGCCCGGGGCGCTGCCCGCCAGCCGGGCCAGCCGGCCGCGCAGCGTCTGCGCCACCCAGCCCAGCGAGCGCGGGTTGTCGCGGTCCAGCACCAGCAGGTCCAGCAGCGCCGGCAGGTCGTGGCGCTGCTGGTACTGCGCGTGGAAGGTGATGGTGCTGTCGAACAGGGCCACCAGCGCCTCGAAGCCGCCTTCGTCGGCCACGGCGCCGGTTTCGAAGCCCCAGGCCAGCGCCGAGGCCAGGAAGCCCAGCCGCTCCAGGTGGCGGCCGGTGGACAGCAGCCGCCAGCCGTCGTCGCGCGTCATGCGGTCGGTCTGCGCACCCGTCATGGCCGCCGTGTGCCAGGACAGGGTCTCCAGGACGCGCAGCGCCTCGACGCTGGAGTAGTCGCCGCTGCCGGCCCAGGCCGCGCAGCCGCGGACGAACTCCTGCTCGGCGCGCGTGATCACGTTCCACTGCTCCTGCGACAGCCGCTCGCGCACGGCCGAGGCCGCGTTGCGCAGCGCGCCCAGGTTGAAGCCCACGCTGGTGGCCTGCTCGGTGTCGGCCAGGGCGGCGATCAGCGAGCGCTCGAACACCCGGCGCGACTGCGTGGCGGGCGGCACGCCCGGCAGGACCAGCGCGTGCTCGGCCGCCATCTCGGACAGCCAGGCCAGCAGGGGCGGGGAGGCGCGGTCCTCGCCATTCAGGCTTTGCAGGGCCAGGCGGGCCAGCCGCGTGGTGTTCTCGGTGCGCTCGGTGTAGCGGCCCAGCCAGAACAGGTTCTCCGCGGCGCGGCTGGTGGTGGCGCGGCCCCGGTGCGACAGGTCGGTCGCGGGCTGGCCGTGCCGCAGCAGGCTGGTGGCGTCCACCTCGCCCTCGGTCAGCACCCAGGTGTCGGCGCTGCTGCCTCCGCGCTGCATGGACGCGATGTCCAGCTCGTCGCCGGCGATGCGCGTCAGCCCGCCGGGGAGCACCCGCCAGGCACCGGGCCCGTCGGAGAGGGCGAACACCCGCAGCATCAGCGAGCGCGGCGCCAGCCGGCCCAGCTTCCAGGTGGGCATCTGCGACAGCGGCAGCCAGGCCTGCACCGTGTGCTCGTCGGGCTGGCGCACGATGCGGCCGGCCCATTCGTCCAGCGCGCGGCGCGAGAGCGAGCGGCCCAGCACCGCGCCGGCGCCGGGCGAACCGTAGGTGGGCTTGATCACGCTGGTGCCCAGCTGCGGCAGCACGGCTTCCATCGCGGCGCGCTCGCCGCACCACCAGGTGGGCAGCGAGGGCAGGGCCAGCGGTTCGCCCAGCAGGTGCTGCGACAGCGCCGGCAGGAAGCCCAGCAGGGCCGTGGACTCCAGGAAGGCCGAGCCCGGCGCGTTGGCCATGAGCACGTGGCCGGCCCGAATGGCCTGCAGCAGGCCCGGCACGCCCAGGCGCGAGTCGGAGCGCAGCTCCAGCGGGTCCAGGAACTCGTCGTCCAGGCGCTTGAGGATGCCGTGCACCGGCTCCAGGCCCTGCAGCGTCTTGAGGTACAGGCGCTGGTCGCGCACCGTCAGGTCGCTGCCTTCCACCAGCGTCAGGCCCAGGTAGCGGGCCAGGTAGGCGTGCTCGAAGTAGGTCTCGTTGTAGGGGCCGGGCGTCAGCAGCACGATGCGCGCGTCCGCCCCGGCGGGGCTCATGGCCTGCAGGCCCTCGACCAGCGCGCGGTAGCTGGCCGCCAGGCGCTGCACCTTGAGGCTGCCGAAGGCCTCGGGGAACAGCCGCGAGATGATCAGCCGGTTCTCCAGCAGGTAGCCCAGGCCCGAGGGCGCCTGGGTGCGCTGCGACACCACCCACCAGTGGCCCTGCGGGTCGCGCGCCAGGTCGAAGGCCGCGATGTGCAGGTAGGTGCCGCCGGCCGGCGCCACGCCGTGCAGCGCGCGCAGGTAGCCCGGATGGCCCTGCACCAGCGCGGGCGGCAGCAGGTTGCGCGCCAGCAGCTGCTGCGGCCCGTACACGTCGGCCATCACCCGGTCCAGCAGGCGGATGCGCTGCAGCACCCCGGCCTCGATCTGCCCCCAGCTCTCGGGCGACACGATGAGCGGGAACAGGTCCAGCGACCAGGGGCGCTGCGGCCCGCCGGCGTCGGCGTAGACGTTGTAGGTGATGCCGTTGTCGCGCACCTGGCGCGCCAGGTTGGCCGTGCGCCGGTCCAGGTCGGCGAAGCCTTCCGTGCCGAGATTCTCGAAGAATCCGGCCCAGGCGCCCGTCAGCCGGGCGCCGTCTGCTATCGAATGTGTAGCGCCGGCCGCTCCGGCCAGCCGCCCGCGCAACTCGTCGAAGTGGCCGCTGGCCGCCGGGGGCGCCAGCGCGGCCGCCAGTTGGGCGGGGCTGTCGCCGGCGTCGGGGCCGAACAGGGAATCGATGGGGGCATCCACTTCATGCGATTGTCACATCGCGTGGCCCCGCCCCCAAGCCGCTCGCTTCGGAACGCGGCCATTTACCCACACTTGTGCGACGCGGTGAACCGTACTTAAATCGCACCAGTGCGATGGGAGGAAGCCATGTTGCACAAACTCACTGGCAGTCGATACACCCGAGTGGCGTCCGTCGTCCTGGCAGGCGGGGCTTGTTTCGGCAATACCGCGGCGTCCGAAGACCGCGGGCCCTACTGGGTGCAAGCGTCAGATTCGGGCGACCAGATGCAGTACTTCGTCGATGCGGGAAGCGTCCGGCAGCAGGGTGAGATCACGCATTACCGCCTTTTCGGGCGAGGGATCTCGGAGGCGGCGCGAGCCACGACCGTGGAGGCGGAAGTCGGCGTGAACTGCCGCCAGCGCACCCGGGTCGAGTATGTGACGACGACGCGCTGGGGTGACGGCGTGCGCACCTCCACCGGATCAGAACTGCGGCCGGTGTTCGAAGGGACGCGCCAGGCGGGCGAGCTGGACACCGCCTGCCGCATCGCCTCCGACCCGGCCCGGGCCGCACCAAAGTCGGGCGCCGTGGCGGCGAGCCTGGGAGCGCGCAGCGGCGTGCGCCTGGCGGTGGAAGGGCAGGGGCCGGTGAAGTGGTCGGGGACGGGCTTCGCGATCGGCCAGAGCCTGCTCCTGACGAATAACCACGTCGTGCACGGGTGCTCGCACGTGCACGTTGTCAGGGGACACGCCGGATTCCACGCACAAGTCGTCGCGGCCGACCCTGGACTCGACCTGGCCGCGCTATCCCTCGTGGGCGCGCATCTGCCAGTGCTGGAACTCTCGTCGGCGAATCGCGAACTTGGGGACTCGATCACCGTCCTGGGCTATCCGCTCGCCAATGTCCTGGGCACCGACATGCGGGTGACCACCGGCATCGTCAGCGCCCGGGCTGGGGTGGGCGGCCAGCAGGGCATGCTGCAGATCTCGGCGCCCGTACAGCCCGGCAACAGCGGAGGCCCCGTACTCGACGAGTACGGCTCCGTCGCCGGCGTCGTGGTCACCCGGCTTGACATGCGGCTGGGAGCCGAGAACGTCAACTTCGCCGTAAGCCTGGCGACCCTGCGCCGCTTCCTTGCGCAGCACAAGTTGCCGTCGCTGGTGCGCCGGGATGTTGCCGTCAAGCCCATGACGGTGTCGCAGGTTGTGCAGAAGGCGGCCCCGGGTGTCGTGCTCGTCTTGTGCACGTGAGGCCAACCCGTTCAGGGTTTGCGGCGCGCCGCCGCGCCTTCAGCGGCGCAGCTTGTCGAACTCGAACCTGAGCCCGGGAGACATCGGAAGGTTGAGTCCCCGCTTGCTCATCGGGTTGGGTTGCACGAACCATCGGTCGTAGAGGTCGTCGATCCGGCCCGAGCGAACCTCCGCGGCCAGCGCCTTGTCCACCACTGCGGCCAGCTTGTCGTCCGGCGGCATCGCCAGGGCGATGATTTCTGTGGAAAGCACGTCGTCCAGGAGGCGAAATTCCCGAGGCTCGGCCCAACGCTCCACGGCACCCAGGAGCAGCACCTCGTCGCGTGCCCAGGCATCAGCCTGCTTCAAGCGCAACTGCGACAGGGCTGCTTCCGGGTTCACTACCCGCGACACCTTGAGCGACATGCCGCGCGAGGCGCTTGTACCCGAAACGGCGGATTCGGCCGTGGTGCGCCCGAGCACCGCGACGGTCCCCTTGCGAAGATCGGCCAGAGCGCGTGGGCCGCTCTCACGCACCAGCAACTTGACTGATGTCAGGAAGATCGGTGACGAGAAGGCCATGAATTTGCGGCGCAAGGGCGTGTCCGATACCGCGCCGCACATCACATCGACGAAGCCGCTGCCGACCACCCGGAGCAACTGGTCCGAATCCACGGGTACGAAGTTCACCTGCAACTGCGGCTTGCCGGTCTCCTGCTTGATTCGTTCCGCAACGCTGCGGCAAATGTCCACGCTGTACCCGACGGGCGCGCCGTCGATCTTGAACGAGAAGGGAGCCGAGCTTTCGCTGTAGCCGAGGTTGATCTGCCCCTTCTCCGCAATTCGATCGAGCATGCCCCTGCCCAGGGAAGCACTGCAGACCGAGGCAGCGACCAGGCCAACAAGAGTGGTTCTAAGTGTCGACATCAAGGTCACGGCGCCCTCCTGCCGGCCATTCTCTGGCAGAGCTCGGCAAGGGGCAATGGGGGCCGCCTGCCATCTGCGGTCGAGAGCGGCCGCAGCGTCCGTAGCCCAGCGCGGCGTAGGCGAAACGCCGGCGCTGTCCGGGGCGCTGTCCGAATGACGCGACGGCGGGCGCCCACCCAGAATGCTAAGCAGACGAGGCGGGGCTTTGCGCCTTGCCCGTAACGGAGCACTCCATGAACCAGGCCAACGACGTGATTCCGCAAGG
>CAZZAW010000090.1:0-9514 GCA_964652405.1 uncultured Ramlibacter sp.
ATCGACGCCTTCATCGAGGCGGTGCAGAACGACCCCGACACCTCCGAGCTGCACTTCGCGCTGGGCAACCTGTTCCGCCGCCGCGGCGAATACGAGCGCGCGGTGCGCGTGCACGAGCACCTGCTCTCGCGCGGCGACCTGAGCCGCACCGACCGGCACCGGGCGCAGCATGCGCTGGCGCTGGACTTCCTGCGCGCGGGCCTGCTGGACCGCGCCGAGGAAGCCCTGCGCAAGCTGGAAGGCACGGCCCACGAGTCCCAGGCGCTGCTGGCCCTGCTGGCGATCTACGAGCGGTCGCGGGACTGGACCCAGGCCGCCGAGATCGCGGGCAAGCTGGAGGCTTCAGGCCAGGGCGACTTCGGCGGCCGCCGGGCCCACTACCTGTGCGAGCAGGCGGCTCAGGCGCCCAACGACCAGGCCGAACAGCTGCTGCGCGAGGCCATGAAGCTGGCACCTGCCTCGGCCCGTCCGGCCATCGAGCTGGCGGCGCTGCAGCGCCGAACCGGGGACAGCCAGGCTGCGTTCCAGACCCTGGCCCAGCTGGCGCAGTCCAGCCCCGCCGCCATCCCGCTGGCCGCGCGCGCGGTGGCCGAAAGTGCCCAGGCCTGCGGCCGCGAGGCCGAGGCGCTGGACCTTCTCAAGGGCAGCTACGAGCTGTCCCCTTCACTGGACGTGCTGGAAGCCATCGCGGCGCTGGAGCCCGAGCACGAGGCCCGGCAGTGGTACGTGCGGCACCTGGAGCGTGAACCCTCGCTGGTGGCGGCCGCCAAGTGGATCGCCGGCGAGAAGCTGCAGCACGAGCAGTTCCACCCGCAGGTGCAGCGCGCGCTGGACCATGCGGTCAAGCCCCTGACCCGCTACCGCTGCGCCGCCTGCGGCTTCGAGGCCAAGCAGCATTTCTGGCACTGCCCGGGTTGCCAGGCCTGGGACAGCTACCCGGCACGCCGCGTGGAAGAACTATGAACCCGACGAAACAGCAACTCTCGCAGGCCCGCGTGCTGGTGGTGGGCGATGCCATGCTCGACCGCTACTGGTATGGCGCCGTCGAGCGCATCTCTCCTGAAGCACCGGTGCCGGTGGTCAAGGTCAACCAGGAAGAGGAGCGCATAGGCGCCGCCGCCAACGTGGCCTACAACGTGGTCACGCTGGGCGCCCAGGGCAGCTTCCTGGGCGTGGTGGGCGACGACGAGCCCGGGCGCCGGCTGGAAACGCTCCTGAAGCAGACCGGCATCGCCACCCACCTGAAGCGCGACGCGGGGCTGAAGACCACGGTCAAGCTGCGCGTCATCGGTCGCCACCAGCAGCTGCTGCGCATGGACTTCGAGAACGAGCCGGACCACGAGGCGCTGGCCTCGCAGAACGAGGCGTTTGCCGAGCTCGCGCCGTCGCACCACGCCGTGCTGTTTTCCGACTACGGCAAGGGCGGGCTGGCCCACATCCCGTCCATGATCCAGCTCGCGCGCGCAGCGGGCAAGCCCGTGCTGGTCGACCCCAAGGGCTCGGACTACGCCCGCTACACCGGGGCGACTGTGATCACGCCCAACCGCGCCGAACTGCAGCAGGTGGTGGGCAGCTGGCGCGATGACGCCGAGCTGCGGGCCAAGGCGCAAGGGCTGCGCGAGGCGCTCAAGATGCACGCCTTGCTGGTCACCCTGGGCGAGGACGGCATGACGCTGTTCGATGCCGCGGGCGAGCAGCACGTGAAGGCGCAGGCACGCGAGGTATTCGACGTCACGGGCGCCGGCGACACCGTGATCGCCACCCTGGCATCGCTGGTCGCCGCCGGCATGACGCTGCGCGAGGCCATGCCGCTGGCCAACAAGGCCGGGGGCATCGTGGTCGGCAAGTTCGGCACGGCCACCGTTTCGTACGAGGAACTGTTCTCATGACCCGCATCGTTGTCACCGGCGCCGCCGGGTTCATCGGCAGCAACATCGTCAAGGGCCTGAACGACCGAGGGATAGACGACATCATCGCGGTCGACGACCTGACCCAGGGCGACAAGTTCCGCAACCTGGCCGACCTGAAGATCGCCGACTACGTGGACGCGGACGTGTTCTACGACGCGGTCGCCGATGGCTTCTTCGGCGACGTGGAGGCGGTCTTCCACGAGGGCGCCTGCAGCGACACCATGGAGACCGACGGCAAGTACGTGATGGACAACAACTACACGTTGTCCTGTGGCTTGTTCCGGGCCTGCCAGGAGCGCGGCACGCGGCTGCTCTACGCCTCGTCGGCCGCCACCTATGGCGGCTCGGCCAGCTTCACCGAGACGCCGGAGTTCGAGCAGCCGCTGAACGTCTACGGCTGGTCCAAGCTGCTGTTCGACCAGCGCATGCGGCGCGAGCTGGGACCCCGGCTCGAGCGCGCCGCCGCCCAGGTGGCGGGTTTCCGCTATTTCAACGTCTACGGCCCGCGCGAGCAGCACAAGGGCCGCATGGCCAGCGTCGCCTTCCACCAGTTCAACCAGTTCCGCGAGCAGGGGAAGGTCAAGCTTTTTGCCGACTACGGCGGCTACGGGCCGGGCGAGCAGCTGCGGGATTTCGTCTTCGTCGACGACGTGGTGGCGGTCAACCTCTGGTTCTACGACCACCCTGACAAGAGCGGCATCTACAACCTGGGCACGGGCCGGGCCCAGCCCTTCAACGACGTGGCGGCCGCGGTGATTTCCTCGCTCAGCGGCCAGGCGCACACCGCGGCTTCGGCGGCCGCCCAGGGCCTGCTGGAATACATTCCCTTCCCCGATGCGCTGCGCGGGAAGTACCAGTGCTACACCCAGGCCGACCTCACGGCGCTGCGGGCCGCAGGTTGCCGGCACACCTTCGCCGACGTGAGTCAGGGTGTGGCGGCCTACATGGCCTGGCTCGGCAGCCGGCCCTGAGGCGGTCAACGGCGCCGCTGCGGGACCGTTGAAGGAGTTCCAACCCCTTCCAAGGAGATCCGCATGCTCAAGAAAATCCTGGCCCTCGCGGCCATGCTCATCACCAGCCTGGCCATGGCAGCCGTGGACGTGAACAAGGCCACCGAAGCCCAGCTCGACAGCGTCAAGGGCATCGGCCCCGGCACCAGCAAGCTCATCCTGGACGAGCGCAAGAAGGGCCCGTTCAAGAACTGGGACGACTTCATCGCCCGGGTCAAGGGAGTCGGCGAAGCCCGCGCCGCCAACCTGTCCGAAGCCGGCCTGCGGGTGGGCAGCGCCGCCTACAAGCCGGCCTCGGCCGCCGCGGCCAAGAAGGACGACAAGGCAGCCGCCAAGGACGAGAAGAAGAGCGAGAAGGCAGAAGCCAAGGCCGACGCCAAAGCGGCCGCTGCCGCCCCTGCCGCCAAGCCCGCCGCCAGCGCCGCCAAGAAGTGACGTTCACCCGGTGAACGTCGTCCCCGCTCAGGCGGGGGATCCAGGAGCCCGCCCAGCGCGGGCTTTTCTACGTCTGCGCCAGGACGATCATGTCCGTGACGCCGGGGTCCACGCCCGCCTGCATCAGCAGCGTGGTGACCTGCCCGCGGTGGTGGGTCTGGTGGTTGAAGAAGTGGGTGATCGCCATCCAGACCGGGTGCTCGCGCCGCACGCCCTTGCTGTTGGCGTAGCGCATGGTCCGCTGGGGGAAGTCCCCCGGCATCTCGGCCACCCACTGCTCGATCGCCTGGTCCAGCCGGGCGCGGTGCGCCTTCAACTCCGCCCAGTCCTCGAACAGCACCGCCTCGTACATCGCCCCCGCGGGCACCGCGATCAGGCCGGGCTCCAGGGCGGGGAACGGTTCGCCCTGGGCCGCCAGGCGCTGCAGCCAGAGATGGTCCGCCCACACGATGTGGTTCAGCGTCCCGTGGATGGAGCCGAAGAAGGCCCCGCGGTCGCGCCGGCGGTCCTCATCCTGCAGGCGTTCGCAGGCTTCGTACAGCCGTTCATTGAACCAGCGGTTGTAGCGCGCCAGGTAGCGGTAGTTGTCGGTGAAGGACGGGGGGGCCATGGCGCTATTGTGCGGCGCGCCGGCTCACCGCCTGCACCAATGCCGCGGCTGCGAAAGCCACCCCAAGCGCCAGCGTGAAGGCCGCCAGCTTGCCCATCCCAGCCAGGGCCAGGTACAGCGCCACGAAGAAGGCCGCGAAGCCATGCAGCCCGCGCACGAAGCCGCCCAGCAGGGAGACCGTGGCCTCGGCCTGCGGGTGGGCAGCGCCGCCTACAAGCCGGCCTCGGCCGCCGCGGCAGGGTGAAACAGGGCAGCACGCTGCCGGTGATGGGCACCGCCAGCAGGATGCCGCTCACCGCCGCCGGCAGCCGGTCGGCGCCCAGCACGATGACCAGCGCCATGGCCACTGCCGCAGCGATGCGCAGGACGAATTCCGCTCCCGGAACGGCCACCGCAGCCGGCTTGTGCGCACTGCGCGGCGCCGCCCACAGGCCCAGGCTGGGCGCCAGCAGCGCCAGCGCGCACGCAGCCGCCGGCGGCAGGGCCACTTGCGTCAGGACAGCCGCCGCCGCCAGGTAGACGCCGAGCGCGACCGCCAGGCCCGCGGGCCAGCGGAACCGCCGGGCGGCATGGGCAAACGACACGATGTGGGCGATGGCCGCGGGCACGCAGACCAGCGTTCCCAGCGCGATGGCGCGCACCTGATCGGCCGGCAGGTCCACCAGGAGCACCGCGATGATGGGCGCGGCGATCATCGGCATGCCGGCGACGGCCCCGCCGGCCGCGTGGCCGAAGCGGCGCGCTGCCAGCGTGGACAGCAGCACCGAGACCGCCACCAGCAGCAGCTTCAGCGCCAGCATCTGCGCGCGCGGCGCCGCCGCCTATCCAGCTCGTCCGTAGCCGCCGCCACCCGGTGTATGGATCTCGAAGATGTCGCCCGGCTGCATCTCGGCCTGGCCGATGTGGTCGAGACTCTCGACGCGGCCGTCGGTGCGGACCACCCGGTTGATGCCGACCTGCCCCGCTTCCCCGCCGGCCATGCCGAAGGCGCCGTGCTTGCGGCCATTGGACAGGATGCTGGCGGTCATGGGCTCCAGGAAACGCACGCGCCGAACACCCCCGTCGCCGCCCTTCCACTGCCCGTTCCCGCCGGAACCCCGACGGATCTCGTAGCTTTCCAGGCGGACCGGAAAGCGGAACTCCAGCACCTCGGGGTCGGTCAGGCGCGAGTTGGTCATGTGGGTCTGCACCACCGAGGTCCCGTCGAACCCCTCGCCCGCGCCGCTGCCGCCCGAAATGGTCTCGTAGTACTGGTGGCGTGCATTGCCGAAAGTGAAGTTGTTCATGGTGCACTGGCTCGCGGCCATCACGCCCAAAGCGCCGTACAGCGCATTGGTGATGCAGCTGGACGTCTCGACGTTGCCCGCCACCACAGAGGCCGGCGGGTTGGGGTTCAGCATGGAGCCCGGCGGGATGATGACCTTCAGCGGCTTCAGGCAGCCGGCGTTCAGCGGGATGTCGTCCTGCACCAGGGTGCGGAAGACATACAGCACCGCCGCCATGCACACCGCCGTCGGGGCGTTGAAGTTGTTCTCCTGCTGCGGCGAGGTGCCGGAGAAGTCGATCTCGGCGCTGCGGCTGGCGGCATCGACGCGGATCGCCACCTTGATCTTCGCGCCATTGTCCAGCGGCAGGGTGAACTCGCCGTCCTTGAGGCGGGTGATCACGCGCCGCACCGACTCCTCGGCGTTGTCCTGCACGTGCCGCATGTAGGCCTGCACCACGTCCAGCCCGAACTGGTCCACCATCTTCCGCAGTTCCTGCACGCCCTTCTCGTTGGCGGCGATCTGCGCCTTGAGGTCGGCCATGTTCTGCTCGGGGTTGCGCGAGGGGTGCTTGCCCGACTTCAGCAGCGCCACCATCTCGGCCTCGCGCAGCACGCCCTTGTCCACCAGCTTGACGTTGTTGATCTGCACGCCCTCCTCCTCGATCAGCGTCGAGAAGGGCGGCATCGAGCCCGGCGTGGTGCCGCCGATGTCCGCATGGTGGCCGCGCGAGCCCACGTAGAACAGCGGCTTGTCCGGGGCCGACCCCGCCAGGTACACGGGGGTGATCACCGTGACGTCGGGAAGGTGCGTGCCGCCGTGGTACGGATCGTTGAGCACGTACACGTCGCCCGGCGACATCCTGCCCTCGTTCTCGCGGATCACGGTCTTGATGCTCTCGCCCATGGAGCCCAGGTGGACCGGCATGTGCGGGGCGTTGGCGATCAGGTTGCCCTGCGCGTCGAACAGGGCGCAGGAGAAGTCCAGCCGCTCCTTGATGTTCACCGAGTAGGCGGTGTTCTGCAGCTGCAGGCCCATCTGCTCGGCGATGTTCATGAACAGGTTGTTGAACACCTCCAGCAGCACCGGGTCCACCTGCGTGCCGGCGGCGTACTTCACGGCGCGGGGAATGCGGCGGTCCAGCACCAGGTGGTCCAGAGCCGTGAGCTGGGCTTCCCAGCCCGGCTCGACCACGGTGGTGGCGTTCTTCTCGGCGATGATCGCCGGGCCCGGGAGCACGTCGCCCGGGCGCATGTCCTCGCGCACCACCAGGGCCGCGTCGTGCCACTGGCCGCCGGAATACATGCGCACGGTCTCGCGACGCGGCACCTCGCGGGGCTCGTGTGTCTCGTGCCGCGGCTCGGCCGGCGCGTCGCCCGCCACGATGGCCTCCACGGAGACCGCCTCCACGACCAGCCGCTTGCCCTGCATCAGGAACGCGAAGCGCTGGCGGTAGGCCGCCTCGAACCCGGCGCTGATGGTGTCCAGGTCGCCAAAAGGCACGACCAGGGCGGAATCGCTGCCCTCGTAGCGCACGTGCACCCGGTGCTGCACCTTCACGGCCCCGGCGTTCACCTGCTGCCGTTCCAGCTCGGCCTGCGCGGCGGCGCCGAGCGCTTCCAGCTTCTCGGCGACCAGCGGCAGCGACGACGCTGCCAGCGGCAGCTCCACCGCCTGCTCGCGGATCACGTTCTGGTCGGCCAGGCCCATGCCGTAGGCGGAGAGCACCCCCGCCAGCGGGTGCACGAAGACCCGGCTCATGCCCAGGGCGTCGGCCACCAGGCAGGCGTGCTGGCCGCCCGCGCCACCGAAACACTGCAGGGTGTAGCGCGTGACGTCGTAGCCGCGCGCCACCGAAATCTTCTTGATGGCGTTGGCCATCTGCTGGACCGCGATGTTGATGAAGCCTTCGGCCACCACTTCGGCGCTGCGGCCGGTACGGCCGGCCAGCTCGTTGAACTTCGCCTGCACCGCTTCGTAGCTCAGCGGCTCGTCGGCGCCGGGCCCGAAGACCTTGGGAAAGTAACGGGGCTGGATCTTGCCCACCATCACGTTCGCATCCGTCACGGCCAGCGGCCCGCCGCGGCGGTAGCTGGCGGGTCCGGGGTTCGCGCCCGCGCTTTGCGGCCCCACGCGGAACCGGGCGCCGTCGAACTCCAGGATGGAGCCGCCGCCCGCCGCGACGGTGTGGATGCTCATCATGGGCGCACGCATGCGCACCCCGGCGACCTGGGTCTCGAACTCGCGCTCGAATTCGCCGGCGAAATGCGAGACGTCGGTGGAGGTCCCGCCCATGTCGAAGCCGATCACCTTGTCATGTCCGCCCAGCCGCGCCGTCCGGGCCATGCCGACGATGCCGCCGGCCGGGCCCGACAGGATGGCGTCCTTGCCCTGGAAGGCGTGCGCGTCGGTGAGGCCGCCCGAGGACTGCATGAAGAACAGACGCACCCCCGGCATCTCGCCGGCCACCTGGTCCACATAGCGGCGCAGGATGGGCGACAGGTAGGCGTCCACCACCGTGGTGTCGCCCCGGCTGACGAACTTCATCATGGGGCTGGTCTCGTGCGAGGTGCTCACCTGCGTGAAGCCCACCTCGCGGGCGATCCGGGCGGCCGCTGCCTCGTGCTGCGTGTAGCGGTAACCGTGCATGAAGACGATGGCCACGCTGCGCAGCCCGCGGCCGTGGGCCGAGCGCAGCTCGGTCCGCAGGTGCTGCTCGTCCAGCGGCGCGAGCACCTCCCCCTGGGCCGCGATGCGCTCCTGCGCCTCGACCACCTCGCTGTACAGCAGCTCGGGCAGCACGATATGGCGGTCGAAGAGGCGGGGCCGGTTCTGGTAGGCAATGCGCAGCGCGTCGCGGAAGCCCCGCGTGGTCACGAGCAGCGTGCGTTCACCCTTGCGCTCGAGCAGGGCATTGGTCGCCACCGTGGTGCCCATCTTCACGCACTCCACCTGGGCCGGCGTCACCGGCTCGCCGCGGCGCAGTCCCAGCAGGTGGCGGATGCCCGCCACGGCGGCGTCCTTGTACTGCTCCGGGTTTTCCGACAGCAGCTTGTGGGTCACCAGGCTGCCGTCGGGCCGCTTGGCGACCACATCGGTGAAGGTGCCGCCGCGGTCGATCCAGAACTGCCAGCGCGCTTCGCTTTTTGCCTTGTCTTGCATAGCTTCCTATTGCGTGTAGTAGGGCACGAAGATCTGGTTGGCCTCGTTGCCGACCAATCGTACCCATTCCCGGGAAAACTTCTCGCCCAGCCGCTTGATCTCCTGGTCGAACTCGGCCGAGACCCGCTCGACCTTGATCCCGTTGGCGCGCAGCTCGAGCGTGGATTGCTGCATCACGGCCTGGCTGCGCGCCCAGCCGCGGGCTTCCGCCTCCGCCGCGGCCTTGAGCACCTGCGCCTGCACGGCGGGTTGGAGGGCGTTGAAGGCGCGGGCGCTGACGAACACCACGTTCTTCGGGAACCAGGCGTTGATCTCGTAGTAGTGCTTGATCGGGCCCCAGACCTTGTTCTCCACGCCGGTCACGGCGGACGTGATCATGTTGTCCATGCGGCCCTCGGCGATGGCCTTGTTGACCTCGACCATCGGCACGTCCACCGGCGTCGCCTTCATCAGTTCGGCGATACGAACCGTGGTCTGGTTGTAGGTGCGCATCTTGGTGCCGGCGAAATCGGCCGAGCCACGCACCGGCTTGCTGGAGAACAGGCCCTGCGGCGGCCAGGGCACGGCGTACAGCAGCTTGAGCCCGCGCGCCGCGAAGTGCCGCTCCACCAGCGGCCGCTGCAGTTGCCACAGGCGCTGCGCATCGGCGTAGCTGCTCACCACGAAGGGGATGGAGTCCGCCCCGGCGATCGGGATGTCCTTGACCATGCTGCTCATGATGGTCTCGCCGGCCTGGGCCTTGCCGTCCTGCACCGCCTGGCGGATGTCGGCCAGCTTGAACAGCGTGTTGTAGGGGTGCACCTCGATCTTCAGCTGGCCGGCCGTGGCATCCCCCACTTCCTGCGCGAACTGGAACAGGTTCTGGGTGTGGAAGGACTCGGCCCGGTAGCCGGTGGCGAGTTTCCACGCCTGGGGCGACTGGGCCAGGCAAGGCTGCGCCACCACGGCCGCCAGCGCGGCCGCGCAAAGTAGGTTCTTCATGGGGTTCCTAGGTCGGGCGTCGCACCGTCACTTGGCTTGGCCCATCAGAGCGTCCGGCACGACGGTGACGATCTGCGGGAAGGCGGTGATCAGCGCGATGCAGACCACCAGGCACAGGAAGAACGGGATGGCGGCGCGGGC
>CAZZAW010000091.1:0-9507 GCA_964652405.1 uncultured Ramlibacter sp.
GCGTCTTCCAGGTGCCAGGGCAGGCCGCTGGCCCGCACCGCGTCCAGCGTGTGCTGCAGCACCGGCTTGCCGGCCAGCAGGGCCTGCAGCTTGGAGCCCTGCCCGCCCGAGGCGATGAAGCGCTCGCCCCGGCCCGAGGCCAGGACCAGCACCGTGGGCAGGCCGCGGGCGTTCACGCCAGCCGGAACGGCAGCTCGCGCGGCGTCTTGCCGGTCAGGCGCGCGAGGGCGTTCGCAAACGCCGGCGCCAGCGGGGGCAGCCCGGGCTCGCCCATGCCGGTGGGCGGGTCGGCGCTGGGGATGATGTGGACGGCGATGCGCGGCATGTCGGTGATGCGCGGCACCACGAAGTCGCCGAAGTTGCCCTGCTCCACACGGCCGTCCTTGAAGGTGATGGCGGCGCCTGGCAGGCACATCGACAGGCCCATGAGCGCCGCGCCCTGCACCTGCGCCTCCACGCTGCGCGGGTTCACGGCCAGGTTGCAGTGCACGCCGGCGGTGACGTTGTGCAGGCGCGGGCGGCCCTGCTCCACCGAGGCCTCCACCACGTAGGCCACGACCGAGCTGAACGATTCGTGCACCGCGACGCCCCAGGCCTGCCCGGGCGGCAGCTGGCGCTTGCCGTAGCCCGACTGCTGGACGGCCAGCTCCAGGGCCGCCTGGTGGCGCGGGTGCTTGCCGCCCATCAGCTTCAGGCGGTACGCCACCGGGTCCTGGTTAGTGGCGCGCGCCACCTCGTCCACCAGCGTCTCCATCGCATAGGCCGTGTGCGTGGACCCCACGCTGCGCCACCACAGCACCGGCACGTTCACCTCGGGGTGGTGCACCGACAGGCGCATGGGCACGGCGTAGGGCTCCTTCATGCCTTCGACGGTGGTGGCGTCCACGCCGTCCTTCACCATGAATTGCTCGAAGGGCGACCCGCGCGTGATGGACTGTCCCACGATCACGTGGTCCCAGGCCAGGATGTTCCCCTGCGCATCGAAGCCGATCTCGGCCTTGTGCAGGTGCAGCGGCCGGTAGTAGCCGCCCCGGATGTCGTCCTCGCGGCTCCACAGCGTGCGCACGGGCGCGTCCAGGCCCGCCGCCCGGGCCGCCTTGGCCACCTGGCAGGCCTCCACCACGTAGTCGCTGCTCGGGATCGCGCGGCGGCCGAACCCGCCGCCCGCCATCTGCGTGTGGATCTTCACGGCCTCGGGCTTGACCCCCAGCACCTGCGCCGCGGCGCCGGCATCCAGCCCGGGCATCTGCGTTCCCATCCACAGCTCGGCCTTCGCGCCGTCGAAGGCCACCGTGCAGTTGAGCGGCTCCATGGGCGCGTGCGCCAGGTAGGGAAAGACGTACTCGGCGCTGATGCGGTTCGGTGCGCCAGCGAGCCGGCTCACGTCGGCGTCGAACTTGAGCGCACCGGGCTTCGTGGCCAGCTCACGGTACTGCGCCAGCAGTTGCGCGCTGTCGGGGCGCGGAACCCCGGCCGTGTCCCATTCCAGCTTGAGCGCTTCGCGGGCCTGCCGGGCCGGCCAGTAGCCCTCGGCCACGACGGCGACGGCCTCGCCGCCGCGGTCGGCCGGGATGCGCAGCACTGCCCTGACGCCGGGCAGGGCCTTGGCGGCGGCCTCGTCGACAGCCTTCAGCCGGGCGCCGAACACCGGCGGCCGCGCCACCACCGCGGTGAGCATGCCCGGCAGCCGCACGTCGATGCCGTAGGCCTGCTGCCCCGTGGACTTGGCCTGCGCATCCAGCCGGCCCGTGGGCTTGCCGATCAGCCTGAACTGCGACGGGTCCTTGAGCGTCACCTTGGCGGGCACCGGCTGCTGCATCGCCGCTTCCGCCAGCTCGCCATAGCCCAGCCGCTGCCCGTTGGGCCCCAGCACCATGCCGTTCTCCGTGCGCAGGCTCGCCGCCTCCACGCCCCATTGCTTCGCGGCGGCGGCCAGCAGCATGGCCCGCATGCGCGCGCCCAGTTCGCGGTATTGCGTGTAGGAGTTCTTGATCGAGTTCGAGCCGCCGGTCAGGTGCATGCCCATGGCCGGGTCGGCATAGGCCGGGCTGGCATCCCCATGCACGCTGCGCACCCGGCTCCAGTCGGCGTCCAGCTCCTCGGCCAGGATCAGCGGCAGGCCGGTCTGCACGCCCTGGCCGAAGTCCAGCCGGTTGATGGTCACGGTGGTGGTGCCGTCCTTGTCGATGCGGACGAAGGCAGACGGCTGCTGCGTGGGCTGCAAGGCGCTCTTGCCGGGCACCCAGCTGCACGAGGCCAGCGGGAAGGCGCCCAGCGCGAAGCCGGAGGCGCCGGCCACCTTGAGGAAGGCCCGGCGCTGCAGGCCCTCGGGTGCGGGCAGCGGCAGGAACTTCATGCGGTCCTCCCCTCGCCCAGCTTGCCGGCCGCGTCGTGGATGGCCGCGCGGATGCGGGCATAGGTGCCGCAGCGGCAGATGTTGCCCGCCATGGCGGCGTCGATGTCGGCATCGCTCGGCTTGGCCTTGCTCCTGAGCAGCGCGGTGGCGCTCATCACCTGCCCGCTCTGGCAGTAGCCGCACTGGGCGACGTCGTGGCGCACCCAGGCGTCCTGCACGGCCTTTCCGACCGGATCGGTGCCGACCGCCTCGATGGTGATGACCTTGCGCCCGCCCGCCGCGGACAGGGGCGTCACGCAGGAGCGCACCGGCGCGCCGTCCAGGTGCACCGTGCACGCGCCGCACAGCGCCTGGCCGCAGCCGAACTTGGTGCCCGTGAGCCCGACCGTGTCGCGCAGGGCCCAGAGCAAAGGCGTGGCGGGGTCGGCCTGCACCGCGACGTCTTTTCCGTTCAGGTTGATGGTCGTCATGGCGAATCACTGTAGCCCGGCCGGGCTTCGGTGGCGATGAGACAATTCCCCCATGAGCACGACGTCATCCCGCCTGGCTGAGTTGCGAAAGAGCTACGAACGGGCCGAGCTGAGCGAGGACGCCTCGCACGCCGACCCGCTGAAGCAGTTCGAGCAATGGCTGAACGAGGCCATCGCCGCGGAAATTCCCGAGCCCAATGCCATGACGCTGGCCACCGTGGGCAGCGACCTGCGCCCCAGCACCCGGGTGGTGCTCATCAAGGGGTACGACGAGCGGGGCATCGTGTTCTATACCAACTACGACAGCCGCAAGGGCCGCGAGCTGGCCGGCAACCCCTTCGCCGCGCTGCAGTTCCACTGGGTGGAGCTGGAGCGCGTGGTGCGCATCGAGGGCCGCGTGGAGAAAACCTCGGCCGGGGAAAGCGACGCCTACTTCCACTCGCGTCCGCTGGACTCGCGCATCGGCGCCTGGGCCAGCCCGCAAAGCGAAGTCATCCCCAGCCGCACCGTGCTGGTCACCAACGCGGCGAAGTACAGCGCCCAGTTCATGCTCCAGCCCCCGCGCCCGCCGCACTGGGGCGGCTATCGGCTGGTGCCCGACCAGTGGCAGTTCTGGCAAGGCCGCAGGAGCCGCCTGCACGACCGGCTGCGCTACACCCTGGACGACGGCGGCTGGCGGCGAGAGCGGCTGGCGCCCTGAACATGGCCGCGCGTCCCTGGCTCGCCCTGCTCCTGATGGCCTTGCTGGCGCTGCGCGGCGGCCTTGGGTTTGCTATGGATCCAGGAGCACACGGCGCCCACGCCGTGCGGGCTGCGGCCTCTTTTGACCTCGAACCGGCCCACGGCCCGCTGGCGGCAGCGGAATGCCCGGGCCACGCCGGCGCCGCCAGCGATGCGGCCGACCCGGCCAGCCAGGGGCCGTGCCCGCTGCTGTCGGCTGCCGCACTGCCGCCCGGCCTTCCCCAGGCCCGGGTCCGCTTCACGCCGCCCCGGCCCGCCGCGCCGGAGCCGCGGTTCGCCAGCGCCGAGCAGCCGCGGCGCTTCAAGCCCCCGATCGGCTGACGCGTTCCAGCCTCCTTCCGCGCGCGCCGGCCTGCCGGCGCGCCGCCCTGCGTCGTCACCCCCTACACGAGGACATCCCATGACATTCCGAACGAACCTTTGCGTGGCCGCCGTCGCTGCCCTGCTCGGCCCCGCCGCGGTCCTGGCCCAGCTGTCGCCCTATGCGGGCGAGCAGGCGCGCACCATCAAGTCGCTCTCCGACCAGGAGCAGCGCAGCCTGCTTGCCGGCGAAGGCGCGGGCCTCGCACGCGCCGCCGAACTGAACGGCTACCCGGGGCCCGCGCACGTGCTCGAGCACGCCCAGGCGCTGGCCCTCACGCCCGAACAGCACGCGGCCACCCAGGCATTGCGCGAGGCCCACAAGGAGCGCGCCAGCCGGCTGGGCGAGGCGCTGGTCGAGTCCGAGCGCAAGCTGGACCAGGCATTCGCCAGCCGCCAGATCGATGCCCAGCGGCTCAGCCAGCTGATGGCCGACATCGCCGAGCGCCAGGCGGCCGTGCGCGAGGAGCACCTGCGCACGCACCTGCAACAGACGGAACTCCTGAGCCCCTGGCAGGTCCGCCACTACGCGGTGCTGCGAGGCTATGCGGGCGGCCACGGATCGCAGCACCAGCCTTCGCACCACCCCGCACGCTGACCACCTGGAGCTTCCATGAGACACGACATCGCATCCACCACCCGCCGCCGCCAGCTGCTCGGCGCCGGCCTCGCGCTGCTGGCCGCCGCGGCCGGCGTGCAGGCCCAGCAGCCGTCCGCCGTCCTGGTCGAGGTCTGGAAAGACCCGAACTGCGGCTGCTGCAAGGACTGGGTGGCCCACCTCGAGGCCAACGGCTTCAAGGTGAAGGTCAACGACACCGGCAACGCGGCCATGCGCTCCCGCCTGGGCGTGGCGCAGAAGTACGGCTCCTGCCACACCGGCCTGGTCGGCGGCTATGCGGTGGAAGGGCACGTGCCGGCGCGCGAGATCCGGCGGCTGCTCAAGGAGAAGCCCCAGGCCGTGGGCCTGGCGGTGCCCGGCATGCCCGTGGGCTCGCCCGGCATGGACGGCAAGGTGTACGGCGGCCGGCAGGACGCTTACGACGTGGTGCTGCTGGCGCGCGACGGCAGCGCCAGCGTGTACCAGCGCTATCCGGGCGGCAAGGCCTGAGCGGCCTCAGGCCGGCGGGTAGCCGGCCTCGGCGAGCGCCGCCGCGATCTTCTGCCGGTCCTGCGTCGACTCGACCTTGACCTCCTTGGTGGCGAGGTCGACCTCGACGCGGGCGGCGCCGTCCACCTCGTGCACGGCTTCGGTGACGGCGGTGACGCAGTGGCCGCAGCTCATGGCGGGCAGCTTGAATTCGAGCATGGAATCTCCTTTTGCTAGCCGTGCGTGATTTTCAGGCCCACGATGCCGGCCAGGATCAGCCCCACGCAGAACAGGCGGGCCACCGTGGCCGGCTCGCCGAACAGGACGATGCCCAGGGCGACCGTGCCCACCGCGCCGATGCCGGTCCACACCGCGTAGGCGGTGCCCACCGGCAGCGTGCGCATGGCCCATCCCAGCAGCAGCACGCTCATCACCATCGCCGCCACGGTGCCCACCGAGGGCCACAGGCGCGTGAAGCCCTCGGTGTATTTCAGGCCGATCGCCCAGCCCACTTCGAACAGGCCCGCGATCACGAGCACGACCCACGCCATTGGTTTCTCCCGGAAGCAAAGGCCGCGAGCCTAGCACCGCCCGGGGCCGCTAGAAGTCCGCGCGCACGCCCAACCTCAGGCTGCGTCCGGGTAAGGGCGACCGGCCCGGCGCGGTCTGGGTCAGGAGGGAGGTGGCGCTGTACGCCAGCCGGTTCGAGGCGTTGTCCAGCCGGGCGTAGTACAGCAGCTGCGCCGGTCCGGCCTTGGCCTTGTAGCTGACCGCGGCGTTCCACAGCGTGTAGGCGCCGGTCTCGCGCTCGCCCTGGGGTACCCGGCGCTGCGCAGCGTGGTGGTCGAAGCCCAGGCGGGCGCCCCAGGCCCCGCGCGTCCAGGCCAGCGTGGCGCCCACGCGCACCGGCGCGATCCGGGGCAGCGGCTGCCCGTTGGCGAGGTTGAGGGCGCGCACCATGTCGCCCCTCAGTTCCAGCTCCACCGTGCCGCCGCCTTCGGCCAGCCGCAGGGTGCCGCTGGCCTCGAGCCCGCGAAAGCGTGCGCGCACGGGCGTATAGCGCAACTCGGGGAACAGCTCGCCGTCCACGTCCACCTCGGCCCCGGTGGCCAGCAGCGCGATGTAGTTGCGGAAGCGGCTCTGGAACGCGTTGACCTTCACGTGGTGGGGCCCCGCCTTCCATTGCAGGCCCAGGTCGGCATTGACCGAACGTTCCTTGCCCAGCGCGGGGTCACCCGTCTCGTACGCCCCGGTGGCCACGTGCGGTCCGTTGGCGAACAGCTCGTAGTCGCGCGGCGCGCGCTCGCTGTGCGCCAGGTTCGCGGTGAGCTGCCAGGCCGGCGCCACCCGCCACAGCGCGCCCAGCGCCAGGCTCGAGGGCGAGAAGCTGCGGGTGCCGGTGGCGAAGCGGGCCACGTCGGGGTTGCCCAGCGACTCCACGTCGACGCGCTCGCTGCGGCCGCCCAGGGTCAGCTTGCCCCAGGAGGTGCCCAGCTCCTCGTGGACGAACAGCGCCCGCTGCCGGGTGCGGCTGTAGGGCGCGAACGCCTCGTCGCCATCCGCCGAGAACCGGGACTGCTCGGCCTGCACGCCCACCACGCCTTCCAGCGCACCGAGCTTCGCGTGCCTGGCTTCCAGCCGCAGGTCGTTGCCCCGGTTCTTGAACAGCGTGCCGGGCACGCCCGCGTCGAACTCGGTGTGCCGGTAGTCCGTGTGCCCCAGGTGCGCCTTGACGCCGGTGAGCCAGCCGCCCGGGTTGCGCAGCTCGCCTTCCAGCGCGAAGCGGTCGGACTTCAGGCCGATGGTGACCTCGTCTTCGGCCACCGCGCCGTAGTCGTTGCGCAGCGTGCTGGCGGAGGCGCCCAGGTAACCCTGGTCGAAGAACAGCGAACCGCCCACGGCCCCGCCGCGCACCTCGCTGGCGGAGTTGCAGATCCGTCGCGCGAGCGAGGCGGGGCCGCCCCGGGTGCAGGCCAGCGCCACCGGCACGCGCACGTCCCGGGTGTCGCGGCTGAACACGTCGGCGTGCAGGCCCACGCGCTGGTTGCCGCCTTCGACCAGCAGCGCGCCGCCTTTCTCGCGGTTGCCGCTGGCGACGCCGACGTCCGCCCGGCCGGTGACGCCACCCAAGGGCTGGCGGGGAATTCGGTTGTCGATCAGGTTGACGACACCGCCGATCGCGTTGCCGCCGTACAGCAGCGCCGCTGGCCCGCGCAGCACCTCGATGCGCTCCACGGCCAGCAGGTCCGCGGCCACCGCATGGTCGTAGCTCAGGCTGGAGGCGTCGTGCGAGGCCGCGCCGTTGTCCAGGATGCGGATGCGGTCGCCGTCCAGGCCCCGGATGACGGGCCGGCTGGCGTTGGGGCCGAAGTAGGTGCTGGCGACGCCCGGCGTGTTCGACAGCGTCTCACCCAGCGTGGTCTGCGAGCGCAACAGCAGCCCGGCGCCCGAGTAGCTTGCGGCGGGCGCTATCAATTCGGTAGCGCCGAGCGGATTGCCGGTGACGGTGATTTCTGGAAGGCTGGGCGCCTGGGCGGCGGCAGGCGCGGCCCAGGACAGGGTCGCGGTGGCGAGTGCCGACCGCGCAAGAAGCGGATGCATGGATGTCTTTCGCTGAAAGGGAAACGGCCCGCCGGGCGCGGGCCCGGCGGGAGCGGCTAGGCGCGGGGATCAGCGAAAGGAGGGAGGGCCGCGCGCGTCGAACTGCGCGCGCCAGCGCGCCAGGGCCAGGCCCTGCGATCGGCGAAGGAGAAAGGACGTGAGGACCAGCGGCAGCAGCAGGGCCGGCACCGCGGGCAGCGAATCGCCCTGCCCCAGCTGGTCGTAGAGGCGGCAGCCGGTGTCGTGCTCGTCATGGCCGAACAGCGCGGTGAGCCACCCGTGCGCGTGGTCGCAGCCGGCGGCGTGCTCCTGCGCCGCAAGGTGCTCGTGCGCGGCCTCGACATGCGGGCCGTGGACGACACGGTGCATGAACCCCAGCGTGGGCGCCACCAGCAGCGCCAGCACCAGGATCCACAGCCCGCCCCGCCGCTGGAACATGGCTTACTTCACGCCGACCGCGTCGGTGATGCGGTAGTACAGGCCATAGGGGTCGTCGGCCAGCACGGCGAACCGGCCTTCCACCACGACCGGGTCCATGGTGTACGCCACCGGGGTCTTGGTCTTGACCTCGACCATGCTCTCCGGCCCGCCCGGCACGCAGAAGCCGCAGGTCAGCGGCACCGAGCTGAGCAGGAAATGCTTCTGCTTCTCGCCGGGCTCCAGCGGCATCATGAAGCCCTGCAGGCGCTGCGTCTTCTGGTTCAGCGCCAGCTGCTCGGGCTGGAACACGGGGAGGATCTTGTTCTTCTCGTTCCTGGTCTTCACCGAGGTGAGCACCGACCAGGGAATCACGTCGCTGCGCTGGGGCAGCGGCGCGAACGGGCTGTTGGGGCTGTGCACGCCGGGGCCGGTGCCGGCCGGCAGGGGCGAGCTCAGTTGCGCGGTGGCGGAGGTGGCGAGCACCGCGGCGATCAGGACAGGCGCGAACTTCATGGCGATCTCCTTGGCTTAGTGCTCGTGGCGCATGCCGCAGTACTTGCCGATGGCCAGGCCCTTGCAGGCGGCCTGCAGTTCCTTCTGGCAGGCGTCATGCTTCTTGCCGGACTCCAGGCACTTGGCCGCGGCCTCGTGCGCGGCGGCCATGGCGCGGTGGCGCTGGATGTCCTTCTTCGTGTCATCGGCGCTGTGCCCCGACGAGGCCAGGGCCAGCAGGGGCGCGCACAGGAATGCGATCAGGAAAGTCTTCATGAATCGGTTCACCTCGATTGGAGCAATGTGGCCACGTTCACCCTGTAAGCCGCCGCGGCGGGCACCAGGGCCGCCAGCACGGCCGTTGTCAGTGCGGCCACCGGGATCCAGAGTTCCCGCGGCTCCCAGGCCCAGCCCGAGAGCGGCAGCGATTGCTGGCCCGCCAACACGGAGCCTACCAAAGCTGTCAAGCCATGCCCGGCTGCCAGCCCCAGGACGGTGGCCGCGGCCCCGAGCCAGAGCGCTTCGCACACCAGCAGCGCGGCCACGCGCGCGGGACTGGCGCCCAGCATGCGCAGCATGGCGAGATCCGACCGGCGCTCGCGCACCGAGTTCCACAGGGCGATGAACACCGACAGCCCGGCCGTGGCCAGCAGCACCGCGCCCAGCCCCTGCAGCAGCTCGGTCCCCACGCCCAGCAGGCGCAGCAAGCGCGTCACCTCCACGGCCGGGGCTGCGGCCTGCATCCCGGTCTGCGTGTTCACCATTCGCGGAAAGGTCACCGCTGCCAGCGGGCTGCGGTAGGTGATCAGGGCCAGGGTGACCTCGCGCTCGGCCTCCAGCGCCTTGCGGTCTTCGTCGTCCACGGCCAGCGCTTTCTCGTGCACCTGCCACACCGACTCCAGGCTGGTGAGCACCAGGCGGTCGGCCACGCAGCCGCAGGGCGCCAGCACGCCGCTCACGCGGTAGGGCGTGTCGCCGTG
>CAZZAW010000092.1:0-9425 GCA_964652405.1 uncultured Ramlibacter sp.
GGGAAGTCCTTGAACAGGTCGCCCTGGATGCACTGCATGAAGGCCGTGGTGTCGGCGTTCAGGTAGTGGGCGCCGGTGGTGTGGAAGCAGGCATTGCACGACGTCGAGACGTGGATCATGGCCGGCAGGTCGTACTCCACCATCTTCTCGTAGATGGGGTACCACCACTTGTCCGTGAGCGGCGGCTCCTTCCAGTGCCCGCCGGAAGGGTCGGGGTTGAGGTTGATGCCGACGGCGCCGTACTCCTTGACGCACTTCTCCAGCTCGGGGATGCAGGTGCGCGGGTCCACGCCCGGCGACTGCGGCAGCATCGCCACCGGCACGAAGTGGTCGGGGAACAGCCGGCTCACCCGGAAGCACAGCTCGTTGCAGATCGCGGCCCAGGTGCTGGACACCTGGAAGTCGCCGATGTGGTGCGCCATGAAGCTCGCCCGCGGCGAGAACAGCGTGAGGTCGCTGCCGCGCTCCTTCATCAGGCGCAGCTGGTTGGTTTCTATGGATTCGCGCAGCTCGTCGTCGCCGATCTTCAGCTCCGAAGCCTTCGGGCTTTGCGCCGGATCCTTGATGCCGGCGATCTGCCGGTTGCGCCACTCTTCCAGGGCCTTGGGGGCCGTGGTGTAGTGGCCGTGGCAATCGATGATCATGGGGGTCCTCTGTCGTCTAAACCGGTTCCATGCCGTGGCGGCGCTTGGCCGCTTCGGCTGCGGGCGAAGCCATGAAGGCCAGCAAGTCGCGCACCGCCTCGCCTTGCGCCGACACCCGGCACAGGCCGCCCGAGAACGTGGTGGTGATCTGCACGGGGTCGGGCAAGGGGCCCACGACTTCGATGCCGGGCAGGTGCAGCAGCTCGCTCAGCTGCTGGAAGCCCAGCGCCACCCGGCCCTGCGCGACCAGCGTGCCCACCGGGATGCCGGGCGGAGCCTGCACGATGCGTGACTGGAGCTGCTGCATCAGTCCCCAGCGCTCGAACAGCTGAAGAAGCGCCACGCCGCTGGGACCGGTCGAGTAGCCGATGCTCGGCGCGGCCAGCACCGCGTCGCGCAGCGCCTGCTCGGTGGCGACGCCGGGCCGGGGCTGGCCCGCGCGCACCGCCACCGCGACCCCGGAATGCACCAGGTCCACCTTGCTGCCCGCCACCACGTGCCCGGCGGCCACCAGCTTGTCGATCGCGTCGGACGCCAGCACCACGACGTCGAAGGCTTCACCCGCCTGCACCCGCTTGGCGGCATCGACGCCGCCCACCGATTCCATGGCGACCGCACGCCCGGATGGCCGCTGCCAGAGCTCGCACAGCTCGGCCAGGACCAGCCGAGTGGCCATGGAGGAGATGCCGCGCAGGGGGGATGCCATGCGCCGATTGTCCCCAAGCGGCTGGCCGCAAGGAAGGCGCGCCCAGCCCTAGCAGATAGAACAAAGCGGCATATCAGCCACCCAGCTATGTCATAAAATCTGGCATGGACCTGCGGCAACTGGAGTACTTCGTTCGCGTGGCCGAACTCGGCAGCTTCACGCGGGCCGCCGCCGCGCTCGACATCGCCCAGCCCGCGCTCAGCCGCCAGGTGCGGCTGCTCGAGGTGGAGCTGCGCCAGACCCTGCTCACCCGCAACGGGCGCGGCGCCCTGCCCACCGAGGCGGGCAACCTGCTCCTGGCGCATGGCCGCGGCATCCTGCACCAGGTGGCCCGCGCCCGCGAGGAACTGGGCCGGGTGCGCGGCGCGCTGGCCGGCCGCGTGGCCCTGGGCCTGCCGCCCAGCGTGGCCAAGGTCCTCACCGTTCCGCTCATCCGGGCGTTCCGCGAACGGCTGCCGGAAGCCAGCCTCTCGATCACCGAAGGCCTGTCCGCCGCCATGCACGAGTCGCTGGCTTCGGGCCGGCTCGACGTCGTAATGCTCTACAACGCCGCGGCCAGCGCCGAGGCCGTGCTGTCACCCCTGCTCGAAGAGGACCTGTACCTCGTGGAGGCGCAGCCAGCGCGCAAGGGCGCCGCGCCCACGCGCGCCGTGAGCCTGCGCGAACTCGCCGCGGCGCCCCTGGTCATCCCCAGCCGGCCCAACGCGATCCGGATGCAGGTCGAAGCCGCGCTGGCCTCCGGGGGACTGCGTCCGCACGTCGCGCTGGAGGTGGACGGCGTCTCGGCCATCCTCGACCTCGTGGCCGACGGCGCCGGCAAGGCCGTGCTGTCGCGCAACGCCGTCAGCACCTCAGCCCGTCCGCAGGCTTTCCAGATGCGGCCCATAGGCTCGCCGCGCCTGCGCAGCCGTCTGTTCATCGCAACATCTTCCCAGCGTCCCACCACCCTGACGCAGCAGGCAGCGCTCGAGCTGCTTCGCACCACGGCCACTCGCCTCCTCGCTCCCTGATTCGATTCCCCGAGGACGAGCAGCGCGGCACCGCTGGGCTCTTCCGCGCCGTCGGTCCTGTCTGACAACGTGCCTGCGCCGGCTCCCACAGCCCAGCGGTCCACCGGACTTCAACAATGCGTAACACCTTGGCACGAAAGGCAACCCATGTCGAAGGCACCGCACAGGACGCTCCGCCCCATGCCGCATGAACGGAGGCCCGCATGCAAGTGATGATCCTGGCCGGCGGCTTCGGCACGCGGATCAGCGAGGAAAGCGCGATCCGCCCCAAGCCCATGGTGGAGATCGGCGGTCGGCCCATCCTCTGGCACATCATGAAGATCTACCTGGCCCATGGCCTGAACGACTTCGTGATCTGCTGCGGCTACAAGGGCCACGTCATCAAGCAGTTCTTCCGCGACTACGCGCTCGACGGTGCGGACGTCCGGTTCGACATGCGCGAGAACACCACCACCCTGCTGCGCACCTCGACCGAGCCCTGGCGCGTGACGCTGGTGGACACCGGCCAGGACACGATGACGGGCGGCCGGATCAGGCGCGCCGCGGCCTACCTCCAGGACGGTCCCTTCTGCTGCACCTATGGCGACGGCGTGGGAGATGTGGACATTTCCGCCGCCATCGCCTTCCACAAGGCCCAGGGCACGCTGGCCACCGTGACGGCCGTGCAGCCGCCCGGGCGGTTCGGCGCCTTCACGCTGCAGTCCGGAAGCGACCGCGTGCCCACCTTCAAGGAGAAGCCCGGCGGCGACGGCGCCTGGATCAACGGCGGCTTCTTCGTGCTGGACCGCAAGGTGGTGGACCTCATCGAGGACGACCAGACCGTCTGGGAGCGCGGGCCCATGGAGAAGCTGGCCGAGAGCGGGCAGCTGTCGGCCTTCCGCCACGAGGGCTTCTGGCAGCCCATGGACACCCTGCGCGACAAGCAGACGCTGGAAGCCCTGTGGGCCAGCGGCAAGGCCCCCTGGAAAGTCTGGTAGGAGCACCGCCATGATCTTCACCCCCACCGAGCTGCCGGGCGCGACCCTGGTCGACCCGGAGCGCCGCGAGGACTCGCGCGGCTGGTTCGCCCGCACGTACTGCGCCCGCGAGTTCGAGGCGCACGGCCTGCCCACCCACATGGTGCAGACCAACATGTCGCTGACCCGGCGCGCCGGCACCCTGCGCGGCATGCACTTCCAGCTGGCGCCCCACGCCGAGGACAAGCTGGTGCGCTGCGTTCGCGGCGCGATCTGGGACGCGATCGTGGACATCCGGCCGCAGTCGCCCACCTATTGCCGCTGGATCGGCGTGGAGCTGAGCGAGGCCAACGGCCGCATGCTGCTGGTGCCCAAGGGCTTCGCGCACGGGTTCGTCACCCTCACCGACGACGCGGCCGTCACCTACCAGGTCTCGGAGTACTACACCCCGGCTTCCGAGCGCGGCGCCCGCCATGACGACCCTGCCTTCGGCATCCAGTGGCCGGTGCCCGTGCTGGACATGTCGGACAAGGACCGCCAGTGGCCCGACTTCGTGAGGCAAGCCCAATGATCCTCGTCGACACCGCCCTCCAGCGGCGCGCCAGCGAAGGCCGCCCCATCCGTATCGGCGTCGTCGGCGCCGGCTTCATGGCCCGGGGCGTGGTGCTCCAGGTCGCCCTGTCGGTTCCGGGCATGCGGGTGGCGGCCATCGCCAACCGCACGCTGGACGGCGCCCGCCGCGCGTACCGCGAAGCCGGCCAGCAGGAGATGCGCACCGTCGAGACGGTGGCCCAGCTCGAGCAGGCCATCGAGGCCGGGGTACCCGCGGTGACCGAAGACCCGCTGCTGCTGTGCCGCGCCGGCGGCATCGACGCCGTCGTCGAGATCACGGGCACCATCGAGCATGCCGCCCGCGTGACGCTGGAAGCGATCGCGCACGGCAAGCACGTGGTGCTGATGAACGCCGAGGTGGACGGCACGATAGGCCCCATCCTCAAGACCTACGCCGACAAGGCCGGCGTGGTCCTCACCAGCGCCGACGGCGACCAGCCGGGCGTGATGATGAACCTCTTCCGCTTCGTGCGGGGCCTGGGCGTCAAGCCCGTGCTGTGCGGGAACATCAAGGGCCTGCACGACCCCTACCGCAACCCCACCACCCAGGAGGGTTTCGCGAAACAGTGGGGCCAGAACCCGATGATGGTGACCTCGTTCGCCGACGGCACCAAGATCTCGTTCGAGAACGCCATCGTCGCCAACGGCACCGGCATGCGGGTCGGCAAGCGGGGCATGTTCGGCCCGACGGTGCCGGCGGGCACGCCCATCCAGCAGGTGGGCGAGCTCTACCCGCTGGACGCCCTGCTGGAGGGCCCCGGCATCGTGGACTACGTGGTCGGCGCCATGCCGGGCCCGGGCGTGTACGTGCTGGGCACCCACGACCATCCCCAGCAGCGGCATTACCTGAACCTCTACAAGCTGGGCGCGGGGCCGCTCTACTGCTTCTACACGCCCTACCACCTGTGCCATTTCGAGGTGCCCAACACCGTGGCACGCGCGGTGCTCTTCCAGGACGCGGCGCTGGCGCCGCTGGCCGGCCCGCTGGTGGAGGTGGTCGCCGCCGCCAAGACCGACCTCCGGGCAGGCGCGACCATCGACGGGCTGGGCGGCTACATGACCTACGGCCTGGCCGAGAACGCGGCGACGGCGCGGCAGGAGAACCTGCTGCCCATCGGCCTGGCCGAAGGCTGCACGCTCAAGCGTGACCTGGCCAAGGACGAGGTCCTCACCTTCGCCGATGTCCAGCTGCCTGGGGGGCGCCTGTGCGACCGCCTGTGGCAGGAACAGATGGCCCGCTTCTTCCCCGAACACCAGAACTGAAGGAACCTCCCCCATGAAACTGCTCGTCACCGGCGTCGAGGGCTACATCGGCTGCCTGCTCGCCCCCTACCTGCAGGCCCGCGGCCATGAGATCGTGGGCCTGGACACCGGCTTCTACCGGGACGGCTGGCTGTTCAGCGACCGGGAGCTGGTGCCGGGCTTTCCGCGCACGATCAACCGCGACATCCGCCACATCCAGCCGGAGGATGTGGCCGGCATGGACGCGGTGGTGCACCTGGCCGAGCTGTCCAACGACCCGCTGGGCGAGAACGACCCCGAGCTCACCTTCCGCATCAACCACCAGGCCTCGCTGCGGCTCGCGCAGCTCGCCCGCGACGCCGGCGTCAAGCGCTTCGTCTACACCTCGTCCTGCAGCGTGTATGGCGTGGCGGACGGCGACCAGCCCATGACCGAGCTGTCGCCCACCAAACCGCAGACCGCGTATGCCAGGTGCAAGACCCTGGTGGAGCGGGACGTGGCGCCGCTCGCGTCCGCGAACTTCTCGCCGACCTTCCTGCGCAACGCCACGGCCTACGGTGCCTCGCCGCGGATGCGCTTCGACATCGTGTTGAACAACCTGTGCGGCATCGCGGCCACCACCGGCAGGATCGCCATGACCAGCGACGGCACGCCGTGGCGGCCGCTGGTCCATGTGCTGGACATCTGCGAGGCCATCGCCTGCGTGCTGGAGGCGCCGCGTGACGCGGTGCACGGCGAGATCTTCAACGTCGGCCATGACGCGGACAACTACCAGGTGCGCGAGATCGCCGAGATCGTGGCCGGGGTCTACCCCGGTTGCGAACTGAGCTTCGGCCAGAACGGCGCCGACAACCGCAGCTACCGCGTGAGCTTCGCCAAGATCCACGAGAAGCTTCCCGGCTTCAAGTGCCGGTGGGACGCGCGCAAGGGCGCGGCGCAGCTGCAGGGCGTGTTCCAGCGCATCGGGCTGGACCGCAACGGTTTCGAGGCGCGCCCCTTCACCCGGCTCAAGCAGCTCAAGTACCTGGCGGTCTCCGGCCAGGTCGACGAGCAGCTGTTCTGGAAGTACTGAAGGGCCCGCCACCCTTGAAGCCCAGGATCGTCTTTGCCGTGATGTCGGCGGTCACGCCGGCGGAAACCGTGGACCAGCTGGCGCGCGCCCTCGCGCCCCACACCGTGCTGGTCCACCATGATTTCTCGCAGCGCCCGGAGTTCATGCTGCATTCGCCGAACGCGCGCTTCGTGGACAACCCCCGGCGCACGGGCTGGGCCACCTTCGGCTTCGTGGACGGCATCTTCCACACCATGGCGCATGCGCTGGAGCACCTGGAGTTCGACTACCTGCAGCTGCTCAGCCCCACCTGCCTGCCCATCCGTCCCATGGCCGAGTTCGAGGCGCATGTGTCGGGGCCGGCGGAGGCGCATTTCGGCGCCATCGACCTGCTGGCCGACCACGACTGCCTGGTGTGGGTCGGCTACCGCGCTTTCACGCCGGACGGCACGCTGCGCCACCGCGTGCTGCGCCGGCTGTCGGTGGACTACTTCCGCGGCATGCCCGGCCGGCGCGACGAGTGCGGCATCTGGCTGCGCAGCGGCGTGCGGACCGGGCTGGAGGGCCTGGCCACCCGCAGCCTGGTCAAGGCGTTTTCCAGGCCGTGGCTGGGCCGGCATCCCTTCGGCGAGGGCTTCAGGCCCTACTACGGCTCGGTCTGGTTCGGCGCTCGCCACCATGTGGTGCAGTCCCTGGTGCAGGACTACCACGCGCCGGGCATCCGCGACTACTTCTCGCGGCTGCGCATCGCCGAGGAGTTCCTGATCCCCACGCTGCTGATGCGGGCAGTGAAGGCCAAGGGCGCCTTCCACCATTACGTCAACCGCTTCGTGGAAGCGCACCCGAGCAAGCTGTCGGAAGCCGACCTGGAGACGCTGCGCAGCAGCGGCGCCTTCTTCGCCCGCAAGTTCCCGGAGGATCCCGCCGAGCCGGTGCGGGTGCGGGTGCTGCGCGAACTGGCCCACGGCACGCTGGGCCTGCAGCCCCGCCACGAGCCTGCCGAAGCCGCCCCGGCCGCTGCGATGCTGCAGACTAGGAGCCGAAGCGCATGGCCTGCGGCAAGAGCCAGAGCAGCACCGTCAACGTGACGAACGAGGCGGCGGTGGTGGCCAGCTGGGCCGCCGCGGCCATGCCGTCGTGGCCGTGCTTCTGCGCCAGGATGGGGTAGATCCCCAGCATGGGCACGGCCGCCATGACCACCACGGCCACCTGCAGCTCGCGCGCCATGGGCGGCAGCAGCAGCACCGCGACCAGCACGGCCAGCGGGTGCAGCAGCAGCTTGCCGGCGGCGATGGTCCCCACCTCCCGCGCCATGCCCCGGGTCGACAGCCCGACCAGCGAACCGCCGATGACGAACAGGGAAATGGCGGCGCACGAGAGCGCCATCAGGTCCACCGCACGCGCCACCGGACCGGGCAGGCGCCAGCCCAGCAGCGAGAACAGCAGGCCCAGGGCGATGCCGTGGATCAGCGGGTTGCGGACAATGCCGCGCGCCGACTGGGCCAGGGCGGCTCGCCAGCGCTCGCCCCGGCTGCCGCCCTGCGCTGCATCGCCCATATCGCTGTCGGCGATGGCCAGGGCCAGGGGCAGCAGCAGGAAGTTCTCCACCAGCATCGCCAGTGCCAGGCCGATGGCGGCGGTGGCGGGCCCGAACACCTGCGCCACCAGCGGAAAGCCGATGAAGCCGCTGTTGGAGCAGGACATGCCCATGCCGATGATGGCGCTGGCCGACAGGGGCTGCCCCAGCACCCGGCGCGCCCACAGGATGCCCAGCAGCATGGCGGCCACGGAGCCCGCCGCGTAGGCGGCCATGAAGACCGGGTTCAGCACCTCGGCCACGCTGCGCTGCGACACGGCGTTGAACAGCAGCGCCGGCAAGGCCAGGTGGATCACGTACTTGCCGAACACGCGCATGTCGGCGCGGGCGAACAGGCCCGAGCGCGTGGCCACCCAGCCGGCGGCGATCAGCAGGTAGATCGGCCCGGTGAGGGCCAGCACGTCCAGCACTTCAGGCCTTGCGGACGGCAACGCGCAGGCGGTCGGCGTAGTCCTGCCAACGCGCGTCCCGGGGGAGGCCGGCGAAGGTGCCGGCTGCCGCGTGGTCGGCCACCCACTGCTGCTTGTCCGCGATGGACGCGGTCATCAGCGGCTCGAAACCCGCTTCGCGCACCGTGTTGGCGGCCTCGCGCATCTCCTCCGCGCGGCGCTTGCCGTGCTGGACGACCCGGCTGAAGAAGTAGGCGCCCTGCTGCTGCCAGTCGATGGAAGGAAAGGTCTCGGCCAGGGTGGGCAGCACGTGGTCCTCGACGCCGTACTGGCGCGCGGTCGCATAGCTTTCGATGACCAGGGCCTCCAGCCCCTTGATCATCACGCTGCGGCACATCTTGATCGCGCTGGCCACGCCCAGTTGCGCGGACACGGCCTTGGCGTCCATGCCCCAGGCGGCGAGCTGCCGGGCCAGGTCCGCCGCCTGCGCGCCGCCCAGCAGCATGGGCACGCGGATGCCATAGGGCGGCACCGAGGTCATGACGCCGGCCTCCACATAGTGGCCCCCCGCCCCGTCCACCAGCGCGGCCGCCTGCTGCTTGGTGCCGGGCGAGGCCGAGTTCAGGTCCAGGAACACCGTGCCCAGCCGCAGGTGCGGCGCGGCCTCGCGGGCCACGTCCAGGGTGTTCGACGCGGTCACGGCGGAGATCACCAGGTCGCAGGCGGCGCACAGCGCCTGCAGCGACGCGGCCGGCACGATGCCTGCGGCCTCGGCATGGGAGCGCTCGGCGCCGGCCGTGGCGGCTTGCGCCAGCTTGAGGTCCCAGGCGTGGACGGAGCGGATGCCGGGCTGCGCCCGCAGACCGGCGCCTAAGATCTTGCCGACCTCGCCGTAGCCGACGAGGCCGATCTGCTGGATGTTCATGGTTGGGGTTCCTGTCGCTACGCCTGCCGGGCAACCCCCAGCAGGCGGTCCAGCAGTTCGGGCTGGGCGCCCAATTCTGCCGCGCTGCCGTGATGCACGACCGTGCCCCGGTCCAGGACGACGGCCCGCTGCGAAATGGCCAGGATGGCCTGCGGGTGCTGCTCGACGATGATGGCCGAGAGCCCCTCCTCGCGGGTGATGCGCCGGATCGCGCGCAGCAGCTCCTCCACGATGATGGGCGCCAGGCCCTCCAGCGGCTCGTCCAGCAGCAGCAGCCGCGGGTTGATCACCAG
>CAZZAW010000093.1:0-9408 GCA_964652405.1 uncultured Ramlibacter sp.
CCGACGCGCTGCTCCATGCGGGGGCGGACCGCGATCACGTCCAGCGCGGGGTTGTCGGGCGGGCCGGTGAAGCGCAGCACGCCGCGCTCGATGTCCAGCCGCTGGTTGTAGGCCCGGTACTCGCCGCCCACGGTGCGGATCGCGCCGTTCAGGCGGGGCTGGGCCAGCGAATCGCCCGAGACGGCCAGCGAACCCGCCAGCCGGGTGTCGATGCCACGCCCGCGCACGCGGAAGTCGTTGCCCAGGTCCAGCCGCACCGCCAGGTCCAGCGGCATCCCGCCCCGGTCCGGCGGACCGCCCAGGGCCACCTTGCCGGTGGGCGGGAAGCCTGCCGGCGCGTTGCGCACCACCACGTCGCTGCCGAGCTGCGGCGCGGTCTCCTCCGGCAGGACGATGAGCGCCTGGTCGACCCGCAGCTCGCCCTCCACCCGCGCGCCCGAGGGCGCCACGCGCGCCGCCACGTCGCCGGAGACGGTGAGCTGGCGATCCGCCCGCGCGCTCACGCGCAGGTTCTGCAGGCGCGCCGTGGCGCGCGCCTGCGTGGCGCCGCCGGACCAGCCGCCCTCCCCCGTGGCCGTGAGGGTTCCGCCGCCGGTCCCGGCCCCGTGCAGCAGGAACTCGTCGACCAGCACGCGCCGGCCCTCCAGGCGGGCGCGAAGCCGCCCGTCCTTGAGCTCCACGCCATCGACCACCGAGCGCAAGGCCAGCCCGTCCGCATTCACGGTGCCGCCCAGCCCGGGCTCGCCGCGGGTGCCGGACACCGTCACGTCCGCAGCGACCGCACCGCGCAAGCGCCACCCGGGCGGCGCCAGCACGGACCACACGCCCAGGCGCGGCAGGCGCGCCTGCACGCCGCCGGTGAGGGGCGCCGACGCCGGCCAGTCCCAGCCGGCAGCGCCGCCGCGTGACAGCCGGGTCGCCAGCCGGGCCTGGGCCGTGCCGGCACGCTCGGAATCCCAGCGCAGGGTGGCGGTCACCGCTTCCCCTTCGCCTTCCAGCGCCAGCCTCGCCTCGCGCACACCGGCGGGCACCCGCGCGGTGGTGCCGTCGGCCGCCTCGGCCAGCACCGTCAGGTCGCCCCGGGTGCGCGCCAGCGAGGCCCGCAAGCGCAGCGTGTCGCCCAGCGTGGCGTCCCACTGCCCGTCGAAGACAAGGTCCCCGGCCAGAGGGCCACCCGCCAGCTGCGGCCCGCCCAGCAGGCCGATCCAGGCCATGGACAGGCCGGACAGGCGTCCCGAGGTACGCAGTTGCCCGCCACCCCAGCGCACCGGGTCCCAGGCGAGCACGGCCGGTGCCGCCGCGGCGGACTGGCCGCCCGGCGGGGCCAGCACCGCCTCGCCCGCCCCCGCGGTGAGGATGGCGCGGTCCCACTGCAACTCCACGCGCTTCCTTAGCGTGAGCCGCCACGGCCCTGGGGCGAGGGCCGGGTCGGTCAGCCTCAGGTCCAGGGCTTCCAGCTGGCCTTGCCACGCGCCGCCGCGCTGCGGCCCGCCGCGCGCCAGCAGTTCCAGGCCGCCCTGGCGCTCCCCCGCGCGTGCCCGGGCCCGCACGTCCAGGCGCAGGTCGGCCAGGACCCCGCCGAAGCGGACCGTGGCATCGCTCACGGTCCAGGCCGGGGGCCCGCTTCCGTCTGCCATGGACAGCACCGGCACCGTCAGCGCGCCTTGCAGCGAGGGATCGCGCCAGCCGCCCTGCCAGGACGCCTGCAGTTCCGCCCGGCCGGAAAGGGGGGCGCCGTCCAGCACCTGGGGGGCCTCGGGCAGCCCGCGCAGCCACTGCTGCGCCTGCGCCAGGTCGGCAGCCGACACCCGCAGCGTGCCGCCGCCTGTGCGCTCTCCGAGCGAGCCCGCCGCGCGGACGGCCAGCCCAGGCGCCTTCAGCTCCGCCCGGCCGCGGCCCAGGAGGGCCTGGCCCCAGATGATTTCCAGGTCGGCGTCCAGCGCCGCATCGCTGGTGCGCACCGACAGCTCGGGCAGCGCCAGGCGCTGGCCGGCCCACTGGCCCCGCGCCTGCACCGACCTCAGCTCCAGCGCGCCCACGGTCGCCGCCAGTTCCGAGGCCGCACGCGCGTTGCGGCGCGGCCCGGCGGTGGCCACCAGGTCGGCGGTGAAGGCGATCGCCCCTTCGCGTGAACGGGCCGACGCCTTGCCGCCCACCGGCACGGGCGCCATGGCCGTGTGCAGCGCCGCCGGGTCCACCCCCTGCAGCGTGGCCTCCACCGTCCAGGCCTGCGCGCCTTCCCAGCGTCCTTGCGCGGCCACGCGGCCAGCCCCAATGTCGGCGACCAGGCTGCGCACCAGCGCCTGCCCGCCGCGCCACTCCCCTTCCAGCCGGACCCGGCGCGCGGGCAGCCGGTCGCGGTCCCAGGGGCCCGGCTGGGCGTTGGCAAGGTCGGCTTCCAGCGCCCAGGTGTCCGTGGCCGCAGGACGCACCGCCACCTGGCCGGACAGGGACGTGTGGGGCGCCTGCGGCCACAGGGCGCCCACGTCCAGCGCCACCAGATCGGCACGCCCTTCGGCCAGCGGCACAGGCTCCCAGGGTGTCAGCCGGGCGGTGGCGGTGGCGCGGGTGGACGCCGTGGGCGTCCCCGCCTGGCCCTGCAACTGCAGGCGCGCCTGCAGGTGCGCGAGGGGGCCGTCCAGCGCGGCCTCGAACACCAGCGGCACCGCGCCAGCGCCGGGGACCGGCGCCGAGATCCGGCCCTGCAGCGCCGCCTGCAACGGCAGGCGGTCGTGGGCCCCCAGGCGCAGCTCGCCCCGGTACTGCCCCTGCAGCACCTGCAGGCTGCGCAGGTCCAGCCGGTGCTCCTGCCCATCGAACACGTAACGCGCGGCGAGGCCGCCGGCTTCAACGTCGGTCTTGCCGTCCCAGTGCAGCCGGCCGACCGCGAGTTCATCCACGGCCACCCGGATCGGCAGCGCCAGCGAGCGGGGCGGCTGGGCCCGCTCGTGGCTGGGTGGGCGCGCGTCCTCGATCCGGACCGAATCGGCCCGGAGGTGGTCCAGCTTCAGCAGCCCCCGCGCGAGCGCCAGCGGCTGCCAGGCCAGCTGCAGGCCGCGCACTTCCACCTTCAGCCCGTCCTGGGCCCAGGCCACGCGCTCGGCTCGCGCGCCAGTCCTCAAGCTGCCCCGCGCGCCCTCCACCACCAGCGGCTGGCGGGCGGCGGCCTGGCGCAGCGCCCACTGGAGCGAGGCCTCGGTCCCGGCCCAGGCCCACAGCAGTGCGGCGGCTCCCGCGATCAGCAGTGCCAGGGCCACCAGGCCCAGCCCCACTCCCTTGGCGACGCGTCCCACCTGGCGCTCCTAGAACGTGGTGGCGATGCTGACGTGCAGCCGCACCCGCTTGGCCTTGAAGCCGTAGGCCAGGTCGGCCTGCAGGGGTCCCAGCGGGCTGCGGTAGCGGGCGCCCACGCCGGCGCCCCAGGCCGGCCGCAGCTCGCCCGGGCTGTCGGCGACGGCGCCGGCGTCCACGAACACGGCGCTCTCGAAGGCGGTCGGCACGCCGGCCCGCCGGATCGGCCGCTGCCATTCCACGCTGCCCACGGCCAGGTAGCGCCCCGGCACGACCACGCCGCCGGCGCGCTCGACCCCGATGTCGCGGTAGCCGTAGCCGCGCACGCTGGTGTCGCCGCCGGTGCGGAACAGCTGGCTGGAGGGGACGCGCGCCGCCTCCTTCGCCAGCACCGCGCCGGCCTCGGCGCGCAGCTGCAGCCGGCCCTCCTCGAGCGGCCGGATCTGCGTGCCGCGCAGCACCGTGCGCTGGAACGGGCTGCGGCTGCCGGTGAGCGTGAGGCCGCCGCCGACCTCGGCGCCCACGGCGAACCCCTGGCCGGGGAAAGGCGTGCGGTCGAAGTAGCGGCCGGTCCAGATGTAGTTGGCGCTGATCGACGTGCCGTCGCCGGCCTCGGTCAGCGCCACCGGGGTGCCGGGCTCGGCGCGCACCGTGGCCCGGTCGTACTGCACGTAGACGTTGCGATCGATGTGGTCGCCCGCGCGCGAGCGGCCGATCCGCAGCTGCTGCGCATGGGTGACCAGCGAGCCATCGTCCAGCCGCTCGGCGCGCGCCGCCACGCCCCAGCGCCAGCCGTCCTCGCCCGGGATGGCCGTGAGCTCGGTGCCGGCGAAAGGCGCCTTGCGGTCCAGCTGCAGCTTGGTCACCGCGCGCCAGCCCAGCACGGGCAGCTGGTTGTGGGTGTACTCCACCGAGGCGCGGGGGCCGGTGTCGGTGGACAGGCCCAGGCCCAGCACCACCTTGTGCAGCGGCGCCTCCCGCACGGTGACCTCCACGGGTGCCGCGGCGGGGTTGCCCGCCGGGTCCACGAACACGAACGCGGAGTCGAAGTAGCCGCTGCCGGCCAGGCGCAGCTGGGCCCGCTGGATCTCGTCCTGGTCGTAGACGCTGCCGGGCGCCAGGCGTGCGAGGCGAGGCACCAGCACGGGGTCGTAGCGCTGCATGCCCCGCACCTGAAGCTCGCCCAGCCGGAACACCGGCCCGGAGTCCAGCCGCAAGCCCAGGCGGGCGCGATGGGTGGCCGCGTCCACGTCGGCCAGGCTGTAGCTGACGCGGCCGGCCGGGTAGCGCTGGGCCACCAGCTCACGCAGGGCACCGGCCTTGGCGTCCTCCCAGCCCTCCTGGGTGAAGGGGCGGCCGGCCGGCAGCCGCCACTGCTCGCGGATGAGTTCGCGCTGGCGCCGCACCGGCTCCTCGGCCGATTGCGCGATGTGGCCCTCGAACGCGATGTCCACGGCCGCCACCGTGGTCACCGGGCCGGGCTCCACCTCCAGCACCACGCGAGGAACGCCCTCGCCCGGCACGCGCGAGAGCTGCAGCCGCGGGTTGAAGTGGCCCAGGGTCGCCAGCAGCTCGCGCGCGTCGCGCTCGGCCAGCGCCAGCAGGCGGGTCAGTTCGGCGTCGTCGAGGTCAGGGACCTGGGCGTAGCGCGGCAAGGCCAGGTGGCGCTCCAGCAGCTGCCGCGCCGGGCCCGGGGCCCGGATGTCGAGGACAAACGCCGGCCGGGCGGGCGGATCCTGCGAGCGCGCCGGGACCGCCCCGCACAGCAGCAGGGCCAGGAGCAGCAGTCGCACCATTCCGACCGGGCGGGTTCTCAGGGCCACACTGAACTATGGGGATTCCCCGGGCGCCGCCGCGTAGGCGAACGCCGACAGCCGGGGCGCGGGCCCCTAGACGACCACGGGCTCCGGCTCGAGGCGGATGCCGAAGCGCTCGTAGACGCTGGTCTGGATGGCGCGCGCCAGCGTCACCACCTCGCCGCCGGTGGCGCCACCGCGGTTCACCAGCACCAGGGCCTGCTTCTCGTAGACCCCGGCATTGCCCACCGACTTGCCTTTCCAGCCGCAGGCGTCGATCAGCCAGCCGGCGGCCAGCTTCACCGTGCCGTCCGGCATGGGGTAGTGCACGATGCCCGGCTCGCGGGCGATGATGTCGGTGCACTGCTCGGGCGTGACCGTGGGGTTCTTGAAGAAGCTCCCGGCATTGCCGATTACCCGCGGGTCCGGCAGCTTGCTGCTGCGGATGGCGCACACCCAGTCGTAGATCTGGCGCGGCGAGGGCTCGCGGATGCCGGTTTCGGCCCGCTTGCGCTCCAGGTCCACGTACCCGAGCACCGGCTTCCAGGGCTTGGGCAGGCGGAACCGGACCTTCAGGATCAGCGCCCGGCCGGCCAGGCCCAGATCGTTCTCCTGGGCCGGGGCGTGCTTGAACACCGAGTCACGGTAGCCGAATGCGCACTGGGCGGCGTCCAGCGTGAACACCCGCCCGGTCTGCAGGTCGATGGCATCCAGCGATTCGAACCGGTCCTGCACTTCCACCCCGTACGCGCCCACGTTCTGCACGGGCGAGGCGCCCACGGTGCCGGGGATCAGGGCCAGGTTTTCCAGGCCGGGCAGGCCCTGGTCCAGGGTCCAGGTGACCAGCTCGTGCCAGTTCTCCCCCGCCCCGGCCTCCACGATGGTGGCTCGGGGCCCGTCCTCCAGCACGCGCCGGCCCTCGACCTCCACCTTCAGCACCATCGGCTTGACGTCGCCGGTGAGCACGATGTTGCTGCCGCCGCCCAGCACGAACTTGGGCCGCGCGGCCAGTTCCGGGTCCGCCAGGAGCTGCTCGACGTCGGCCTGGCCGCGCACGCGCACGAGCTCGCGCGCCTTGGCCACGATGCCGAAGCTGTTGTGCGCCTGCAGCGGAACGTTGTGCTCCACGATCATGGGAGAATTGTCGCTCAGCTCACGATTTTTCCGGGGAGATCCATGCCGTCCTTCGATACCGTCTGCGAACCCAACCTGGTCGAAGTGAAGAACGCGGTCGACAACACGGCCAAGGAAATCGGCACGCGGTTCGACTTCAAGGGCACCTCGGCGGCCATCGAGATCAAGGACAAGGACATCACGCTGTTCGGCGACGCCGAGTTCCAGCTCGGCCAGGTCGAGGACATCCTGACCAGCAAGCTCGCCAAGCGCAACGTGGACGTGCGCTTCCTCGACAAGGGCGAGGTGCAGAAGATGGGCGGCGACAAGGTCAAGCAGGTGGTCAAGGTGCGCAGCGGCATCGAGAGCGAGCAGGCCAAGAAGATCCAGAAGCTCATCAAGGACAGCAAGCTCAAGGTGCAGGCCTCGATCCAGGGCGACGCGGTGCGCGTGACCGGCGCCAAGCGGGACGACCTGCAGGCCGCCATGGCCCTGATCCGCAAGGACATGACGGACCTGCCGCTGTCTTTCAACAACTTCCGCGACTGATGAGCTCCCCCCCGAAGCGGCCTGCGGCCGCCTCCCCCTCGAGGGGGCACCACCAGCGGCCGGGCAAAGCCCGTTCCGCGGTGGTCCTGGCATTTGTGCTTGGCTGGGGCACCGTGTCAGCGCAGTCGGTCGCCCTGCAGGGCATGCTGGGCAGCAAGGCCCTGCTGATCGTGGACGGCGACCCGCCCCGCAGCGTGGCGCCGGGCGAGGCGCACAAGGGCGTCAAGGTGCTGTCCACGGCGGGCGACCAGGCGGTGGTCGAGATCAACGGCAAGCGGCACACGCTCCGGGTGGGCGACGCGCCGGCCAGCGTGGGCACGGGCGCCGCCGGCCCCCGCGGCAACCGCATCGTGCTGACCGCCGGCAGCAACGGCCATTTCCTGTCGCAGGGCAGCATCAATGGCCGGGCCGCCTACTTCATGGTGGACACGGGCGCCAGCGGCGTGGGCATAGGCGCCCCCGACGCCGAGCGCATGGGCATCAACTACCGCGCCGGCCGGCCCGTGCGCATGAACACGGCCAACGGCGTGGCCCAGGGCTGGCTGGTCAAGCTCAGCTCCGTGCGCATCGGCGACGTCGAGGTCTACGAGGTCGATGCCGTGGTGGGCGAGCAGCCCATGCCTTACGTCCTGCTGGGCAACAGCTTCCTCACGCGCTTCCAGATGCGGCGCGACAACGACCAGCTGGTGCTGGAGCGCCGCTACTGATGTCCGCCGGCCCCGGCGAAACCCCCACCCGCAGCGCCGACGCCGAGCCGGTTTCCGCCTGGGGGCCGCTGCGCGGCCCGGTGTTCCGCATGCTCTGGATCACCTGGCTGGCCGCCAACACCACCATGTGGATGAACGACGTGGCCGCCGCCTGGCTGATGACCTCGCTGGCGCCCTCGCCGCTCTGGGTGGCGCTGGTGCAGTCCGCTTCCACGCTGCCGGTGTTCATCCTGGGCCTGCCCAGCGGCGCCCTGGCCGACATCCTGGACCGCAGGCGCTACTTCATGGCCACGCAGTTCTGGGTGGCCGGCACGGCCACGCTGCTGTGCATCGCCGTGCTCATGGACTGGATGAGCGCGCCGCTGCTGCTGGCGCTGACCTTCGCCAACGGCGTGGGGCTGGCGATGCGCTGGCCGGTGTTCGCGGCCATCATCCCGGAGGTCGTGCCCCGGCCGCAGCTGGCGCAGGCCCTGGCCCTGAACGGCGTGGCCATGAACGGCTCGCGCATCATCGGGCCGCTGATCGCCGGTGCCCTGATCGCCAGCGCCGGCAGCGCCTGGGTGTTCGTGCTGAACGCGGTGCTCTCGCTCGGGGCCGGCTTCATCATCATGCGCTGGCGGCGCGAGCACCGGGAAAGCCCGCTGGGGCGGGAACGGCTGGCCAGCGCCATGCGCGTGGGCGTGCAGTTCGTGCGCCAGTCGTCGCGCATGCGCGGCATCCTGCTGCGCATTTCGCTGTTCTTCCTGCATTCCACCGCCCAGCTCGCCCTGCTGCCGCTGGTGGCGCGGGGCCTGCCGGGCGGCGCCGCAGGCACGTTCACGCTGCTGCTGGCCTCCATGGGCGCCGGCGCGATCACCGCGGCGCTGAACATGCCGCGCATCCGCAAGTGGCTGCCGCTGCAGAGCCTGGTGTTCACGGGCACGGCGCTGCAGTCCGTGGGCACCATCGTGGTCGCCTTCGCGCCCAACATCTACGTGGCCGTCCCCGCCATGGTGGTTTCCGGCATGGCCTGGATCACCGTGGCCAACTCGCTGACCGTGGCCGCGCAGATGGCGCTGCCCGACTGGGTGCGGGCACGCGGCATGTCCATCTACCAGATGGCGCTGATGGGCTCCACCGCGGCCGGCGCCGCGCTCTGGGGCCAGGTCGCCACCTGGACCAGCATCACCCACAGCATGCTGATCGCCGCCTGCACAGGCACGGTGCTGATGGCCATCGCCCAGCGCCTGACCGTGGACCGGGGCATGGAGGAAGACCTCACCCCTTCGCGCGGGGTGTTCAAGGTGCCGCAGGCCGAGGCCGAGCCGCCGCCGGGCGCCCGCGTGCAGGTGCAGATCGAGTACCTGATCGACCCGCGCCGCAGCGAGGAATTCCTGGCGCTGATGCAGGACAGCCGCCGCAGCCGGATCCGCCAGGGCGCGCTGGACTGGCACCTGCTGCACGACCTGCACGAGCCGGGCCGCTTCGTGGAAGTGGTGACGGATGAATCCTGGACCGAGCACCTGCGGCGCTTCGACCGGGTCACGGCGGCGGACGTGCAGCTGCGGGACCGCAAGCTCGGCTTCCACGTGGGCGACGAAGCCCCCAGGGTGACGCGCTACTACCTCGAGCGCTGAGGCAGCTTCAGGCCTTCCTGGCGCCCAGCCGCGACTCGGTGCCGCGCACCAGCCGGCCGATGTTCTCGCGGTGGCGCCAGGCCAGCAGGGCGGCCATCACGGCCAGGGCCAGCGCCACCGGCTTTTCGGCATACCACTGAACCCGGTCGCCCATCAGGTAGTACACGGGGGCGAACGCGGCGGCCACCAGCGAGGCCAGCGAGGAGTAGCGGAAGAAGAACGCGATGATCAGCCAGGTCGCGCCGGTTGCCAGGCCCAGGACCCAGTCGATGCCGAAGACCGCACCGATGAAGGTGGCCACGCCCTTGCCGCCCTGGAAGCGGAAGAACACCGGAT
>CAZZAW010000094.1:0-9394 GCA_964652405.1 uncultured Ramlibacter sp.
TGCCCGAGGACGAGGACGACCACTCGAACATCAGCGCCACGGACAAGCTCTGGGGGGCCGTCAAGACCGTGATCGTGGCCGACCTGGTGATGAGCGTGGACAACGTGCTGGCGATCGCCGGCGCGGCCGAGAGTGCGGGCAGCCACCAGCTCCCCCTGGTGATCTTCGGCCTCCTGGTCAGCATTCCGATCATCGTGGCAGGCAGCCAGATCGTGCTCAAGCTGATGGACCGGTTCCCCATGATCATCACGCTGGGCGCAATGCTGCTGGGATGGATCGCCGGCCAGATGATCTTCACGGATCCGGGCCTCAAGGCCTACCTGCCGCCTGGCAAGGCGTGGGAATACGGCGCAGCTGCGGCCGGTGCGCTGATCGTCCTCGCGATCGGCAAGGTCCTGAAGTCGCGCCGCGAGGCCGCCCCCAAATCGGTCTGAGCCCCCCGATCGAGCCTCGCCGCGGAAATGCAACAAAACGTAGCGAGGCCGTGACAAAGTCCCTTGTTCCCTGCTGGACCGTCTGTTAACGTCCAGCAAGGAGTCCTGCACCCTCGAGCCGGTGTGACGGGCGCGCCAGTGCTGCGGAAAAACGCAGTATCGATCAGCCACCTGGAGGGGCGGGCAAGTGAGTACATCGTCATCGCGCAAGCGCGGCAGTTTCTGGCGCAGCGACTGGTTCGTCGCTGTGCTGGTCGTCCTGGCGGTCCTGGTCCTTCACCAGGCTACCGACCTCATAGGCACCGCCGAACGCCGCTTCTATGACTATGCGAGCACCCAGAGCTCGCGTCAGCCCTCCGACCGGATCGCGGTCATCGCCATCGACGACCAGAGCATCGCCAACATCGGGCGCTGGCCGTGGCCGCGTGACGTCCACGCCCAACTGATCGACCAGCTCGCGGCCGCCAAGGCGAAGACTGTGGTGAATACCACCTTCTTCTTCGAGCCCCAGACCGACCGAGGCCTGGTGTTCATCCGGAAGATCAAGGAAGCCTTGGGGCCGGCGGCCGAGGGCGAGGCACTTGCCAAGGTGATTGCCGAGGCTGAGCAGACGCTGGACACGGATGCGAAGCTGGCGGCGAGCATGGCCAAGGCCGGCAACGTCCTGGTGCCCTCCGTCTTCCTGCTGGGCGAACCCCAGGGCAAGGCCGACAAGCCGCTGCCGGCGTTCGTCGCCAGGAACGCCATCGACGAAAGCGCCGGCTTCTCCGTGCCGGCGGTGCGCGGCCAGTACCCGATCGAGGCGATCGGCACCGCGGCGGCCGGTGTCGGCCACCTCAACCAGCTGAACGACGTGGATGGCGCCGTGCGGGACGACCCGCTGCTGGTGAACTACTACGGCAAGGCCGTGCCTTCCATGGCGCTGCTTGCGGCCGCGAGCAGCTTGAACCTGGGCCCGTCCGACATCAAGCTGAATCCCGGCGAATCGGTGCAGCTTGGCAAGCTGCGGGTGAAGACCGACGAATTCGGCCGCATGCTGCCCCAGTTCTACCGCGGACGGGACGGCAAGCCGGCCTTTGCCGTGGATTCCTTCTACGACGTCCTGAGCGGCAAGATCCCGGCGACCAAGTACGCGGACAAGATCGTCCTCATCGGCGCCACAGCGGCCGGCGTGGGAACCACCTTCCCGACGCCGGGCTACGCCGGCCTGTCCCCCGCGGAGATGATGGCTCACATCACCTCGAGCATCCTGGGCGAGCATTTCATCGTGCAGCCGGCCTGGGGCAGCTGGGCGGCACTGGCCGTGTTCCTGGGAGTGGCCGCCTACCTGATTGCTCTCCTGCCCCGCCTGTCCGCAGGCATGGGGGCGGCGGTAACCGGAACGCTGCTGCTGCTGCTGGTCGGCAGCGAGTACTTCCTGCTGTCCTCTGCCTCGATCTGGCTGAAGTTCGTCTTCCCTGCCTCCTTGCTGGTGCTGGGCCATCTGGCGCTCACCACGAAACGTTTCCTGGTCACCGAAGCCGGCAAGCTGAAGTCGGACGAGGAGTCAGCGGAAACCAACCGGATGATGGGCCTGGCCCTGCAGGGCCAGGGGCAGCTGGACATGGCGTTCGACCGGTTCCGCCGCGTGCCCATGAGCGACGCTCTCATGGACAACCTGTACAACCTCGCCCTCGATTTCGAGCGCAAGCGCCAGTTCAACAAGGCGCAGGCGGTGTACGAGCACATGGCGGCCTGGAACAAGGGCTACAAGGACCTGCAGTCCAAGCTCAATCGCGCCAAGAACCTGTCCGAAACCGTGATCCTCGGCGGTGGGGGCGCGCATCCTGGCGGCACCATGCTGCTGGATGGCGGCGCGGTGGAAAAGCCCATGCTGGGCCGCTACCAGGTCGAAAAGGAGCTGGGCAAGGGCGCGATGGGCGTGGTGTACCTGGGCAAGGACCCCAAGATCGGCCGTGTGGTTGCCATCAAGACCATGGCCCTGAGCCAGGAGTTCGAGGGGGACGAGCTGGCCGATGCCCGGGAGCGCTTCTTCCGGGAGGCCGAAACGGCCGGCCGCCTGCAGCACCAGAACATCGTGACCATCTTCGATGCCGGCGAGGAGCACGACCTGGCCTACATCGCGATGGAGTTCCTCAAGGGCAAGGACCTGGTGGACTTCTGCAAGGACGGCAACCTGCTGCCCGCGCCCCGGGTGCTGTCCATCGTCGCCCGGGTGGCCGAAGCGCTGGCCTACGCGCACCGTCAGAACGTGGTGCACCGGGACATCAAGCCAGCCAACATCATGTACGAGTTCGACAGCGACACCGTGAAGGTGACGGACTTCGGCATCGCCCGCATCACGGACTCGAGCAAGACCAAAACCGGGCTGGTGCTGGGCACGCCCAGCTTCATGTCGCCCGAGCAGATCGCCGGCAAGAAGGTCGACGGCCGCTCGGACCTGTACTCGCTGGGCGTGATGCTGTTCCAGATGCTCACGGGAGTGCTGCCGTTCAGGGGGGATTCCATGGCGGAGCTGATGTACAAGATCGCCAACGAAGAGGCGCCCGACCTGCGCATCATCCGCAGCGACTTGCCCCAGGCCCTGGCTGACGTGGTGGCCCGTTCGCTCGCCAAGCGCCCGGAAGCCCGCTACCAGGACGGCGATGCATTGGCCGCCGACCTGCGTGCCCTGGTTGCTCAGCTGTCCGGCTCTCAGGGGGCGCCTGCTGCCGCCACGGCAACCGGCACGGGTGCGGCATCGGCTGTAGCGGAGAAGACGCAGGCCTTCCCTGCCGTGGGTGCCGTGACCGAGGCCCGCTATGATGCGACCCAGAGGATGGAGGCTGCTCAAGAAGATGCCTTCGCCAAGACTTCCGTGATCAGTCGGCCCCCGATGCCCGACGCCTCGGCGGCGGGCGATCCGAACAGCGACAGCAAGGCGTGATCCCGGCACCTATGAATTACGAGTTCTGCATCCGCACAGACCCGGGCCTCGCGCGCGAGAACAACGAAGACTCGGTCACCTTCGACGAGGCAACCCGGTTGGGCGTCCTGGCCGACGGCATGGGCGGCTACAACGCGGGCGAGATCGCCAGCGGCATGGCCACCACCTTCATCAAGTCGGAACTGGGCCGCTGGCTGTCCCAGGCGGGGCGGCACGCCAATGCGCGGGAGGTCCGCCGCGCCATGGAAATCTGTGTCGACAACGCCAACCGGTCCATCTTCAACGCGGCCAACTCCAACCCGCAGTACTCCGGCATGGGCACCACGCTTGTTCTGGGTGTGTTCCAGGATGGACGCCTGATGCTGGGGCACATCGGCGATTCACGGTGCTATCGCCTGCGCGGGACCGAGTTCGCGCAGATCACCAAGGACCATTCCCTGCTGCAGGAGCAGATGGACGCCGGGCTGATCACGCCGGAACAGGCAGCCACTTCGACCAACAAGAACCTCGTGACCCGGGCGCTGGGTGTGGAAGACGCTGTCCTGCTGGAAGTTAACGAGCACCGCGTGGAGCCCGGCGACATCTACCTCATGTGCTCAGACGGACTGTCCAACATGATGGACGACGAGGCCATCGCGAGGATCCTGTCCGGGGACGGCACTCTGGAGCAGAAGGTGGTGCAACTGGTCGACGCGGCCAACGCCAACGGGGGACGGGACAATATCTCGGTGCTGCTGGCGCATGCCAACAGCGATGCGAAAAAAAGAGGCTTGATCTCCCGATTGCTGGGAAAATAGTCTTTGGTCTTCAGTATTAATTTCCAGAAGCTATTCACAGGAGTCGACCATGCCGAAGATGATCGTTTCGATCGACGGTGTCGTCATCAAGGAAGTGCAGTTGACCAAAGACCGGACGACGCTGGGGCGCCGGCCTTACAACGACATCGTGATTGACAATCTGGCGGTCAGCGGCGAGCACGCCGTCCTGCAGATGACGGGCAACGAGGTCTACCTCGAAGACCTGAACAGCACCAACGGCACCTACGTCAATGGCAAGGCCGTCAAGAAGCAGCTGTTGCAGAACAACGACACCGTCGAGATCGGCAAGTACAAGATCAAGTACATCAACGAGGCGGCCAGCGCCGGCTTCGAGAAGACCATGATCATCAAGGCGGGGGCGGCTGGCATCTCGGCGCCGGCCCCCGCGCAGCCGGCTGCTCCGGCCGCGGCGCCTGTGGCCGCAGCTGGCGCCGCCGCCGACGGGCCCAACGCCGCCATCAAGGTGCTTTCTGGGGCGGCGGCCGGCCGTCAGGTGCCTTTGGTGAAGGTGGTCACGACCATTGGCAAGCCAGGCGTGGCCGTGGCCGCGATCACCAAGCGTCCCCACGGGTTCGTGGTGGCCCATGTCGAGGGCGGGAACAAGCCGACCATCAACGGCGCGCCAATCGGGGCCGAGCCCGTGACGCTCAAGAACGGGGACTTGCTGGAGTTGGCCGGGACGCAGATGCAGTTCGTCCAGGCGTAAGCGCCCGCGTGCCGGACACGCGGGCGACAAGAAGATAGCGAGGGGTTGCGGCCTTGATCGGCTTGCTGGCAAAACACTGGACCCGCATTGCGGTCACGCTCATCCCGCTGGTGTTCGCGCTCGCGCACGCCAGCGGCGTGTTCACGCTGGGCGTCCTGCAACGCCTGGACGACATCATCTATGACGCCCGGCTGCGAGCGACCATGCCCCGGACGCTCGACGAGCGCATCGTCATCGTCGACATCGACGAGAAGAGCCTCGCCGAGGTCGGGCGCTGGCCCTGGGGCCGCAACCGGCTGGCGGAGCTGACGGACGAGCTGTTCGACCGTCAGCAAGTGGCCCTGCTCGGCTTTGACGTGGTGTTTGCCGAGCCGGACGAAAGTTCAGGTCTCAAGCGGCTGCGGCAGCTAGCGCAGGCGGAACTGAAAGACCAGCCAGGCTTTGCGGAGCGGGTCCAGCAGCTACAGGGCGTACTGGACTACGACGCGGCATTCGCACGATCCCTTCAGAGGCGCCCCGTGGTGCTCGGCTACTACTTCACGGGCGAGCACGACGGTGCGTCCGGCGTGCTGCCCCCCCCGGTGATGGGCAGGGAGGCTCTGCGGGGCAGGCCGATCAAGTTCACCAGCTGGAAGGGTTACGGATCCAACATCGAGCAGCTCGGGCGCGCGGCTCCGGTCGCCGGTTTCTTCAATCCCGTCGTCGACAGTGACGGGGTCGTCCGTTCGGTTCCGCTGCTGGCGGAGTACAAGGACCAGTACTACGAGTCCCTCGCACTGGCCATGTTCCGCATGCTCATGGGAGGCCCGGCGGTGGAGCCGGGATTTCCGGCCGAGAAGTTTCTGGCCCGCAGCTACCACGGACTGGACAACATCCGGCTCAAGCTTGGGGACAAGTCTCTTGCCATTCCCGTGGCGGAAGGCGTGATCAGCCTGGTGCCCTACCGGGGGCCTGGCGGACCTGGAGCCGGCTCATACAAGTATGTCTCGGCCGGCGACGTGATCGGCAAGCGGCTGCCGCCTGGCAGCCTCAAAGGCAAGATCATCCTGGTCGGCACGACCGCGCCTGGATTGAAGGACTTGCGGGTCACGCCCGTGGGCGAGGCCTATGCCGGGGTCGAGTCGCACGCGAACCTGATTTCGGGCCTGCTGGACGGCAAGATTCCCGTCAAGCCTGACTACGCCCTGGGGTATGACGTCGTGATCCTGGTGCTGGCGGGGCTCACCTTGGCGTTCGGCTTGCCGCTGCTGTCGGCCACCCGGGCCGTGATCCTCAGCGTCGCCGTGGTCGTGGCGGTCGTCGCCCTGAACTTCTGGCTCTATCACTCGGCGGGCCTGGTCATGCCCCTCGGTGCGGCGCTGGCCATGGCCCTGACGGCGTTTGCCCTCAACATGAGCTACGGCTACTTCGTCGAAAGCCGAAGCAAGCGCGAACTGGCCAACCTTTTCGGAACTTACGTCCCGCCGGAACTGGTAGACGAAATGGTCAAGGACCCGGACAGCTACAGCATGAAAGCGGTCAACAAGGAGCTCACCGTCATGTTCTGTGACATGCGGGGCTTCACCAAGATGTCCGAGAAGATGGAGCCCACCCAGCTGCAGGAGCTCCTGAATTCGGTGTTCAACCGGCTGACGGACCTGATCCGGAGCAACCGGGGCACCATCGACAAGTACATGGGCGACTGCGTTATGGCTTTCTGGGGCGCTCCCGTGGAGACCCCGCAGCATGCCCACCTGGCAGTCAAGAGCGCGATGGAGATGGCCAATGCCGTGCGCAAGATCAACGAGGAGCACCGGACCAAGGGTATTCCCGAAATCGGCATCGGCATCGGCATCAACACCGGGCCCATGTGCGTGGGCGACATGGGGTCCGACATACGGCGCAGCTACACGGTGATCGGCGACTCGGTGAACCTGGGATCCCGTCTGGAAGGGCTTTCCAAGACCTACGGGGTGGACATCGTCGTGAGCGAGAGCTCGCGCAAGCTCGCGCCGGACTTCGCCTGGCAGGAGCTTGACCGGGTGCGAGTCAAGGGCAAGGAGCAGGCGGTGGCGATCTTCTGGCCCTTGGCACCGGCGGACCGCCTGGAGAAAGCCCAGGCCGAGGAATTGAAGACCTGGGGCGCCTTCCTCAAGGCCTACCGCGCCCAGGACTGGGACCAGTGCGACGTGCTGCTCCTGAACCTGCAGCGGATGAACGCCAAAAAATACCTTTACGAGCTGTACAGCGAGCGTGTAGCCTCGATGAGGCTGTTGCCGTTCGATCCCGAGTGGGACGGGGCAACCAATTTCGAAACCAAGTAAGGACCGAGATGAAGGTGCGCGTGCTGGGTTGTTCCGGGGCGATCTCGAAGGAATGTCGCACGACTTCCTTCCTGATCGGCGGGGACACGCTCATCGACGCCGGCACCGGCGTGGGCGACCTCACCCTGGACGAGATGAAGGGCATCACCCACGTGCTGCTCACGCATTCGCACCTCGACCACGTGGCGGCCCTGCCGCTGATGATCGATGCTATTGCCTCGCAGATCACCCGCCCGATCAAGGTGATGGCCCTGCCCGGCACCATATCGGCCCTCAAGGCCCACATCTTCAACAACGTGATCTGGCCTGATTTCAGCCGGATCCCTTCGCCCGAAGCACCCTTCATCAGCTTTCACGAGATCCAGGTGGGTCAGACGCTGGAAATCACGGGCAAGCACATCGAGGTGCTGCCAGCAGTCCACACCGTGCCCGCTGTGGGTTACGCGGTGACCCGCGGCCAGGGTTGCTGGGTGTTTACCGGCGATACCGAGCGCAATCCGGCCTTCTGGCGGCGCCTGAACCAGATGAACGTGGCGGCGCTGGTCATCGAGACCGCCTTCAGCAACCGGGAGAAGGAGCTGGCCAGGCGCAGCCTGCACCTGTCGCCGCATGCCCTGGCCGAGGAGCTGGATTGCATCGACAAGGGCAAGTCATTCCCGATCTTCATCACGCATACCAAACCGGCAGAGACCGAGCTGATCATGACGGAGATCCAGAAGTTCGACCAGACTCAGCCGTTCGGGCCGAACGTGGTGCATGACATCCGCTGGTTGCACGCGGGTCAGGAGTTCGAGCTATGAGTGCTGTGCTCAAGCCGGAGCGCGATTCGCAGGCGTTCTTCGACTCGCAGATGCTGCCGCCGGAAAAGCGCGGCGTTTCCTTCGAGGCCCTGTTTTTCCGGCAGTTGCAGCTGGTCACGACGAAGATCCACGAAACCGAGAACGTGGACCAGATCATGCTGGAGGCGAGCCAGGATATCTGCAAGCTGTTCAACGCAGACCGGCTGACACTGTATGCGGTCAGCGAGGACCGCAGCTCCATCATCTCCAAGGTGAAGACCGGCCTGAACACCAGCCGCGACCTGAAGCTTCCCATCAGCGCGCAGAGCATTGCGGGCTACGTGGCGTTCAGCAAGCAGATGGTCAACATCGCCGACGTTTATGACGAAGAGGCGCTCAAGCGCATCCACCCGACGCTCAGCTTCCTCAAGGAAGTCGACAAGCGTTCCGGCTACCGCACCAAGCAGATGCTGGTGGTGCCCATCCTTGACGGGGACATCCTGCACGGCGTCCTGCAGGTCATCAACAACAAGAGCGACCAGCCTTTCGCCGACCTCGAAATCGAAGGCGCGACCCAACTGTGCAAGACGCTGGCCACGGCGATCCGCCAGCGCATGCAGAAGGCGGAGGAAAGCCAGCGGCGCCGGGCCACCAAGTACGACGGGCTGGTCGCCGCGGGCGTGCTGACAACGGAAGAGCTGCACCAGTGCATTCAGAAGGCGCGTGAGGAAGCCAAGCCGGTTGAGCATGTGCTGATGGCCGACTTCCAGATCAGGCCTTCGCAGATCGGCCCCTCGCTGGCCAAGTTTTTCGGGGTACCCTACGAGCCATTCAACCCTGGCCGGATCCGAGCCGAAGCCCTGCAGGGGCCGCTCAAGCGTGAGTTCGTCGAGGAGCAGGGCTGGATTCCGCTGGAGGAATCTCCGGAGGGTCTCGTCATCATGTGCGCGGACCCGGAGGCAGTGCGAGGATCGCGCATCGTCCCGCAGGTATTTCCGCGCTTTTCGAAGTTCGCCTACCGCGTCACGACGCAAACCGAGTTCGACGAGACAGTTGCCCAGCTGTACGGTCCGGGCGAAGGCGCGTCGATCGACGAGCTGCTGGCTGACCTGAACGCGCCCATCGACGAAGACTCCGGCGAGGACAGCGCGCTGGAATCCGCGGCGGCGGACAACGAGCTGGTCAAGTTCGTGAACAAGGTGATTGTCGACGCCTACAACCAGCGGGCCTCGGACATCCACATCGAACCGCTTCCGGGCAAGGCCAAGACCGGCATCCGGTTCCGGATCGACGGCAGCCTGGTGCCCTACATCGAGGTGCCCGCGCATTTCCGCCAGGCGATGGTCACGCGCCTGAAGATCATGTGCGACCTCGACATCTCCGAGCGCCGCAAGCCGCAGGACGGCAAGATCAAGTTCAAGAAGTTCG
>CAZZAW010000095.1:0-8996 GCA_964652405.1 uncultured Ramlibacter sp.
CCGTGACCGCGGGCCACTCGACCACCGGGCGCTTGATGACGCTGGGCTGGCTCAGCATCAGCGCCGCCGCGCTGCGGCTGTCCTTCACCGCGGCCTGAGCGGCAGGGTCCAGCTTGCGCCAGGTGGTCCCTTGCCGGTTCACCAGCTTTTCCCACCCCAGGGCATCGATCCAGGCCTCCAGCCGCTGCGCCGGCACACCCGCCTTCTTGAAGTCGTGGAAGGTGTAAGGCAGCCCTTGCGCATCCAGCCAGGCGCGCGCCTTCTTGACGGTGTCGCAGTTCGGGATGCCGTAGACGGTGATGCTCATGCGGGGATGATATTCGCGGGGACAATTGCGGCCATGCAAGACCTGCAAGACTGGCTGGCGCATTGCGAGCGCCTGCATCCCCGCGCGATTGCCATGGGCCTGGACCGCGTGCGCGCCGTGGCCGACCGCATGGCGCTGCGCTTCGACTGCCCGGTGATCACGGTGGCGGGCACCAACGGCAAGGGCTCGACCTGCGCCATGCTGGAATCCATCGCCCTGCAGGCGGGCTGGCGCACCGGCGTGTATTCCTCGCCGCACCTGGTGCATTTCGAGGAGCGGTGCCGCCTGCGGGGCGAGCCCGTGGCGGCGGCCGACCTGGTGCCGCATTTCGGGCGGGTGGAGGCGGCGCGGCAGGACGTGCAGCTGACCTATTTCGAGTTCACCACGCTGGCCATCCTGTCGCTCATGGCGGGCGCCGGGCTGGACCTGGCCATCCTGGAGGTGGGCCTGGGCGGCCGGCTGGATGCCGTGAACATCATCGACGCCGACTGCGCGGTGATCACCAGCATCGACCTGGACCACCAGGAGTTCCTGGGGCCCGACCGCGAAAGCATCGGCCGCGAGAAGGCCGGCATCCTGCGCGCCGGGCGGCCAGCGGTGGTGAGCGACCCCGTGCCGCCGCAGAGCGTGGTCGAGGCCGCGCAGTCGCTTGGCGCCGACCTGTGGCTGCTGGGGCGCGACTACAACTTCTCGGGCGACAAGCAGCAGTGGGCCTGGGCGGGGCGGGGGCGGCGCTACGCGGGCCTGGCCTACCCGGCCCTGCGCGGCGCCAACCAGCTGGTGAACGCGTCGGGCGCGCTGGCAGCGCTGGAGACCCTGCGCGGCCGCGTTCCGGTCACCGCGCAGGCGGTGCGCAATGGCCTCGCGCTGGTGGAATTGCCGGGGCGTTTCCAGATCGTGCCCGGCCAGCCCGCGCTGGTGCTGGACGTGGCGCACAATCCGCACTCGGTGGCGGCGCTGGCGGCCAACCTGGACGCCATGGGCTTCTATCCCACCACCCACGCGGTGTTCGGGGCCATGGCGGACAAGGACCTCGCCCCCATGCTGCGCAAGATGGACCCGCTGGTGGACCGCTGGTACTTCAGCGACCTGCCCACGGCTCGCGCCGCTTCGGCGGGTGCGCTGCAGGCGCAGTGGCAGGCCCTGACGCAGCGCAAGGACGCGTCTTCCAGCACGCACGTGGCGCCCCTGGAGGCACTGCGCGCCGCAGTGGCCGCGGCAGACCCCGCTGATAGAATTCTGGTCTTCGGATCGTTCTACACGGTGGGGGGCGTTCTGAGGGACGGGCTGCCCCGCCTTCAGGCCAAACACCTGGGCACCTGAACCAACCCGGGCGACACGCTTCATGGCCTTCTTCAAGTTCCGCAAGGGTGGCGACGATTCGCCCGCCACGCCTTCCCAGCCCGAAAGCGTCGAGGCCATGCGCAAGCGCGCCAGGCACCGCCTGATCGGCGCCGCGGTCCTGGTGCTCGCCGGCGTGATCGGCTTTCCGCTCCTGTTCGACACCCAGCCGCGCCCGGTGGCGGTCGACATCCCGATCGAGATTCCCGACCGCAACAAGGCCAAGCCGCTGGCGGTGCCGGCCGCCGCGCCTGCGCCCGCTGCGCCCGTGGCGGCTGCACCGGCAGTGCCCGCAGCCCCCAAGCCAGAGGAAAAAACGGCTGCAGCGCCCGTCGCACCGGCACCGGTCGCTATCAGAACTGAAGCGAAACCGCCGGTCGCGAAGGCCGAACCCGAAGCCGCCCCTGCGCCCGTGGCCAAGGCGGAGCCGAAGCCTGAGCCCAAGCCGGAACCCAAGGCCGCCGCCCCGGTGGACGACGGCGCCAAGGCCCGCGCGCTGCTCGAGGGCAAGCCGGTGGAGGTGGCGGCCGCCTCGGGCGGGGAGCGGTTCATCGTGCAGGTGGGCGCATTCGCCGACAACGACAAGGCCCGCGAAGCGCGGCTCAAGCTCGAGCGGGCGGGCCTCAAGACCTACACCCACGTCGCCGAGACCAAGGACGGCAAGCGCACCCGGGTGCGCGTGGGCCCCTTCGCCAGCCGCGCCGAGGCGGACAAGGCCGCGGAGCGGATCAAGGGGCTGGATTTGCCGGCAGCCATCCTCACCTTGTAAGGGTGCATGGCGGCGCTGGACTGGGTGTTCCTGGCCGTGCTGGCCGCGTCGTTGCTGATTGGAGCCTGGCGCGGGCTGGTCTATGAGGTCTTGTCGGTGCTCGCCTGGCTGGCCGCCTTCGTCGTGGCACAGTGGCTGGGACCGGACGTGGGGGCCTGGCTGCCGATGGCGGGCGCGGCCGAGCCGCTGAGGTTCGCCGCCGGGTTCGCGCTGGTGTTCATCGCGACGGTGTTCGCGGGCGGCTTGCTGGCCTGGCTGACCAAGAAGATGATCGAAGCCGTGGGGCTGCGGCCCGTGGACCGCACGCTCGGCGCCGCGTTCGGGCTGGTCCGGGGCGTGGTGCTGCTGCTGGCCTTTGCGGTGGTGGTGCACATGACACCCCTGCGCAGCGGCACATGGTGGACGGAGTCAGTGGGCGCTGGGGTGTCCACCGCGGCGCTGAAGGGTTTGAAGCCGGTGGTGCCCGAGCGGTTCGGGCAGTACCTGCCGGGAAGTTTTTGAGCAAGGCATCACATGTGTGGAATCGTCGGCGTCGTCAGCAACGCCCCCGTCAACCAGCTGATCTATGACGCGCTGCTGCTGCTGCAGCACCGCGGCCAGGACGCGGCCGGCATCGTCACGCAGCAGGAGCGCAAGTTCTTCATGCACAAGGCCAAGGGCATGGTGCGCGACGTGTTCCGCACCCGCAACATGCGGGCGCTGCCGGGCACGGCCGGGCTGGGGCAGGTGCGCTATCCCACGGCGGGCAACGCCTACAGCGAGGAAGAGGCGCAGCCCTTCTACGTGAACGCGCCCTTCGGCATCGTGCTGGTGCACAACGGCAACCTGACCAACGCGCAGGCCCTGAAGGCGGAGCTGTTCTCCACCGACCACCGCCACATCAACACCGAGAGCGATTCCGAGGTGCTGCTGAACGTGTTCGCGCACGAGCTGGAGCGCTCCACCCGCGGCGTGCCGTTGCAGCCTGAGGACGTGTTCACGGCCGTGCGCCACGTGCACCGTCGCGTGCGTGGCTCCTACGCGGTGGTCGCGATGATCGCGGGCCACGGCGTGCTGGCCTTCCGCGACCCCTACGGCATCCGCCCGCTGTCGCTGGGCAAGGCCAAGGACGGCACCTGGATGGTGGCCAGTGAATCGGTGACGCTGGAGGGCACCGGCCACCAGTTCGAACGCCACGTCGCGCCGGGCGAGGCCGTGTTCATCGACCTGAAGGGCCAGTTGCACGCGCAGCAGTGCGCGGATGCGCCCAAGCTGTTCCCGTGCATCTTCGAATACGTGTACCTGGCGCGGCCCGATTCGGTGCTGGACGGCATCTCGGTCTACCAGGCTCGCCTGAACCTGGGCGAGACCCTGGCCAAGCGCGTGGTCTCGACGGTGCCGCCCAACGAGATCGACGTGATCATCCCCATCCCGGAATCCAGCCGGCCGAGCGCCACGCAGCTGGCGCACCTGCTGGGCGTGCCCTACCGCGAAGGCTTCGTGAAGAACCGCTACGTGGGCCGCACCTTCATCATGCCGGGGCAGGGCGTGCGCAAGAAGTCGGTGCGCCAGAAACTGAACGTGATCGCCAGCGAGTTCAAGGGGCGCAACGTGCTGCTGGTGGACGATTCCATCGTGCGCGGCACCACCAGCCGCGAGATCGTGCAGATGGCGCGCGACGCCGGCGCGAAGAAGGTGTACCTGGCCAGCGCCGCTCCGCCGGTGCGCTTCCCCAACGTCTACGGCATCGACATGCCCACGGCGACGGAGCTGGTGGCCTATGGCCGCACGGTGGACGAGGTGCGCGAGATCATCGGCTGCGACGCGCTGATCTACCAGGATGTGGACGGCATGAAGCGCGCCATCGGCTCGCTCAACCCCAAGCTGGACGGTTTCGACGCCTCGTGCTTCGACGGCGTCTACGTGACCGGCGACATCAACCCGGACGACATCGCCCGCATCAACGAGGCGCGCGTCGGCCAGGAAGACCCGCTGGAGGAAAGCGCCTCCCGCCTGGCCCTGCCCAACGCCCAGGAGGCCTGAGGCGTGGAGAAGAAAAAGCTGCCGGCCGGATTGCATCGCGACACGCTGGCCATCCGCGCCGGGATCGAGCCCAGCCAGTACGGGGAGAACTCCGAGGCGCTGTACCTGACCAGCGGATTCCTGCAACCGGATGCCGAGACGTCCGCCCACCGCTTCGCCAACCCGCAGGACGGCTACACCTACGGCCGCACCTCCAATCCCACGGTCACCGCGTTCGAGAACCGGCTGGCCGCGATGGAGGGCACCGAGGCCGCCATCGCCACCTCCACCGGCATGGCCGCCATCCTGCTGCTGGGCATGGGGCTGCTCAAGACCGGCGACCATGTGGTCTGCTCTCGCTCGGTGTTCGGCTCCACCTACAACCTGTTCGCCAAGGAGTTCGGCAAGTTCGGCGTGCAGAGCACCTTCGTGTCGCAGACCGACCTCCAGGAGTGGAAGGCGGCGGTGCGCCCCAACACCCGGCTGCTGTTCGCGGAGACGCCGACCAACCCGTTGACCGACGTGTGCGACATCGAAGCCCTGGCGCGCATCGCCCACGGCGCCGGAGCGCTGCTGGCCGTCGACAACTGCTTCTGCTCGCCGGCCCTGCAGCGCCCGACCGAGCTCGGCGCCGATCTCGTCATCCACTCGGGCACCAAGTACCTGGACGGGCAGGGCCGCGTGATGGCCGGCGCGATCTGCGGACCGGCCAAGCTGGTGCACGAGGTGTTCGCTCCCATCGTGCGCACGGCCGGCATGACGCTGGCCCCGTTCAACGCCTGGGTGGTGCTCAAGGGCCTGGAGACGCTGTCGCTGCGGATGCGGGCCCATGGGGAGAACGCGCTCGCGGTGGCGCGCTTCCTGGAGTCGCACCCGGCCGTGACCCGCGTGTACTACCCCGGCCTGGCCTCGCACCCGCAGCACGAACTGGCGCTGCGCCAGCAATCCGGCTCGGGCGGGCCCATCGTCTCGTTCGATGTGCGCGGCAGCGACCCCGCGTCTTTGCGCCGCAACGCCTTCAAGGTGATCGACAGCGTGGAGGTGTTGAGCATCGCCACCAACCTGGGCGACACCAAATCCATCATCAGCCACTCGGCCACGACCTCGCACGGGCGCCTGACCGAGGAGCAGCGGCAGGCCGCCGGGATCGGCCAGGGCCTGGTGCGCCTGGCCGTCGGCCTGGAGCACGTGGAAGACATCAAGGCCGACCTCTTGCGCGGCCTCTCGCAGCTATGACGGTCAGCGGCGGTTGCGGCTGACGGGTTCCGGTTTCCGCGGCGTCCAGTCGGCGAACCAGGTCGCCGCCGCCACGGTCAGCCCCATCGCCACCATGCCCACGGCGATCACGGCGTAGAGCGCCTGCGAACCGGCTGGCGCGAAGTACAGCACGAGCCCGCCGCCTGCCGCCACCACCAGCAGGCGCGTGGCGCTCGCCAGCAGCGGCCAGCGCATCCGGCCTGCGCCCTGGGACGCGAAGAAGAGCGCCAGCGCCAGCCCGAAGAAGCCATAGCTGCCGCCGACGATGCGCAGGTACGCGCTGCCTTCCGCCTGCACGGCGGCGTCGGTGGTGAAGAGCTGCATCCACACCGAGGGCTCGAGGGCGGCCGCGATTCCGATCGCGCCCGTCACCGCCCACACCAGCGCGGCCCCCGACCACGCGATCCGTTTGGCCCGCGGCGCCTGCTGCGCGCCCAGGTTGGCCCCGACCATCGCCGTCAGCGCCCCGCCGATGCCGAAGGCGATCGGCACCAAGATGTACTCCAGCCGCGCCGCGATGCCGTAGGCCGCCACCGCCAGCGTGCCGAAGGTCCCCACATAGGCCGTCGCGACGAGGATGGCCGCGTTGCTCAGGATCGGCCCCAGCGACGAAGGCAGCGCGAGCGCGAGCACGCTGCGGAAGGCGGCGCGGTGCAGGGTCCAGCCCGCGCCCAGGATGCGTACCGGCGAGCGGCCTCGGGACAGCCATGCGAGCAGCGCCAGCGCAGAGACGGCGTTGGACGCGACCGTGCTGGCCGCGGCGCCGGCCACGCCCATCGGCGGCACGGGCCCTGCTCCGAAGACGAGCAGGGGGCACAGCACCAGGTGGATGGCCGTGGTGCCCACCAGTGCGATGGCCGCGGCCGCCATGTCGCCCACTCCCCGCGCCACGCCCGCGAGCACGTTGACGGACCAGACCGCCACTGCGCCGCTGAACAGCACCGCCGCGTAGCTGCTGGCTTGTGCCAGCACACCGCCGCGGCCGCCCAGCGTGGCGTACAGCCACGGGCCGGCAGCGAGCAAGGTGAACAGGGCCGAGGCCAGCAAGCCCACGACCAGCGCATGCCTCGCCAGGCGCGTGGCTTGCTGCGGATCGCCGGCGCCCAGCGCGCGTGCCACCGCGGCGGTCGTCGTCCCGCCGAGCCCGCCCGCGGACATCTGCAGCATCAGCATGGCCAGCGGCAGCACGAGCGCCACCCCGGCCAGCGCATCCGCGCCGAGCCGGCCGACGATGTAGCCGTCGTAGCCGATCACCACCGTGTTGGCAAACAGGCCCAGCACGTTGGGCGCGGCCAAGGCGAGCAAGGTGGGCAGCACCGGGCCGCGCAGCATCCGCTGCGTGGCCGGCGGGATCGCGGTGATCGGCACCGCGGCCGCTGCGGCGCTCACGCGGCCTCCAGGTAAGCGGGCTTGGCGGACGAGAGCGACTTCTTCACGCCCTGGGTCCCTTCGTCGGCGAGCACTTCCTCCAGCCCGGCCTCGAGGCCGTCGAAGGCGGCCCGCACGATGGCTTCCGGCGTGGCCTTGGGCACGGGCAGGTCGCGCGTGAGGTCGGTGTCCACGAAGCCCATGTGCAGTGCCGTCACCTGGGTGCCCTGGCTGCGCAGTTCGTGGCGCAGGCCGTTGGTCAGCGCCCAGGCGGCGGACTTGCTGGCCCCGTAGGTGCCCAGCAACGGCTTGTTGATCCAGCTGGCGATGGACAGGACGTTCAGCATCGCGCCGCCGCCGTTTGCCGCGAGCACGGGAGCGAAGGCCTGCGCCATGCGCAGCATGCCGAAAAAGTTGGTCTCCAGCTGGCGCCGCGCGGACTCCAGCGTGGGGTCCTGCAGGAAGCCCCCGGTCAGCGCGATGCCCGCGTTGTTGACCAGGAGGTCCACGTCGCCGCACTCGCGGGCGGCGCGCGCCACTTGTGCGGGGTCGGTCACGTCCAGGGGGATCGTGATGACGCCGGGCAGGCGCATCGTGGCCGGGTCGCGCGCGGCCGCGTAGACGCGCTTGGCGCCGCGCGCGAGCGCCTCGCGTGCGAAAGCCAGCCCGATGCCGCGATTGGCACCGGTGATGAGGAGGGTGGCGTTGGCGATGTTCATGCAAGGCTCCTGTATATGATGATCGTCATATTCACGGTCGCGGCGGGCGGCGGGCGGCCGCACCGCATCAGCGCCGTGGCGGGGGGGAATCGAACTGTTCGAGAAGAAAGCGCCGGGACTCGGCAAGCTGGGCACGCCCGGCGGTGTTGTCGCCCAGGGCGCGCGCGATCTGCAGCGCGCCGACCAGGTGGGCAGTGATGGTGGCGGGGGCTTTCTCGTCGTGCCCCGCAGGCAGCGCGGCCTGGACCGTCTCGACCAGCGAGCGCAAGCGCATTTGCGCCTGATGAAGCACCTGCGCCGACTGCCGCGGCATTTCCGACGCGAGCGCAGCCACCGGGCAGCCGCTCTCCGGGGCACGCAGGTGCCGCTCCGACAGGTAGGTTTCCACCAAGGCCCGGAACGCGCTGGTGCCCTGGGCCGCCGCAGCTTCGGCCGACCGGGACAGCCGCAGGCGGCTGTCTTCGCCCGCGCGCTCCAGGGCTTCAGCCAGCAGGGCTTCGCGCGAGGCGAAGTGCGCGTAGAAGCCGCCGTGCGTGAGGCCGGCGCGCCTCATGATGTCGGCCACGCCCACGCCGCTGAAGCCCGACTCGCGCAGCACGCCGGCCGCGGTGTCCACGATGCGGTCGTGCGTCTGCTGCTTGCGATTGGGAGGGGCCTGCGCGTCATTCATGGCCCGGACGATACCTTAATATGATGACCATCATATGAATGGGGGCTTGGCGCTGCGCGGGCCTGCCACCGGCCGCCGGGCGGCCGCCTGCGAAAATAGCCCCCAATGACCATCCGCACCCGCTTCGCGCCGTCCCCGACCGGCTTCATCCACCTCGGCAACATCCGCTCGGCGCTCTATCCCTGGGCGTTCGCCCGTTCGCAGGGCGGCGCCTTCATCCTGCGCATCGAGGACACCGACGTCGAGCGGTCCTCGCAGGCGGCCGTGGACGTCATCCTGGAAGGCATGGCCTGGCTCGGCCTGGACCATGACGAAGGGCCCTATTACCAGATGCAGCGGATGGACCGCTACCGCGAGGTCATCGAGCAGATGAAGGCGCGCGAGCTGGTTTACCCGTGCTACATGAGCGTGGCGGAACTGGACGCGTTGCGCGAGCGGCAGATGGCGGCCAAGGAGAAGCCGCGCTACGACGGCACCTGGCGCCCCGAGCCCGGCAAGACGCTGCCGCCGGTGCCGCAGGGCGTGCAACCCGTGTACCGCTTCCGCAATCCCGTCGGCGGCTCG